>NZ_QUCZ01000005.1:0-212843 GCF_003473885.1 Dorea sp. AM13-35
ACAGGTGGCTCTCAAAGTCCGGACAGGTGGCTCAGAGAGCCCCGGAATAATCAGGCAGGAGGTATCTGAATGAAATCACATAAATATTGGTCTATCGGTGCACTGATTACAATGCTTGGAACTTTTTATACAGGTTATAAGGGATCAAAAGAAGGTCATAAGTACTTTGCAGCAAGTTCTTTGCTTTGTATGATTATGGCTATTTATACAGGACACAAGATGATTTCTGGTAAAAGTAGGAAGAAAAAAGAAGTTTCAGTAGAGAGTGTTGAAGATTAAAAAACAAAATATTTTAATAAATAACGCCGGTGCGGGATTTTTGATATCCAGTACTGGCGTTATTTATTCTACAGGGGCTTGGGGGTGTCAGTTCGCCTTGCTTATTCTTGTAGTAACCAATCGGCTATATCGTGAATTACGATTCCTTCATAGCTATATTGGGGATGTTTGGTTCTAGCAATAATCATTTTCGGATAAGCATCTCGAATCTGAAGCCGAGGAAAGCATTCTCTCTCAAATGTTTACTGCCCGGAAATGTTGTCGCTGATCTGAATATAAAACTTCTCGTTGCTTCTCTGAGCAACAAAGTCGATTTCCTTTTGATAGAGCTTGCCGACATAAACATTATATGAAAATAGATCATACGCTCTGTTTTTTGCAATATTTTATCTTGCGAATTTATCATTGTAACGAATATGCATATCTTCCCAATCCATGAACAATACATAAAATACTTTCCCGTATTGCGGGCTCTCTACAATTCTTCCCTGATCAAGAACAGAAAAATAAGTTCCGTCAGCTTTTCGAAGATGAAAGTGAATATAGTCATTTTCATTGCCATTGTCAATCTGTTCCCAGATACTTGATTCTATCTGTTGCTGTTCATCTTCACGAATCAAGTTGCGAAAACTTTTCTCAGTAAGTCTGAACAGTTCATCTATATCTTTATATCCGGACATATGAAGAAATTCATCATTTGCAAAAAATAGTTCATCATCTTCTTTGTCAGCTCTGTATATGATGAATGCACCTGGAAGATGTTCAGAGATATCCTTGAATGTGAATCCAAGTTGTTTGCGGGCACCTGACCGAAATCCTTCTCTGTAGACCATACATCCATTTTTTCCACGAAGCTTTATTTCATAAAGAGCGGCATCTGCGCAGCGCATGAGTTGTGAACGATTGGATGCAAATGTTGGATATTCTGCATATCCTAGAGAAATATAAAATGCATGTTCCTTACCATGGTATGAGAATGATTTAGGAAGTTTGGTGAATTTCTGCAGCTGTATATCTGCTTCTGCAAAAGTACAATTTGGTAAAAGAATGCAGAATTCGTCACCACCATTTCTTCCAAGTAATGCATCGGATGGGAAAAAAGTCTTCATGCTGTCTGCAAGATTCTTTAGTGCCCTGTCTCCGTAATTATGTCCATAGATATCATTAATAAACTTGAAATCATCGATATCAAGGAGCGCAGCCACAAAATGTGCTTTTTGATTTTTTTGAATCATTTTTTCTGCAAATTCATCAAATCCATAGCGGTTATAAATATTTGTAAGAGAATCTGTGCGCGCCAGTATCTGAAACTTTTTCTTATGTTCATTTTCTACTAACCATATTCTGGTAAGAACTGACAGGAGAAGGCTTATTGTAAGAAACATTCCGATGATGATTATCAGTAGAGTGGCATTTCTCCATCCACTTTTAGGACTTACTTCAAATTTCCAGTTTTCATCTCCTATTGTAAATGTATAAGAAACAGGATGATTTGTTTGCCCATCTGATTGATAAACCACTTTATAAGTATCACTCCATGGAGCGACTGTTTTTGAAATTTTATATTCGTATCCAAAATTTGAAAGTGCACTGATTGAATCTGAAAAAATATCCGGAACACGCAGGATAACAATAGTAAATCCCCAGAAATACTCATGTCCGTTTTTATCTTTCAGGTATACGGGATTGCGGACTGCAATTCCATATCCTCTCTGTTTTAATTTGAAGGGGCCCTGCGTAATGATTGTATGGTTGTCTCTTGCGTAACAGGAAATTTTTCCGCGGTCTTTATCATGGATCAAATCAATCTTACCTGTCTCATTTCCATTAGCCGGATAAATATCTGTAACAACACCATTAGGAGCGAGCTGTACACTTTCAATAGAATCAGACATAAGATTTCCTGCAATTGTTTCAAACTGATGGATTTCGCCATCTTCACTTATTAAGATTTGCTTCAAGGTATCTGTGATCTCAATTCCATTTGTAATTTCATTCTTTATTCGTTCGCCATAGGTGGCTACGTTTAATTGTGCTGTTATGTGTCTCTGCTCTTTTTCGTGGGTGTCTGTTTTGTATACAATCAAACTAACAAGGCATATGCCCAGTAAAAAAGTGATAAGAGGCACAAGTGCTTTTTTTTTCACTTGGTTCACCTCGTTTTGTCTATGGGAATTTTTACAATAAAGCATTATAGCACAGAAATCGAAAAACAGAATAGGTTTTATGAAAAAATGAAAGCTTACAGGTGCGAAGCGAATCTGGTTTGTGATGGATTGTGGCAGTGAAATCGGAGATGCAGCAAAATATAATCGCAGGCTTGCCGAGAAAAAGAAATGGCAGTATATGGGAACAGCGCAGATTGTGATGCCTGTACACATTGTATGGCATGCATCTGCTATTGCCCGGCGGAAGCTATCGAATATGGAAAGAAGAGCGTTGGAAAACCACGCTATCATCTGGATTGATAAATGTAAAGAAATATTAAGAATATTATTCTATATTTTTAATAATTGTTTGCTATAATAATTTCGTAAATGAAGAGCATATCTTTATATTAGAACAGTGTTTTTGTGTAGTGCAATAGAAGGAGAAATCATCATGAAAAATACTTATTTCAAATCAGTAAAAGTAGCTTTGTCCTGTGCCATTGTGGCATCTATGTGTCTGGCATTTCCGACGATGACGAAGGCGGCATCTGTAAGAAATGTGCCGGTCAAAAAGGAAATATCGGCGGATGTTACCGGCGATGGTAAGATGGATAAGATACTCGTAAAAACAATCATAGGAAAAGATGATTGTGTAAGTCGAGTGAAAATCACAGTAAATAATAAGCTGGCATATTCTAAGAGTTATGCAAATCAGGGCATCAACTCTGTGAATGCGAAGTATGCCAGAATGACAAATAAAAATGAATTCGTCCAGCTGATGTAGGACGGATTTTGCGGACATTCAAAATAAAAAAGAATGTGGAGGTAACAGACAATGGCAAAATCATTATTTGAGGAACTGGGCGGCAAATACGAAAGGCAAGGGGATTATTTGATACCGTGCTTAACTGTACCCGCCGAAGAAGAACAGGCAATAGGCATCTGGGGGCAACGGCATTTAGATTATCTAAAACAGTACCGTAAAGTTACATACACCAATCTTCTTACAAGCGGCAGGCTAAACGCCTACCTTGCCGACATCAACAGACAGGCACAGGAACGCTTTGAAAGGCTCATAGAGGGTATGAAACAGGCACAGGGCATAACGGAACAGCTAAAGGCAGAAAACGCCTTAGAATGGACAGGATGCCTCAATAACATAAGGGCTTGTGCGAGGGAGATTGTGGAAAAGGAAATTATTTTTGCATAAACAGATGATTAGTGGCAGGGGGAAATCCTGCCGCTTTTTCTGCTTTAGTTTGTCAGCTTGACAAATAAAGGGTTAAGGAATATAATTAGATTCAGTATTATACAAGGAGTTAATAAATATGCGGCAAGGTATTCTTAAATAAACTGTCAATTTGATAGTGGGAACAAAAAGTAGCAGTCTCGTTTCACTTTTAATATGGGGCTTAGTTTTTTGTACCCAGTTTAAGAATACTTTTATCATGTAATTTTATATGCCCGAAAACATATAAGTGTTTTGGGGCTATTGGAGTTATTTACCCAGTGATAGGAGTATTTATCACTGGGTATTTTTATGCCCTTTTTTGGGTGTTGATAGGAGGAAAATCACATGAAAATAATTAACTTAGGCATTCTGGCTCACGTTGACGCAGGAAAGACAACATTAACGGAAAGTTTATTGTATACCAGTGGTGCAATTGCAGAACTAGGGAGCGTAGATGAAGGCACAACAAGGACAGATACAATGAATTTGGAGCGTCAAAGGGGAATCACTATCCAGACAGCAGTGACATCTTTTCAGTGGGAGGATGTAAAAGTCAACATTATAGATACGCCAGGCCATATGGATTTTTTGGCGGAAGTATACCGTTCTTTATCCGTATTAGACGGAGCAGTATTATTAGTTTCTGCAAAGGATGGCATACAGGCACAGACCCGTATACTGTTTCATGCACTACAGACAATGAAGATTCCGACAATTTTTTTCATCAATAAAATTGACCAAGAGGGGATTGATTTGCCAATGGTATATCGAGAAATGAAAGCAAAGCTTTCTTCGGAAATTATAGTGAAGCAAAAGGTTGGGCAGCATCCCCATATAAATGTAACGGACAATGACGATATGGAACAGTGGGATGCGGTAATTATGGGAAACGATGAACTATTAGAGAAATATATGTCAGGGAAACCGTTTAAAATGTCAGAACTGGAACAGGAAGAAAACAGGAGATTCCAAAACGGAACGTTATTTCCCGTTTATCACGGAAGCGCTAAAAACAATCTGGGGATTCGGCAGCTTATAGAAGTAATTGCCAGTAAATTTTATTCATCAACGCCTGAAGGTCAATCTGAACTATGCGGGCAGGTTTTTAAGATTGAATATTCAGAGAAAAGGCGGCGTTTTGTTTATGTGCGTATATATAGCGGAACATTGCATTTGAGGGATGTTATTAGAATATCTGAAAAAGAGAAAATAAAAATCACAGAGATGTGTGTTCCGACAAACGGTGAAATCGTCCCGGCTGACCATGCCTGTCCGGGAGAAATTGTTATTTTAGCTGATGATACTTTGAAACTGAACGATATCCTGGGAAATGAAAAACTCCTGCCTCACAAAACACGGATTGATAATCCCATGCCATTACTTCGGACAACGGTAGAGCCGCAAAAGCCGGAGCAAAGGGAAGCCCTGTTAAATGCCCTCGCAGAGATTGCTGATACAGACCCTCTTTTGCATTTTGACATTGATACTGTTACCCATGAGATTATGTTATCTTTTTTGGGGAATGTGCAGATGGAAGTCATTTGTGCCATCCTTGAGGAAAAATATCATGTGGAGGCAGAAATAAAAGAGCCTACTGTTATATATATGGAAAGACCGCTTAGAAAAGCAGAATATACCATCCACATAGAAGTCCCGCCAAATCCTTTCTGGGCTTCTGTCGGGTTGTCCATAGAGCCGCTCCCTATTGGAAGCGGAGTGCAGTATGAAAGCAGAGTTTCACTTGGATATTTAAATCAATCGTTCCAAAATGCGGTTATGGAGGGGGTTCTTTATGGCTGCGAGCAGGGGCTGTATGGATGGAAAGTGACAGACTGTAAAATCTGTTTTGAATATGGATTGTATTATAGTCCTGTAAGTACCCCCGCAGACTTTCGGCTGCTTTCCCCTATCGTATTGGAGCAGGCTTTAAAAAAAGCAGGGACAGAACTATTAGAGCCATATCTCCACTTTGAAATTTATGCACCGCAGGAATATCTCTCACGGGCGTATCATGATGCTCCAAGGTATTGTGCAGATATTGTAAGTACTCAGATAAAGAATGACGAGGTCATTCTGAAAGGAGAAATCCCTGCTAGATGTATTCAAGAATACAGGAACGATTTAACTTATTTCACAAATGGGCAGGGAGTCTGCTTGACAGAGTTAAAAGGATACCAGCCAGCTATTGGTAAATTTATTTGCCAACCCCGCCGCCCGAATAGCCGTATAGATAAGGTTCGGCATATGTTCCACAAGTTAGCTTAACAGCTTGCAAAAGTCATATAAAATGAGATTTGAAAGGAGAATGTAACTTCATGTTTGCTAAAAATTCAAAGGCATATTCTGTCTACCTGCTGTTCCGATTTGTCTGTTCCCTGGCGGTTTCTATGTCCACAGTGCTTTCCATCGTGTACCACCTGGAGGTGGTGCAGCTGGATGCTTTCCAGCTTGTCCTGGTAGGGACGGTTCAGGAGACCTCCTGCTTTCTGTTCGAGATGCCCACCGGTGTGGTGGCGGATTTGTATAGCCGTCGGCGCTCGGTGCTGATTGGAATGTTCCTCTACGGCCTGGGCTTTCTGATGGAGGGTGCGCTACCGTGGTTCGCGCCGGTTCTGCTGGCCCAGGTTGTCTGGGGTTGCGGTGATACCTTCATCACCGGCGCTCTGGAGGCGTGGATTGCCTCGGAGGAAGAGGACAAACCCATAGACAAGGTGTTCCTGCGGGGCAGTCAAATGGGGCAAATCGGCGGCGTTCTGGGCGTGGTGCTGGGCACACTGCTGGGAAACATAAACCTGCAAATGCCTCTCATCTTGGGGGGCAGTTTGTGCTTGTTGTTGGGGCTGGTGATGGTTCGCATCATGCCAGAAACCAACTTCTCCCCTGCTATTGAGGAACGGCAGGGCTTGCTTAAAGACTTTGTCTGCCTGTTCAAGCTCAACCTGGGCTTTGTGAAAGGCGCACCTGTGTTGCTGGCGCTCTTAGCAATCACACTATGCGGGGGACTTGCCAGTGAAGGCTTTGACCGGCTCTCCACCGCTCATTTTCTGGATGACACGGTAATACCCGTTATCGGGCCGCTGAACAGCGTCACTTGGTTCGGTGTTATCAGTCTTATCGGCAACGGCTTAGGTATTCTGGCTTCTCAGTTGCTCATCGCCCGCATGGAGAAAAAAGGGACTGTCAGCCGAACCAGTGTGGTCATGTCCACCAGCGCCGGGTATATCCTGTTCCTGGTTCTCTTCGCGGTGGGGCGGAGCTTTTGGTTCATGTTGTTGGTGTTCCTGCTGGCGGGGCTTATGCGCACCATCAAGGAGCCTGTGCTGGCCGCCTGGATGAACGACCAAGTGGATGAGAAAATGCGCGCCACAGTCTTTTCCACCAGCGGACAGCTGGACTCTTTCGGGCAGATCATCGGCGGGCCTATTGTGGGGCTGGTAGCCCAGCAGGTGTCCATACCCTGGGGGCTGGTCTGTACCGCTTTCCTGCTGTTGCCCGCGCTGTTCTTAGTGCCGGTGGCGGGAAAGAAGCGGGATTGATATGGCATAGTTAAGTTTACTGACGAGCGGGAGATTACTTCCGCTCGTCTTCATTTAGTAGCGCAAAATTTGAGGACTCTTTATTTCCTTATTCGGTATAGCGGAGGCGGCTGTCAATTCGACATAATTTTCTTGTGATACTTTACCGTACATGAGCATTTGTTTCGTATTTGAAAGAACAAACTCACCAAATAAAAAAAACGATATTCGGGTGGGTTATTTTGTTATACCCTAAATTACCCTCTGAATTTGTTTTTAAATTTGGAGGGATTTTTTTATGTCCTTTTTTCGGGCAGTTATCTATCTGCTCATACGAAGCAAAATTTATCAATACATAGCATATCAGAGAACGGCAGGAAACCAGTTAAAAAAATTTCTGCCTATGCAACGGCACTTCCTGCCTTGAATGTAGAAGTACAATCTCCATACAACAGAATTAATATTTCCCATAACCGTAAAGGTCATAGAGCCTTTGCGGTTTTTCTTTTGTCGATTTTTGTTGGAAAGTGCCATAGGGCTATTAGTGGTGTTAGGTGTCGTTCGCCACCTCTCCATCTGGATTTTGAACATTTCAAAAATTCAGATGGGAGGTACTTACAGTGAAATACGCACCGAGAAAGGTATATATCAAGGAAAGCGGCAGATATGTGGAACTGTCCTATACGGATTTCTGCCGCCGCAGGGAATCCGACCAGACCTATATGGACAAGCTGTTTATCCCCATTCAAGGCTGTCTGCTTGAAGTCGTGAGGGAGCAATACACGGACTTCTACCGAGATAAGGAACGGTGGCGTTATCTGAAAAAATTAGATACGAAGAACAGCCTGCTTTCTCTGGATGGATTTACGGACAGCGAGGGGAAGCCTTTAGACTTTATCGCTGATGAAGCGGCAGACATTGCGGAAACCGTTGTCAATGCGGTTATGGTGGACAGGCTGAAAGCCGCCCTGCCTTTGCTGTCGGATAGTGAACAGGAATTGATACAGGCAATCTTTTTTGACGGACTTTCTGAGCGTGAAGTCGGGGCGAGGTTCGGCATAACCCAGAGCGTTGTGAACAAACGCAAAGCCAGAATCCTAAGAAAACTAAGAAAGATAATAGAAAATTAAAATTTAAGGCGTTCAGCCCCCTTGTTTTTTCCTTTGGGAAAATGAGGGGGTTTTTCTCTGCCCTCTCAATCAATTCTGATTGGAGGAAAAGAAGCATGGCATATAACCACGGACGGGAGGACAGGAAATGGCGTATCTGGAAAGAAGCGGAGGAAAAGCTGCTGCGTGAGTGCGGCGTTGATGAAGCGACCATTGAGCAGATACGCATTGCGGACAGGGCAGACTTCAATTCCAACAGGCGGTTTTACCGATGGACGAATGACATTGCGGAATACCTTGAGGACATGGCAGACAGGGAGCGGCAGACGGAAGTGGGTACGGTTGCGGAGTTACTGGACGAGATTGAGAGCGAAAATCTCTATCAAGTATTAGTCGCGGTGGACGGGCGTACCTTGAAAATCGTCCTGCTGAAAATGCAGGGGTATTCCACAAAGGAGATTGCCCCGCTCGTGCATTTGACGACTGGTGCCATCTATGCGAGGTTAGACCATCTGCGGAAGAAGCTACGAAAATTTTATAGCGTCTAAAACAGCCTGCCGTCCTGCGGGCTACTGGGTGAGGGATGGAAATCCCCTCACTTATTTTTTGCAGGAGGCAAGCGGGATGGCATACAGAGTTAAGGCGTACACGCTTCGGGAGGAATCCACGGAAAGCGGCACAAGGTATTTTATCAGCTTTAAGGACGGGCAGGGCAAATCCCACGAGTTGGAAGTGTCGGAACAGTTCTTTATGGAGTTTCGGCAGATGGAACGCAGGAACAGGAATCTCCTCCAATGGGACGAGCGGCACAGGGAGTTTTCGGAAGTATGGGACGAAACGCTGAACAGGCGGGCGTTGAAGCTGCCTAAGAGCATAGAGGAACAAATGATTGAGGCAGAACGGGCAGAACTGCTCTGTAAGGCGGTTGACGGACTGCCAGAGATACAAAGGCGGCGTTTCCTGCTCTACTACGAGTATGAGTTCAATTTTTACCAAATCGCCGCTATGGAGCATTGCACCGCTTCGGCAATACAGAAATCTGTTGCGATTGCAAAGGAGAAAGTAAAGGCGGAAATGAGGAAGTATCTCCAACCGTGACCGACACCGCCCGAAAAAGAAATCTGTTTTTTATTTGTGTGGGATTGGCGGCATTACATACTCTCACTTTTTCTTCGTGGGAGTAAATCTATTTTTAAGGAGGTCAACGCCTATGTGCAACGAAAACAAAAACACCGCCCGAAAGGAGGAAAGCCATGCAGAAGTTACAGACAGTCAACGCCGAAACGCTCCTTTATGAACCGCTTGAGAAGCCGTCCTTTGTGGTGGACAGCCTTATCCCCACAGGCTTGTCGCTGTTCTGCGGCTCACAGAAGATAGGAAAGAGCTGGCTCATGCTGAAGCTATGTTTATGCGTGTCGCAGGGACTTCCCTTGTGGGATATGCCGACAATGGAGGGCGACGTGCTTTACCTCTGCCTTGAGGACACGTTCTGCCGTATACAGGACAGGCTGTTCCGATTGACGAACGAAGCGAGCAGGCGGCTTCACTTTGCCGTGGCAAGCTGCAAGCTGTCAGACGGTCTTATCGTGCAGCTTGAAGATTATCTGAAAGATTACCCAAACAGCAGGCTTATTGTCATTGACACTTTGCAGAAAGTCCGTACAGCTTCAAAAGACAATGCCTACGCAAGCGACTATGGGGACATCTCACTAATCAAAGACTTTGCCGACAGGCATTCATTGGCGGTCATTGTCGTACACCACATCCGAAAGCAGAATGACAGCGATGTGTTCAACAAGGTGTCTGGGACGACAGGCTTAACGGGGAGTGCGGACGCTACCTTTGTTCTGGAAAAGGAGAAACGGGCATCCGACACCGCCAAGCTGTATGTGACGGGCAGGGACACGCCCTATCAGGAATACACGCTGCGTTTCCGTGATTGCAGTTGGGAACTTGTGGAGCGGAAAACGCAGGAGCAGCTTGCGAAAGAAACGATACCAGATGTCCTTTTTCGGTTGGTGGATTTTATGAGGGATAAGGAAGAATGGATAGGCACGGCAACGGAACTGTTAGCCGCTATGGGGGAAACGGAAACCATACCCACGGTGATTACGAAATGGCTGAATGAATACCGCACCACATTTTTAAGCGAGAACCGTATCTGCTACCAGTACAGCCGCAGGAAAGACGGCAGGCGGATTGCCCTTGCAAGGAGGGCGGGTGACAGCGGTGATGGTGGTGACAGCGATATTAGGATACCCCCCTGTTACTGTCATTGACGCTTAAAGCCATGTAAAGCTGGCGGCTCTGCCCTGCGGGTGACAGCAGTGACGGTGGTGACAGTGATTTTAGGATACCCTGCCGCTGTCATCCCTACGGGAGAACACCCCGTAAACGCAAAATGCAGGCGTGAGATTTACTCGCCCTTTTCGGTCGTGTAAAACCACCCCTGCGGTCAGAAAAATCATTCCGATTTTTCCGACTGCGTTTACAGGGTGTAACACACTACACTTTGCCCTGCAAAGTCGTGTGCCAGACGTTCCCTCTGGACTCCCTTAAGGCAGGGCTGTGCCCTGCTATCCTACGCCTTACGGCTTCGGATAAAAGAATGGCGGCATGACGGTGACGGCTCTTGCGAGGGGGGTATCCCAAAAACACCGTCATCATCGACATGACCGTCATGCAGGGGGTGAGGGTGACAGTTGCGGCAGTCGGCAGGGGGTATCCCAAAACTGCTGTCACCACCGTCACCGCTGTCACCCCAAAGGACGGTCACCCGCCGAAAGAAAGGAGGAATCCGCCTATGCCTTATGCAATCCTGCGTTTCCAGAAACGAAAAGCGGGCGGCGTTGCGGCTTGTGAACGCCACAACGAGCGGAAGAAAGAAGCCTACAAAAGCAACCCAGATATAGATATGGAACGCTCTAAAAACAATTACCATCTCATAGCACCACCAAAGTACACCTACAAGAAAGAGATTAACCGCATGGTAGCCGAAGCGGGGTGCAGGACAAGGAAAGACAGCGTGATGATGGTGGAAACGCTCATCACAGCTTCACCAGAATTTATGAACCAGTTACCGCCCGAAGAACAAAAAGCGTATTTCCAGACGGCTCTTGACTTCATTTCGGAGCGTGTTGGAAAGCAGAATATCCTCTCCGCTGTCGTCCATATGGACGAGAGAACGCCCCATATGCACCTCTGCTTTGTGCCGATTACGCCAGACAATAAGCTGTCAGCGAAAGCTATCTTAGGCAACCAGAAATCATTATCCGAGTGGCAGACCGCCTACCATGAGCGGATGTCCTCACGGTGGAATCAGCTTGAACGGGGGCAGTCCTCAATGGAAACCAAGCGGAAACACGTCCCCACATGGCTCTATAAATTAGGCGGCAGGCTTGATAAACAGTATGAAGAAATCGTGTCTGCCCTATCCGACATCAACGCCTTTAACGCAGGGAAGAAAAGGGATAAAGCGTTAGATTTACTCTCTGCATGGCTGCCAGACGTGGAGAAATTCTCTAAGGAAATCGGGAAACAGCAGGCGTATATCGACAGTTTGAAAGAGAGAATTGGGCAGGAATCAGACTATGCGGGGCGTATGCGTGATGAAAAGTACGAGCAGGAACTAAAGGTGCAGAAAGCGAATCAGAAGATATTTGAATTGCAGAGAACCAACGAGCAGATGGGGCGGCTGCTGTCAAAAATACCGCCCGAAGTGTTGGAAGAATTGCAGAAAAATCATAGAAGCAGAGCGAAAGAAAGGTAGATATGTGAATGAAGAAACAGGATTTTAAGGTGTTAAAGACCAAAGACTTGTACCCGTTCCCCGACAATCCGTTTCATGTGGCAGAAGATGAAACACTGTCAGAGTTAGCGGAAAGCATCAAGGAATTTGGCATTGTCACGCCGATAATCACACGCCCGAAAGAGGACGGGGACGGTTATGAAGTGATTGCAGGACAGCGGCGTGTCCGTGCTTCTGAACTTGCAGGGATAAATACCGTGCCTGCGTTTGTCCTGCCCTTAGACCGTGACCGAGCCATCATCACCCTTGTAGACAGCAATTTGCAGCGTGAGAATATCCTGCCATCGGAGCGGGCGTTTGCTTACAAGATGAAATCCGAAGCCATGAAGCGGCAGGGTTTCCGCACAGACTTAACCTCGTCACAAGTTGTGACGAAGTTGCGGACGGACGACAAGGTGGCACAGGGCTTCGGCGTGGGCAGGATGACCGTGCAGCGTTTTATCCGCCTGACGGAACTGATACCGCCGATTTTGCAGATGGTGGACGAGGGGAAAATCGCCCTCACGCCTGCGGTGGAACTGTCCTTCTTGAAGAAAGACGAGCAGGAAAACCTCTTTGCCACGATGGAGAGCGAAGAAGCAACGCCCTCACTCTCACAGGCACAGCGGATGAAACAGTTAAGCCAGAGCGGGCGGCTTGACATGGATACGATATTTGCGATTATGACGGAGGAAAAGGGCAACCAGAAAGAAACCTTGAAAATCAACACAAGCAAGCTGAAAAAATACTTTCCGAAGAACACAACGCCGAAGCAGATGGAGGAAACCATCATCAAACTTTTGGAGCGTGAGTTGCAGAGGAAACGCAACCGTGACAGCCGCTAATCTTCTTTTTTCGGGAAGTAAATACAGAGAGTTGAGGTATGGAGAATGAGAGAAATCCAGTATGAAATCGTAAAGGAAATCGCAGTATTGTCTACGGGCGACAGTGGCTACACAAAGGAAATCAATCTCATTTCATGGAATGGGAAAGAGCCGAAGTATGACATCCGCAGCTTTTCCCCGAACCGTGAAAAGTGCGGCAAGGGAATCACGCTGAACGCTGATGAAGCGGCGGCACTCCTTAAAGCATTACAGAAAGAATTAAACAGCGAGGATTAATGGTATCTGATTGGCAGGGCGGGGACATTTCCAAACTCTTCCCTGCCCTGTCTGGAAAGGAAGATTTAAGTATGGGCGAGGATAAGAAAGCAGATAAAAAGAGAAAGCGTATCGTGCCAAAAGCACCAGTGCAGATGATAATCAGCCGTGAATATGTCGGCACACAGACCGTTACAGAAGCGTTTGTCCCGATTATCTCCGAGGATATTCGGAAGAAGATTGCCGAGGGCGACACCTTCGACAATGAGGGGCTGTCCGCTTAGAATGTACGCAATGGGACATGAAAACAGATAGGACAGATACGGAGGTTTTACAGTATGGCAGGAATCAAAGAAGAAAAGAAAATCTATTTAGTCGGCATTTATTGCCGCTTATCTAAAGACGATGGTACGGATAACGAGAGTGCGAGCATTGCGACACAGAAATCCATCCTCACGGATTATGTGAAAAAGCAGGGATGGCACATAGCAAAAACGTATGTGGACGATGGTTATTCTGGTACAAATTTCCAAAGACCAAGTTTCCAGAATATGATAAAAGACATTGAAAGCGGTCTGATAAACTGCGTGATTACGAAAGATTTATCCCGTCTGGGGAGAAACTATCTTGATTGTGGGTTATATCTGGAAGTTTTCTTCCCAGAGCATAACGTGAGGTATATAGCGGTCAATGACGGCGTAGATACCTTGAATAAATCTGCTATGGACATCACGCCTTTCCGCAACATTTTAAACGAAATGTATGCCGCTGACATATCTGTTAAGATAAAATCGGCATATCGGGCGAGGTTTCAACAGGGGAAATTCATGGGAACTACCGCCCCTTATGGCTATATCAAAGACCCTGCCGACCACAACCATCTGCTGATAGATGATAAAGTGGCACATGTTGTAAAAGAGATATTCGACCTTGCATTAAAAGGGAATGGAGTTGCCAAAATTTGCAGACATCTTAATAAACAGCATATCCTACGCCCTGCCGCTTATGCGGCGGAGCGTGGCGAAACAGGCTTTGAACGTCATTTTGAGGGGAACGAGGACAAACGCTATATTTGGAGTGGGAACAGCGTGAGGAGCATTTTAAGAAGCCCGATATATGCGGGAAATCTTGTAGGCTACAAACGGATTGCCGCCAATATGAAAAGCAAGAAACGCCCCTCTAAGCTGCCCGAAGAATGGGAAGTGATACCCAATACCCATGAGGGAATAGTCACGCAGGAGGAATTTGATATTGTCCAACAGCTTATTACAAGTCGTAGGCTTCCACAGAACAAGGGAGGATTTGTAAATATTTTTGCAGGCGTTATCAAGTGTGTGGACTGCGGATGTGCTCTGCGGGCAATGAACGTACACAGGAGGAAACGCCCAGAGATTATCGACTGTGTACAGTATTCATGTAATAATTATGCAAGAAACGGAAGAAGCGAGTGTAGTGCCCACAATATAGAAGCAAGGGATTTATTCAATGCCGTTCTTGCCGACATCAACTGTTTTGCGGATATGGCAGTGAATGATGAAAAGGCGGTCAGGGCCATAGAAAAGCGGCTCACGGAAACAGACCAGAGCAGGGCGAAAGCATTAGAGAAAGAACGTAAGAAGCTGAACAAACGCCTTGCGGAACTGGACAGGCTGTTTTCCTCTCTCTACGAGGATAAGGTCATGGAGCGTATTACCGAGCGGAATTTTGAGATGATGTCGGGGAAATACCAGAAAGAGCAGCTTGAAATTGAAGCAAGGCTGAAAGAGGTGACGGAAACTCTTAATGAAAGCTACGAGAAATCACGGGGAATCCGTGACTTCCTCGCCCTTATCCGAAATTATCAAGGCTTAAAAGAACTGGATGCAACAGTTATAAACGCACTCATAGACAAGATACTTGTTTCGGAGCGTGAGAAGATGGCAGACGGAACAGTGAAGCAGGAAATCAAGATTTACTATAAATTCATCGGCTTTGTCGATGAATTACATATCATACCTACAAAACGGTGGGCAGCAATGCCCGCTAAAAATTGTACGGTGTGCGGCGTTGAATATGTCCCGGGCTCTGGTGCATCAAGGTATTGTCCTGCTTGTGCCAAGAAGATACGGAGGGAGAAATCAAACGAGAGCAAACGCAGGAGCAGAGAACAGAAAAGGATAGCATGTATGAACTGTCCGCAAAAAATGACCGACTGATGGCGATCGGTGATAATGACTGTATCAATGACAACAAAATTTACAGATATGATAACAAATCCAAAAAGTTTGTATGTGTAAGTAAATTAGATGATACAGCATGCGAGATCGTATCTGCAAAGAAAAACAGCCTGACGCTCAAACATGCAGGTCAGCCGGCTGAAACAGGTTGGCTCAATTGGACGATGGATTATCGAGTAAGCAACAACAAGCTTGTATTAGCAGATACAACAACATCTACTGTAAAAAGTATAATCGGCAATGACCGCAACGATTACTACAGTAAATTATTTAAGAAAAACACTTTTGTAACTGCAAAAAAAGTAAACCTCTATAACGGTAGTAAAGTCGCATGTAAAGTTCCGGCAGGAAAGAAAGTAGTTTTGAAAAAGCTTACACTCTCTAACGGAAAGATTTATCTTGAGTTCAAGTATGGAAAGAAGGCTGGCTGGATAAGTGTAAATAACGAAAATTATAATTACAGATCACCTTATTTCAAATCCGTTTCCAATCGATTAGTTGGATAGAGCCGGTGACAGAGTAATTGAAAAAGAGTATAATGAGTCCTATAAAATTGCAATTGGGAAATGAAAAATGATCAATTTCCAGCTAACATTTGGGTTTCGCTCTGTTGTCACCCCTTATTCGGGGATGTAAATCAGAAAAAGGCGGGAAAAGAAACAATCTCTCCCAACTGTTGCTGATCTATGACAGAATAATGATCGAATCTTATTATATCTGATGTCTATTAACAGTTTACTAAAAAAGAGCATGTGGAGAAAAGCCATATGCTCTTTTCTGTACTAAATTTCAGAAAAATACAAAATTTTCATAAAATAATTATCTACCTCCTACCCGATTTTAGAAATTAAGAAAGTTCTGCCACATTCTTGTAGCCCAGACGGAATTAATCATCAATGCCGTATTTGTTTTCCAGCGCTTCTTCTGCTAATTCCAGTTCATCTTCCAGTTTTTCAATCGCGCGTTCTCTCGCTTTGTATGTCTCGAAGCTAATCTCTTTCATCTGGTAAGCATGCTCAAATTCATCATCAAGTTTATCCAGTTCATCATCGACTGCGTCTATCTGTTTTTTCAAAGTGTAAAATTGTTTGTGATTCTCAGATGCATTTGTAGATCTTTTTGCCTTGTTTACACTTTTTGTTATATTACGGATATCGTTTTCATAAGAAGAGAAATCATAATCCTTTTCGTTCACATTCTCTACTGCGTTTTCTGTGTTACTGATGTTATCATCATCGTCATCTGTATTTGATGTTACAACTTCCTGTGTCTTAATTTCCATATCTTCTGCAGCTTCATTATTGGATGAGGTGCATCCTGTAAAAGCAAATATTAATGTGAGGGATAATAAAACTACTAATAATTTTTTCATAACATATTCTCCTTTCGGCTCTTGGGTGTTTTGTTTTTGCTGTTATATGTATCATATAGGGGGAAGATTAAAAAAAGATTAAAACAAATAGTAATTTCAGAAAATGAAAAAAAGGGCTCTAGCACCAGAAAACGATTGGTATTATAATAATTACATTATGAGATTACTGATTGTAGAAGACGAAAATGATTTAAGAAACATTGTCAAAAAAAGGCTTGTCAAGGAACATTACAGTGTAGATGCCTGTGGGGATGGTCTGGAAGCGATGGATTATATCGATATGACTTCCTACGATGGTATTATTCTTGATATCATGTTGCCGGGAAAGGACGGATATGAAATCTTAAGAGAATTAAGGCGGCGAGAAGATGATACACCGGTTCTGTTACTGACAGCAAAAGACAGCATTGAAGATCGCGTCAAAGGACTGGATCTTGGTGCCGATGATTACCTGATCAAACCATTTGCATTTGAAGAACTGCTTGCAAGAATCCGTGTCATGATGCGTAGAAAGCCACAATTTACATCCAATCAACTAAAAATAGCAGATCTTATTCTGGATCGTGACACAAGAAAGGTTACAAGAGCCGGGAATGAGATTGATCTTTCTGCAAAAGAATTTATGGTTTTGGAATGTCTTATGCGCAACAAAAATATCGTAATGACAAGACAGCAGATTGAGCAGAATGCGTGGGACTTTGATTTTGAAGGTGGTTCCAATGTGATCGACGTATATATTCGCTATTTGCGAAAAAAAATCGATGCACAATATGAACAAAAACTCATCCACACTGTTCGCGGTGTCGGATATGTAATGAGGGAAAACGAATGAAACAGCTGACGATCAAGAAAAAAATTACGCTATGGTACACCGGAATCATTGCCGTAGTTCTTGGGACTATTTTAGTTTTCGTCCTTCTTTTTGTGGATAGGGTTGGAATTTCTGCGACAGAAGAAGAAATCAGTGCCGCAGTGACCGGTTTCTCTTCAAATATTAATTTTCAGGATGATTCCTTTTATCTTGACGGCGATACCGAATTTTACGATGACGGTATTATGTTTTGTATTTATGATAAAAACGGACGCTTACTTTATGGAACAATTCCAACCCAATTTCCAGAAGAAACTATCCTCAAGTCGAATACACCGCGAATGATAACCGGATCAAATCGAAAATGGATGATATATGACAGCATTTATACTTACGGTGATGATGACGAAATATGGGTACGAGGAATTACCTCTGTACATTCTATAGAACTTTTCATGCAGACATCCGAGAAAATGCTGTTGATTGTATTTCCATTACTTATTATTCTGATCGGGGTCATCGGATATTTTATGATCAAACGGGCATTGAGACAGGTGGATCTTATCTGCGATGAAGTTGAAAACATCAGCAATGGAAAAGATCTTTCCAAACGATTGTCTCTGCCAAAAGCAAAAGATGAATTATACGAATTGTCGGAGAAATTTAACGGAATGTTCGAGCGATTGGAACTTTCATTTGAGAAGGAGCGTCAATTCACATCAGACGTATCCCATGAACTGCGGACTCCCGTTGCTGTTATCATTTCCCAGTGTGAGTACTTATTGGAAAATGAAAACTTATCTGCGGAAGATAAGGAAGAGATTGCAGTCATCTTAAAGCAGGCAAAACGAATGTCAAAGCTGACAAACGAAATGTTAATGATCGCCAGAAACGAACAGGGCGAGCAGCATCTGATGGAAAAACTGGATTTTGGTTTATTAAGCGAATTCGTAATAGAAGAACTGCAGACAAAAGCACAGGAAAAAAATATCGAGATCACCCTGCAAAAGCAGGATGACTTATTTATGAACGGCGACCAGACATTGATTTTGCGTATGATGATGAATTTAATAACCAACGCCATCAATTACGGAAAAATAAATGGACATATCCATGTTATCCTGAAGGTCGAAAATGACCAGATTGTCGGTGAAGTGAAAGATGATGGTATTGGAATAAGTGAGGAACACCTGGACAGAATCTGGGAACGTTTCTATCGCATAGACAAAAGCCGTTCCAGAGAAAATGGCGGTACCGGACTCGGCCTTTCTATGGTGCGTTGGATTGTAAATCTCCACAATGGAACCATTCACGTCGAAAGTATCGAAGGTATCGGAACGAGTTTTATTTTCCGATTTCCGAAAATATAAGGAGCTATCGCTGTATAGTCATCATGAAGAATGATCGCTTTTTGATTTTCTATTCCCGTTCGTGTTATGAATAGGTTCTTTATATTTGGATTCGTGCATTACATAAAAATACGCATATACATTTTGTAATAGTAACAGGGAATAACCGCCAAAAGTCTGCTTGCAAAGCTGTATTGTTGAATGTGCAGATTTATACTAAGGAGAATAAGACAATGTCAAAAGATGAATATTTAATTACAGATGCGCCTCTTAAAGCGCTGACTGTTTTTGCAATGCCTATGATTCTAGGCAGTTTTTTTCAACAAGTATATAATATGGCTGATTCTATTATTGTTGGTCAGTTTGTTGGCTCATCTGCACTTGCTGCAGTTGGTGCCTGCGCCGCACTTACGAATGTATTCATTTGTGTAGCATTGGGTGCAGGTGTAGGTGCAGGGGTTCTTGTAAGCCGTTATTTTGGTGCCCGGGATTATAGCAAAATGAAAACGATTGTGTCGACATCATTAATTAGTTTTCTGATTCTAAGTATACTTCTTGGTCTGTTTGGATTTTGCTTTTCCCATCCAATGATGAGTTTATTACAGACACCTGCTGATATATTGGATGAAGCGGTATTGTACCTTCGAGTTTATTTTGTGGGATTTCCGTTTCTGTTTATGTACAATATCCTTTCAACGATGTTCACTTCAATCGGCGAATCAAAGATTCCGTTAGGTCTTTTAATATTTTCTTCGGTTTTAAATATATTTATGGACCTTTGGATGGTGGCTGGACTTGGTCTTGGTGTGTTTGGTGTAGCCCTTGCGACTCTTATTGCACAAGGAATTTCTGCAGTATTTTCACTTTTGATTTTCTTTAGTCGGATGCGCCGATATAAAAGTCACTTTAGCTGGTTTGACGGGCAGGAGTTACGTTCAATGCTTCGAATTGCTGTACCTTCGGTTCTTCAGCAGTCTACAGTGTCAATTGGGATGATGATTGTACAGGCGGTTGTAAATCCATTTGGTACACAGGCACTAGCGGGTTATTCGGCAACGATGAGAGTAGAGAATGTATTTTCACTGATATTTATATCTATTGGAAATGCAGTTTCACCGTATGTTTCCCAAAATCTTGGTGCAAAGAAAAACGAACGTATCAAAAAAGGATATCATGCTGCACTGGTGTTAGATTTATGTTTTGCAGTTCTTGCTTTTATAGTTATTGAGACATTGCATACGCAAATCTCTTCGTTATTCTTAGGAAAAGACGGAACTGCTTTAGCTTATCAGGTATCAGGGGATTATATGAGATGGCTAGGCTACTTTTTCATTTTCATGGGTATCAAGATGGCAACAGATGGAGTCCTTCGTGGGCTTGGAATCATGCGGCCATTTCTTATTGCAAATATGGTAAATCTTGCAATAAGGTTGTCAGTTGCCTTAATTTGTGCTCCTCGTTTTGGTATTGCATTTGTCTGGCTTGCTGTACCGGCTGGATGGCTCGCAAACTTTTTGATTTCTTATGCGGCACTCAGAAAATTATGGCCGATTGATAGTCTGTTCTGAATCCGCAGGTTTCATGGAGATCGTCAGTGATTTCCTGACGTTCATATACCGGCATGAAGCCCTGTTCTTCTATATCCGTAAATTTTATGTCTTTTAAAGTGTGGAGTAATTGTTCTGTGGTATAAGTCCCTTTCAAGGAGCGGTCTTGCTCTTATTTGTCCCCCTCTATATAACGAAACGCTCAGAGGCTGTTTTACAGTGGGGGAAAAGAAAAAATAAAAATAAAAATTTTTTTACATTAACGTGAAAAATATAGACATGAAAAAATAGAATGCTATAATTAGAAGAATTGAGACAAAGCAGATGAAAATCTGTGACACAAAGCTAAAGGGCTTGTAAAACGAAAATATTGAAATGTGTTTTAATCGAAAGAATAAGGAAGTTGACGTATGCAAAAAACAAAATGTTATCTGGCCGCATTGGTGTCAGGTGTACTTTTAGTAACTGGTATTTTGGCTGGATGTGGACAATCTAAAAAAGACGATCACCTTACCGTGTATCTGTGGGAAAATCGTTTAATGAAAAATATTGCTCCTTATATCCATGAGCAGTTTCCGGATCAGGATATTGAATTTATTATTGGAAATAATGACACTGATTTATATAGCTATTTTAAAGAGCATGGTGAGTTGCCGGACATCATGACAGTACGTCGATTCTCTGGAACGGATGCGCAGGATTTACAGCCATATCTTATGGATTTTGCTTCTTATGATGTGGTTTCTAAGTACTATTCCTATGCAGTGGAATATTATAAGAATACAGATGATGAAATTCAGTGGTTGCCAATCTGTGCACTTCCGCAGACGATTATTGCCAACAAGACACTGTTTGATCAGTATGGAATCAAAGTTCCGGAAAATTATGAAGAATACGTACAGGTTTGCCAGCAATTTTATGATAAGGGTATAAAACCTTACTCGATGGACCTTGCAGAAGACTGGTCAAATCAAGAAATAATTCAGGCGGCAGCGATTGGTGAATTTACAAGTTTGGATGGTATTGACTGGCGAAACAAAGCCGAAACTTCAGCTGGTGAAATAAAATTTGACGACGTACTATGGAAAAGAATTTTTTCGGAAACAAGTCAGTTCCTTAAAGATTCGCATTTTAGTGAAGAGGATATTAATGTTAATAGTAATACAGGAACTCAGATGTTTGTTGAAGGAAAATCAGCAATGTTTCATGGACAGCCTACAGATATGCAAAAATTACAAGATCAGATGGATGCGGAACTAATTCGTATTCCTTATTTTTCACAGACTTCAGATAGTTCTTTTGTGTATATGTTCCCATCCTTAAATATTGCATTCAATAAAGAATTGGAAAAAAACCAGGAAAAACTGGATACAGCATTAGATGTGCTGGATTGTATGAACTCGGAACAGGGACAAAAACTGATTGCAGATGGAAGTGGTGTGATTTCGTTTAACACAGATGTTCCATCAATGATGCAGAATGTACCAGGCTTGGAAGAAGAAATTAAGGATACTTCTATTTATATCCGATATTCTGCTCAAAAATCATTCGATGCCAGTCTTGAAGCTGTTCACGGATTATTATCAGGAAAAATGGATGAAATGCAGGCTTATAATGCTTTTCGTAGTGCAATGAATAGTAAAGATTCAAAAGAAAAAAGTACAGTGAATTTTGAAAACGAGTATTCCATTTCATTGAATGATAAGAGCGGTCGAGATGCAGCATCATCTATTTTAACTACAATCAGAGAAGAAAATGACGCACAGTTGGCTCTGACACCATATTATTATTATACTTCTTCTATTTACAAAGGAGAATGCACCAGCAGCCGGGTCGGTCTGATGACAGCGAAGAATTCAGATACCCCATTATATCTTGTAAAGCTCAACGGTGAGCAGGTTTATGAACTCGTTAAAAAATATCTTACAGAGGCTGATGAGAATTTTTATGTAACCACAAAATACGAATTGCCGATTGCATCTGGTATGAAAATAATTGTCAAAAACGAAGAAAACGGATTCTCATTAAAGGATATAACAATAAATGATAAAAAAATAGACACAGAAAAAGAATATTCCATTCTTCTTACGGATACGACAAAATCTATTTTGAAAAAAATTAATCCAAAATGTGCTATTGAGCAAATAGGGGATACAACATTATCTAGTGCATGGATTGCGGCCATGTCAAATGGGCAGCAACCGTCAGCACCAGAAGACTATATAGAGGTTGAAAAATAAAGTGCAAATAGAACAAGAGATAATTAAGAGAAAAAAATAATAATGCCATTGTTTGTCATAATTTTCATCCTTTCAAGTTTTGTTTTTGTAAAGTTTCTGTTGAATAGGATGAATACATATATTGAGGTAAATGGAGAAATCAGTATGGAAGCTGTTGTCGAACAGATTCAACAAACCTATGATATGCAAGTGAGTGGATACTATAGACAGTTACATTTAGTTGAGAGCTATCTGCATAAAGAGAAGAAAATATCCCTTGAAACGGATAATAACCGAAACTTTTTTAAGGCATGGGAAAAAGAATCTGAGAGTACACTTTTATTTCTACAGGAAAATGGAAAAGCTATAACCTCAGATGGAACAAAACTGAAAGTTGATATGCCTAGTAAGCTTTTGCTGGATTTGAGAAACGGATTTAATATTGGGAAATTGGTCGCTTTTGAATTTGAACAAGTGAAAAAAGACGGTTATTTGGTAGCAATTCCATGTCAGAAATATACGATTAATGGGGAAACTTATACAGCGATTGGAACAGTGTATGATCATTCGAAATTAGACTCTATGTTAGATCTTGGAGGATATGATGGAAGTGCATATCTCTTCATGTTGGATGATGATGGAAATATTACTTATACGAACCAGAAGGATGACATTTTTTTCCGAAATTATTCATTACTGAAACATTTGAAAAGTGATTATGCTATAACAGCAAAAGAGTTTGATTCTCTGAATAAAAAGATTGCGGGGAGAAAAAAGGGAGTAGAACTTTTGGGGAAAGATGAGCCTTATTATTTGGGATATTGTCCGATAGAAAGCAACAATACGATGTTGATTTGTATTGTAAAAAAAGCGACAGTAGATAATGTGTTGAAAGAATACCAGAAAATGATTGGGTTTACTACAATGCTCATGACAGGATTTATAATCTTGCTTTTTGCTGGATTATTCTACAGTATTTCCAGATTCAGTATTGCAAATCAAAAAGTTAAATTTGAAAAAAGAAACAATGAGCTTCAGGCAATGGCTATAAGCGAAATGGAAGAAGCTAATAAAAATCTGAAAAAGGCTAAGAACATTGCTACTGAGGCTCTACAGACCGCTGAAAATGCAAATAAGGCAAAAACAGATTTTTTATCCAATATGTCGCATGATATTCGCACACCTATGAACGCAATCATTGGTATTATATCATTAATCAGACATAATGCCGGAGACAAAGAAAAAGTTATAGAGTATGCAGATAAAATAGCTATTTCTTCTCAGCATCTATTAGGAATTATTAATGATGTTTTGGATATGAGCAAGATTGAAGCTGGAAAAACAGTTTTCAAATATTCTGATTTTTCTATTCTGGATTCTATAGAAGAACTCAATACAATATTTCATTCACAGGCAAACGAAAAAAATCAGAGTTTTATAATCACAAAAGAAAACCTTAAACATGAGTGGGTAAATGGCGACAAGGTTCATCTGATGCAGATTTTCAGTAATCTGTTGTCTAATGCAATAAAGTACACACAGGAAGGTGGAGTAATCCAGTTTATCGCAGAAGAAAGTGAGACAAACTCTTCTACATATGGAAAATATCATTTTATAGTCAGTGACAATGGTATGGGAATGTCTGCTGATTTTAAAGAAACTATCTTTGACGCGTTTACTCGTGCAGAAAGTTCTGTAACAAACAAAATACAGGGAACTGGTCTGGGAATGGCAATCACTAAAAATCTGGTTGAATCGATGGGGGGAACGATTGAGGTTGAAAGCGAACCGAATCGCGGAAGTAGTTTTGAAGTAATCTTAAATCTAAAAATTGTGGAGAACAGAGTAGTTTCTTCGACAGAACAGATAGAAATGCATGAGACAGATAGTGATATTCTGGATGGAATGCGCTTCCTTTGTGCAGAGGATAATGAGTTGAATGCAGAAATCCTAATGGAATTATTAAAGCTTGAAGGTGCAGAGTGTACTATTTGTGAAAATGGCAAAAGGATTTTGGAAGCATTTGAACAGTCCGTGCCCGGTGAGTATGATATGATCTTGATGGATGTACAAATGCCTGTTATGAATGGTTATGAGGCAACGGAGGCAATCCGTAGAAGTTCACATGAACAGGCAAAGACGATCCCGATTATTGCCATGACTGCCAATGCATTTTCAGAGGATATGCAGCACACTCTCGCTGCTGGAATGAATGCTCATATTTCAAAACCAGTTGATATGAAGTTGCTGAAGAAAACCATAAGAAATATAAAATTTGGAGGGGATGAAGCCCAATTTATTGATCAATAATCACTAAAGAGAAATAAGAAGGACAAGAAACAAAAAATACTCATTGTAGATGATTCAAAATTTAACACTTTTGGATGCGGCATTCATGACATTGACGCTGCCGTCCTCGTTGTAAGTTGCAACCATCAGAACCGGCATGGAATTTGAATATAAGGGCTGTCTGGTTGCTATGCTTAACTGGTGTCTGATGGCATGGGATATGAACCCAGCGTGGAAAGGCGGCCACGGCGGTGGTGAGGAAACAGCTGCAAAATATTATTATTTCTTCTTGGGGAAATTGTCATGAACATATGTCATGAAAAAATGATGGCGGAATAATATGTCGCTGTGATATAATAAAGTGAGCAATTTGACATGTATATTCAGACTTTTTTGGAAGAGAATGAAACGTGGATAAATTTTAAAAATAAAACAGAAAACTTAAAGCCTTTTCAGTCTTTTTTAAGGGAGAGGGAAGTGTATGAATGATTTCAAAAAACTTACAGAGCAACTTTTGACAATATATATTAATGCCGAATCAATAAATGATTTTGGTATAGAGAATTATTTTGATGAAAATATTAGTCTGATTGGAACCGGGAAACATGAGTTGTTTACGAATCTACATGAGTTTTTAGAATCATTTAAAGTTGGTATAAAACGAAGAGGTAAAAGCAGAATCGAAATACAAAATTTACATCAGGAAGAAGAACGGCTTGATGATGACCATGTTCTTGCACATGGAACAGTAGATTTTATTGGTCTGTTTAAAGATGGTTCGATCTGTTTTAAAATGGAGACAAGATTTACGATTATCTACAAGTGGACGAATGGAAAATGGCTGGTTCAGCATCTGCATCAGTCAACACCGGATTTGGAGCAGATGGACGGCGAAGAGTTCCCTCTTACATTGGGAAAGCAGGTGAAAAAAAACCGGCAGGCCTTTCATGCATTAGGCACTGCCTATTATCAAATCTCAAGGCTGAACTTAAAAACGAAAAAGATCGAACTTGTCAAAAGATCCCGAAAAACAGATTTGGATATAAAAGATAATATCGCAGATTGGAAGCCTCAGTTCAAGATTATAGAAGATATTATAGCAGAGCCATTTGTGCAGAAGTATATAGATTTTTTTGATATACAAACCATGGCGGCACGTCTTCATAATAAAGAATCTATGTCTTCTGAATTCAAAAAGAAGAATGGATCATGGTTTCTTTCCATGGTTGTTCCGCAGAGTTATGATAAAAATGGAAATGTTACATCCGTGCTGATTGCGAATCGAGATGTGACAGATGAAAAAATGCGGGAATTAAAGCAAGAGGAAGAATTGCGGGAAGCTAAATTAAAAGCAGAATGTGCAAATAAAGCAAAATCATCATTTCTGTATAATATGTCTCATGACATCAGGACTCCTATGAATGCGATCATTGGCTATGCAGATCTCGCATCCAGACATTTGAAAGAAACAGATAAGCTTGGCAGATATCTTGAAGAAATCCAAATATGCGGAAAAGAACTTTTGTCGATGCTAGGTAATGTTTTGGACATTGCAAGAATTGAAAATAACAAGGTCGAAATGGAATACACTGTTTCGAATGTCCATGAATGCTTTGAAAATTGTGTCATTATGTTCCAACAACAGGCAGAAAGTAAAAACCAGACGATCTCTCTGGCAGAACAAATCATGTATCCGTATGTATATATGGATGCACCGCACCTGTCAGAAGTCTGTCTTAATATTATAAGCAATGCAATAAAGTATACAAATACAGGAGGTACGATATCCTGTAATGTTATACAGAAATCTTGCGAAAGAGAAGATTGGTGCAATATGATCGTTACTATTACCGATAATGGAATTGGTATGTCTGAGGAATTTCAAAAGCGTATTTTTGAAATTTTTGAAAGAGAACGTAACACTACATCCAGTCATATTGAGGGCAGCGGCATCGGAATGTGCATTACGAAAAAGCTTGTTGAACTCATGGATGGAACTATAGAAGTGAAAAGCAAGCAAGGTAAAGGTTCCACATTTACAGTAACTATTCCATGCAGGAAAGCATCAAAAGAAGACTCTATAGTGAAGAAAAATAGTAATCTGAGCAATAAGAATTGCTTGAATGGTGTTCGAATCTTATTAGTCGAAGATAATAAGATCAACACGGAGATTGCAACAGAACTATTGAAGGAAGAAGGCTGTATTGTTGAGACCGCAAATGATGGTGTTGCATGCGTTGACATGATTGAAAAAGCGGATGCCGGTTATTACAAGATGATCCTTATGGATATTCAGATGCCGGTTATGAACGGATATGATGCCACATTAGCAATCCGAAAGATGAAGGATACGAAAAAAGCCAGGATTCCGATTATTGCGATGACTGCCAATGCCTTTGCAGAAGATACACAAAAGGTTCTTTCTGTTGGAATGAATGCTCATGTTGCAAAGCCTGTTGATATGAACATTCTTGTGCCAACAATGATGAAATATTTATAATAAACAGAATTAATGAAAAATGTACAATATAATACAAATAAAAGATTCGTCGGCAAATCAGTCGAAAGGCTGAGACGCAAAGCTATAGGGTCTGTAAAATGACAGCCAGTTGCAACGTTTAAGATGCACTGCCTGAAAAGGCAGTGCATTTTTCCTTTAGAGTTATGCCGTGAAATAACTTGTTAATTATGTCGACCCCCCTTCGTTTTGTTTAAGGCAGGATTTCAAGCCAGTACCCGTCCGGATCTTCAATGAAATAGATGCCCATTTCCGGGTTTTCAAAGCAAATGCAGCCCATTTCTTCATGCTTCTTGTGAGCTGCTTTATAATCATCTGCTTTAAATGCCAGATGAAATTCACATTCGCCAAGATCATATGCCTGCGGGTGTTCCTTAAGCCAGGTCAGTTCCAGTTCGAAATCACTGGAATCATTGCTTAAATATGCAATGATAAAATCGTCTGTAGTTTTTCTTCTTACTTCATGTAAGTCAAGTGCATCATTGTAAAATTTGATGGATTTGTCCAGGTCGGACACATTGTAGTTTTCGTGAATCATCTTAAAGCTCATAGTTCTTCTCCTTTTGCTAATTCTGTATTTCTGATTCGTGATGGGTATTGTGGATATTCGGTAATGAATCTGGTGATTATATCCGGCTTATTCCAATAATGCATTGGAAAAACATTTTTGCAGTCTATATTATCCAGAAAATAAATCATTCCGTCTGCATAGTGGCTTTCCTGCCTTGGATCAAGAGGGACGAAAGCAACATCAAAATGATCGCCCTTGATCTTGTTAATCTCAGCACGATACATAGAGGTCATCTGGCGGTTGTCTTCATCAGGCTCGCCCTCCCAATACCAGTCATTCAGGTCACCGGCATGGTAGATCGTGCCATCGTCTGTTTTGACGATAAATGCGACACCACTGTCGTTAGAAAGCAGTGTATGGATGCGCGTACCGTTGTCAAGAATATATTCCTGATCATGATGAGCAGTTGTGATCTTCACTCCTGCCGGGTACTTCTTTTTGCTGATATCTTTCGCTAAAACTGCCTGATAAGTCATTTCCATATCATTCAGAATCTTAAAAATCTTTGGATTGAAATGATCCGGATGAAAATGACTGCAAAAGACGATAACCTCTTTACTCTTATCAAGTTTTGGAAGCTCCCCTTTATAGTAGTCAAAAATGTAGTAGCAGTCCGCAGTTTCAACCAAAAATCCACTGTGGTTAATGTAAGTTATTTGCATAATATCACCTGTTATTATACTTTTTCATATTCTGTAAACTCCAGGTCGGAGCAGTAGAATATGTATATTATAAGTTACAATTTATTATACCTTTTCACAGTATATAATGCCAGAGGCAAAAACTGAAAACACGATGTGCTTGCCAGGAAATGTTTTTTAGTTCGCAGATGTTATTAAAAAGTTCATTATGAATATAAGCATTGCCTGTGGAATAAAGAAGCATAATATCAGGCTGATGTTCAATGGTCATTCTTACAATAATGCAAATGCATGTTGTAAATGGAACAGAAAAGTATATTATTAACGAAAATTTTATAAATATGCATAAAAAATACTCGGAAAAATCAATAAAGTTGTTGAAATATAATCTTGAAATTCAAAACAAAAAAGTGTAAAACATTATGTATAAAAAATAAATTGATAAAAACATATATATAAGAAATGCGATGAAAGGGATACGTCACAAAACATCCGGAATTCAGAGAGTCGTTGGTTGGTGTGAAACGACAGAAAGACTTTTGAGATATCACCCAGGAGCATCCCGCTGAACAGACGGAATCAGGAAGAGCATAAAAAGTAGGCAGGGACGTAATCTTCACGTTACAGAAGAAACTGTTTAAAGAAAATTTTATTCAGAAGTTGAACAGACAGATTATAATAAAGAATCTGCATAAAATATTTTGGGTAGACAGTAACAAGTGATTGTAATTAGCAATAATTACAATAATACAAAGTGGTACCACGGAAAGTTCCGCCTTTGTTGTCCGGAAGGACAGCAAAGGCGTTTTTTTATATAGATTACTAATAAATAATAAAAAGAAAAGAGGAATTACTTTATGAGTGGAATATTGATGATGGTAATTGCCATTGTTGTACTCGGAGGAGCATATCTTCTGTATGGCCGTTATCTTCAAAACAAATGGGGCATTGATCCGAATGCCAAAACTCCGGCATATGAGATGGAAGACGGAGTTGATTATGTACCTGCTGACACAAACGTAGTATTTGGACATCAGTTTGCATCAATCGCAGGTGCAGGTCCGATCAACGGACCAATCCAGGCAGCCATTTTCGGATGGCTTCCGGTTCTGCTTTGGATCCTGGTCGGTGGTGTATTCTTCGGCGCTGTTCAGGATTTTGCATCTATGTATGCATCTGTTAAGAACAAAGGACGTACAATCGGTTACATTATTGAAGAGTATATTGGAAAATTAGGAAAGAAATTATTCCTGTTATTCTGCTGGCTGTTCTGTATTCTGGTCGTAGCAGCATTTGCAGATGTTGTAGCCGGAACATTTAACGGATTCAATGCAGATGAAGCCGGAAAGATTACAAAAGTAGTTGCAAACGGAGCTGTAGCAACAACTTCTATGTTATTTATCATTGAAGCTGTCGGACTTGGAATGTTCCTGAAATATACAAAATTCAACAAATGGGTAAACACAGCAGTAGCAATTGTATTATTAGTATTAGCAGTAGCACTTGGACTTCATTTCCCGGTATACTTAAGCCTTGGAGTATGGCATGTCATCATTTTTGCATATATCCTGGTTGCCAGTGTGGCGCCGGTATGGGCATTGCTTCAGCCGCGAGATTATCTGAACAGTTATCTGTTGATCTTCATGATCGTTGGAGCAGTTATTGGTGTATTTGTATCAAATCCATCCTGCAACCTGAAAGCATTTACAAGCTTTAATGTTGACGGACAGTATATGTTCCCAATCTTATTCGTAACAATCGCATGTGGTGCAGTTTCCGGATTCCATTCACTGGTATCTTCCGGTACTGCTTCTAAACAGATCAAGAATGAGAAAAACATGCTTCCTGTATCTTTCGGAGCAATGTTAATGGAGAGTATGCTTGCAGTTATAGCACTGATCGCAGTTGCTTCTTTTGCAAAAGGTGAAGCAGCAGCACAGGGATTGACAACACAGCCACAGATTTTTGCGGGAGCAATCGCAAACTTCCTGTCAGTGGTTGGTTTACCACATAGCCTTGTATTTACACTTATCAACCTTGCAGTATCTGCATTTGCACTGACATCACTTGACTCTGTAGCCAGAGTAGGACGTCTTTCTTTCCAGGAATTCTTCCTTGATGACGATGTAGATCAGGACAACATGAGTCCGTTCTTAAAAGTAGTAACAAATAAATATTTTGCAACCATCATTACTTTAGTACTTGCTTATCTACTTACAAAAGTCGGATATGCAGAGATCTGGCCACTGTTTGGTTCAGCAAACCAGTTATTATCTGTACTTGCACTGGTAGCCTGCGCTGTATTCTTAAAGAAAACAAAACGTCAGGGATTCATGCTCTGGGGACCAATGGTATTCATGATGGCAGTTACATTTACAGCACTTAGCATGACAATCGTTAAATTAAGCAAAGCATTCATGACAACCGGACTGGATGTTGGAAATACTTTACAGCTTATCTTTGCGGTATTACTGCTGATTCTTGGTGTGCTTGTAGCTATTCAGGGAGTGAAGAAATTGCTTGAAAAAACGGACGATAAGAAAGCGACAGCTTAGAGTTTGAGCATAGAGATTGAATGAAATTAAGGAAAGTATGTACTTTCCGGTAAAAAAATAAAAAATAAAAAGGCGAGGCATGACTCTTAAGAATCGTGCCTTGCCTTTTCTCTTATTTCTTCATTTTTTCGCTTGCTATGGAAACGAAAAGTTCTTTATTCTCTGATTTACCCGAAATTCTTCTTCCATAATTCGTCTAATTTATCCAGAGCATCGGATAATTGTGTCTGTTGTTCACTGTTCAAACCATTGATTACCATATCTTCTTCCAGTCCCCAACTGTCGAGATCATCTGCAATCTGTCCGGCGCGTGCACCGCAGCGGATCAGCTTCCGGACAAGAGTTTCTTTCGTTGCTGTCTCAGCAATTCCGTGAAGAGCGCGTCCCTTTGCACAGCTTAATGCATTGATCGGACAGGCGTTCTCACAGCCTGTGCAATGTTCTTCTGTAGTTGCCATTCTATTTCCCTCGTTTCTTAAAAATCATGTTTATATTTTAACGTATAATATAAAACTTGTAAATTATATATCCACAGCATCTCTGCGTTACAAATCTTTGTATTGCAGTGTTATAAGTTAAGAAATTTTCAATGATGATTGAACGTATAAGTGAAAGGATTTTCCTTTTGACTGGGGAAAACTGTTGTAACTGGCAATTGTTAAAAAATCGAATCACAATCAGTAAGGGGCTGTCTCTTCTTCTGTCACAGGAATGATCATATTTTCAAAAGCGTTTACCATCTTCGGATGCTGGATGAGAAAATGGATCGCAGGAGCTTTCTCTTTAGATACCATGACATATTTCCCGCGAAGAATACAGATCTGAATGTTGCGGAAGGCAGGCGAGGAATTTGGCTTTACGTGGTACAGGGGATGTTTTTCGTGGTATTCTTGCAGCAGATGTAGATGAGTCTGATATTCTTCCCATGTATAAAAGACATCTTTTTCCAGAAACATACCGGAAAGAGATAAAGTCATCGGATATTTTGCAAATTCCTCTTCTGTCAGGAGTGGTATTTCTTCTGTAACCGGGCTGTGAGCCAGGAGCTCTTCTGAAAAATCTCTGGAAGATCGTACATAATCTATGATCTGAGCCTGTTCGTCTGGTGTTAACTGGTTGTGAGCCAGAATCTGTTCCAGAAGCCCATCTGTCATTGTGTAAAGTGACAGAGAAGAGAGAATATAATGCCGCTCTCCGTGCGTATGTGCGTTCTGCAGACGGAAATTCTGGAAGTCCTGTGCCTGTTCCAGACGGTAGATCTTCATAAGCGGAGATGCCTTGGAGAGAAGTCTGTCCGCGCGTTTGCGGTAATGTGCAACTTCTTCTTTGTTTTTTGTAAGGTAATAGCGCCCTTCGCTGTGATAGCCACAGATTGCTTCGCCGGAGAGCGCAGCAGTGCCGGAGACTTTTAAAAAATGAGAAAATATATTTCCGGGCGATCCTTTCAGGTAATAAGGAGAAATCTGTCCGGTCATATACATTGGAATCCAGCTCTCCAGACCAAGCATCATATCTTCAAAGGAACGGTCAAGGTTATGGATCTGGTTGAGATGCAGTCCTTTTTTTAACATCATTGCCATACCGAACATCCATTTTTTTGGAAATTCCGGATCTTTTGCCATCTCGCCCATAGGCATATCGCTGTACATGGCAACGGGTTCCACAGATTTTGAAAGCACGGTTGCTTTTAAGAAAGCGAGTTCGCTGTCCATCATTTCTTTTAATCCGTAATAACTCCGGGAAGTCGGAAACTGGAAAGGTGCAGTCGGAACCTTCATCTCATCAAAATGAATGGCACGGATATATTCGTTGAGATCAAACTGTTCCAGTTTTTCCAGAAAATCTGCCATATAATTCTTCGAAGGCTGCGTCTGATCAGTCAGCCAGTGAAAAAGAGAAGTTCTGTAAGCGTCTGGATCTTCAAGCTCGTCTGCATCACATCCGATCAGAGCGGCTACCTGCGATTTCTGTGAGTCATCCTGATATTTCTGTGTAACAAAGTCGGTGATTTTCGTCGCAAATTCCTGTGGATCTGCCGGTTTTCGCTGTCCATTCCGAATGCGTGAAATGTAGGAAGCATCATAATTCAGCGCACGGGAAAGTTCGGATACATTCAGCGAGAGTTCATTTAATAAATGGTTGAAATTTGTCTGTAACCGGTGGATATCTACAAATGCAGTTCCGGAAAATGTGGATAACGTTTCGGAAATGGCAGACTCTGTAAGAGAAGAGATGCCTTTTTCCTGTGCAAGTCCGGAAAGACCGGCAATCAGTTTGTTATAATTTTCTGAGTCCCGCTGCGGAAGCCGGTCACCGGAACGATAGCGGCTGATCGTAGCAGCAGAAAGTCCGCTTGCCTGCGCCAGCTCTTTAGAAGTACAGCCTAACTGTTCTATGTATTCGTTTAATTTTTCTTTAAAATCCATATGCAATCCCTCCGGTAAACTGATAAGTATATTGTTCTTTTCCGAGAAATACAGCTCCTGATAGTGTAGTTATTTTCAGTATACAATAGATAATCTTATTTACAACAGAATAGTTTCCAAATTGGCATTGCCAGAAAGGAAATACAGTAGATAGAAAAAAATCCGGCTTGATATAATGAAAACAGGAAAATTATGTAGAAACAAAAAGTGAGGTTTTGCGTATGAAAAAGAAACAAATAGAACGATTAGGCAAATGCGTACTTGGCGGTGTGCTTGCAATTACAATGATGGCGTCATTAATGCCAGGAATGAGCGAAGTAAAAGCGGACGAAAAGGCATTGATGCAGAATGTCCGGGAGGCAGATGAGATCTCAGCAGAGAAGATCGGGCATCTGATGGGAGATGATAACTCAGAAAATGCGAAGCATCTGATCATGCCGGATGAATATTTTTATATTGATCCGGAGCTTAAGGTGACACATGATACCAGAACAGATGGCGTTCCTTATGTAACACTGACATTGCTACGTGCAAGATTAGAACTTGAAGAGCTGCGTGCCTATGATTCCAAGCTGGTACGAAGCAAGCTGGATACAAGCAAGATTATAACAGATGCAAGTGATCCGGTGCTTACGAATACGTATAATATCTGGAAAATGGGTGAAAATTCACTGTCAGAGTCCGTGAAAAAAAGTGTGGATATGGATATCATGTCAATATCACCTATAGGCTACAGAAACAAGACAGGTTTGCCATGCATTGTGGAAGCGATCCGGGGGAGCGGCTTTGATTTTGTAAGTGAAGTAAAAGACAGTGCAGGACTTACAGTCGCAAATACGGTCGAGAATACATGGAGCGGCTGTACGCTTTGTTTCTTTGAGCCATATTATCTGCTGACATATAAAGATGTGACGGAAGAAGAATCTAAAAATTTTCCGGATCGCTATTATATAAAAAGAGAAAAACAGGAAATAAGACTCCCGGCAATCGTAAGACCCGGATTTCATTTTAAAGAGTGGAGCGGAGGATTGTATTTCGCAGATAAGAAGCGAGATGGCAGTGACACGGTTTATACATTTGACTGGGAAAATAATATAGAAAAGGCAACGTACAACTGGGGTGATGAGGAACTGTATCCGGTTTTTGAGGAAGGTGATACCATCACATTCCATGGAAATGGCGGGACTATCGATGGTAAAGAACAGATCACTTATGAACTGGATCAGGAAAGTGATAATTTCTTTGATATCGGGAAATATGTACCGAAGAGGAAGGGATATACATTCCTTGGCTGGTGTTATAAACCGACGGCATATTATGACAGTCTGATTAAAGATACCAGTAATTATGACTGGGTAAGGAAATGTACGGATAATGGTTTTGACCGGAATCTATATGCAAAATGGGCAGAAGACAGTGATGAAGAACTAGAGACAAAAGGCTATAAACTGGATGAAAAAACAGGGGCGCTTACGATTATTACAGATCAGGGGATGCTTGGATGGAATACGCTTTGCAATGAAACAGATGATAAGTGTAAAGAAAAAGTCAAATCTATTACCATAGGCGGAGATGTAAAAGAGATTGACAGCTGGATGTTTACAAACTGTGAAAATCTGGAAACTGTGAAACTATCTTCAAAAGTGCGGGAAATTGGAAAATATGCATTTTATGGATGCAAGTCTTTAAAGAATGTGGAGATGCCAGGGGTGTCTTCGATTTATGACAGTGCATTTGAAGAATGTTCGTCTCTTGTAAAAGTGACATTTCCGGACACAATACAGGTTATCAATAATGAAGTGTTTAGAAATTGTTCTGCTTTAAAAGAAGTGGTATTTGAAAAAGAAGAACAACCACCGTATTTGCGAATCTATTCCAGTGCATTTGAAGGATGTCATAAAGATCTGACCATCCGGGTAAAAACTTCGCTCCTGAAGGAATTTAAAGAGGAAATCCTGCCGGATTTTGCAGATAAAATTACAGACGAAGCAGGTTCCATACCGACACCGGATCCGGAAGATCCGTGTGCAGGAGGACATCAGACAGAAAATATTCTTACAAAAGCAACTTTAAAAACGGATGGTAAGATAGAAGAGCGTTGTAAGATATGTAAGAAAGTGATTGGAACAAAAACAATTGCAAAGATTGCAGATGTAAAACTTTCCGGAAACAGTTATGTATATGACGGCAAGACGAAAACACCATCCGTAACAGTAAAGAACAGAAAAGGCAAAACACTTGCAAAAACAGATTATTCCATAGCTTATGCGAAGGGACGCAAGAATGTCGGAAGTTATACTGTTACGATCACACTGAAGAATAATTACAGCGGAACAGTGAAGAAGGCATTTAAGATCGTTCCGAAGACAACAAGCATTTCCAAACTGACAACAGGTAAGAAAAAGCTGACTGTGAAGTGGAAAAAACAGGCGACACAGACGACCGGATATCAGTTGCAGTACGGAACATCGTCTAAGTTCAAGGGTGCAAAGACCGTGACGATCACGAAGAATAAAACAGTGAGCAAAGCGATTTCCAAGTTAAAAGCAAAGAAGAAATATTACGTAAGAATCCGCACTTATAAAACGGTAAAAGTAAACGGAAAATCTGTGAAACTTTATTCTGCATGGAGCAAAGCAAAATCGGGACTTACAAAATAAAATGTGGAAAATCCTTTTATTTACCTGCGGGTAAGTGAAAGGATTTTTCTTTTACAAAAAAACGCTTGACTTAACGCTAGTTTGAGGCGCTAGAATAATTCTGGTAATTCAAAGAAAGGGAATTTTTTACAATGTATAATATAGAGTTGGCTTTAAGTAATGTTATGATTATGTTGTGGAAAATAATAAATGCAATGAATAAGAGGTGGAAATAAAATGAATAAAAAGGCAGTAATTGATAATGTACAAAAAGAACTCTTTGCCATGCAGGACACCGGGTATCGGGATTTCCATATGAAACTGATGCCTACGGTAGATCCGGAGCGTGTGATCGGAGTAAGGACTCCGGCACTACGTGCATTTGCAAAAAAGTATGGAAAGACAGAAGAAGCAAAACAGTTCGTAGAAGTATTGCCACATCAGTATTATGAAGAGAATAATTTACATGGACTTCTGCTGGAACAGGGGAAAAATTACGAAAAATGTGTAAAAGATCTGGATCGTTTTCTTCCTTATGTGGATAACTGGGCGACCTGTGATCTTCTGGCCGTGAAAATCGTAAAGAAACATCTGGATCTATTCATTAAAGAGGTTTACCGTTGGATGGAATCGGAGCATACTTATACGATCCGTTTTGGGATAAATATGCTGATGCGCTATTATCTGGAAGATGAATTTAAGCTGGAATATCCGGAAAAAGTTGCAGCTATCCGGTCGGAGGAATACTATGTCAACATGATGCGTGCCTGGTATTTTGCAACTGCGCTGGCGAAGCAGTATGAAGCAATTATTCCTTATCTGGAAGAGAAGCGGATGGATACGTGGACGCACAATAAGACAATCCAGAAAGCGATCGAGAGCTACCGGATAACGCCAGAACAGAAAGTGTATCTGCGGACGTTGCGTGTGAAAAAGTAAATATTTTAACCTATAAGTTTTTCTTCTTTTGGTATATGTTTTCAATGTTGGAAATTATCGGATTAAAGCGATAAAATCAGTTATAGCAGCTGCCGGGAAGGGGAATACCGGCGCGTAACAAGAGAAAAGAGAGGTTTAAAAGAAATGGAGACAAAGAAAAAGGGATTTCCTACGGCATTCTGGACATGTGCCGCAACCGAGATCTTTGAGCGTCTGTCTTACTATCTGGGACGTTCACTGATCCTGATTTTCGCAACAGCAACCGTAGCAACAGGAGGACTTGGACTGTCCGACACTGTTGCAGCAAATATGCAGTCGAACCTGACCGCATTTTCTTATCTGCTTCCGTTATTCGGAGGAATCGTCGTTGACCGTTATATCGGTGCAAAATATACGACACCGGTCGGTATGATGATCGCCGGAATCGGATATTATATGGGTTCTGTGGCAACAACAGCAACCGGTGTTTACGCCATGATCTTCCTTGTAAGTTTAGGGCTTGCGTTATTTAAAAACGGACCGATCATCGGACGTGTTATCACTGAAAAAGAGCAGATGGACCCGGCGTTCGCTATGCGTTACACACTTGTAAATGTCGGTGCATTCATAGGTACTTTCCTTGTAGGTATTCTTTACAAAGATGTATTTGCAAAAGACGGAGTATTAGGATTTGCTCCTTGCTTTAAAATTGCAGCACTGATCATGTTCCTTGGAGCATGCTGGTATTTCTTCGTATGCTGGCGTTTCCTCGGAGATGTTGGAAAACGTCCGTTCAAGAAGACAAAGACACAGGAAGAGCTTGCAATTGATGCAGAAAAAACAGTAGAAGAGAAAAAAGAGACGAAAAAAGAGCCACTTACTACGATTGAGAAAAAACGTATCGGTGCGATCCTTATTGCATCTCTGTTCTCCATTATTTTCTGGATCTTCTGGTATCTTGGATACCTTCCGGTATATTATTACTGGGCAGATAACATGAACTGGGTAGTTGCAGGCTATGAAGTTCCATCTACATGGTTTGATGCAGCAAACTCAATGTTCTGTGTAATCTTAGGACCTGTGACAGCAGCACTCTGGAGAAAGCTGGCTGCAAGACCGCAGGGAGACATGAGTCTGTTCAGAAAGACAGGACTTGGAATCGCGATCATCGGACTTGGATACATCTTCTATGCAGTAATTGATATTGCAAGAGGTGGACACAAGGCAAGCGTATTATGGCTGATCGTATTCGCATTCCTTCTGACACTTGGAGAGATGTTCTTCTCACCACTGGGACATTCATTCATCAGTAAATATTCCCCAAGCCGTTACCTGGCGCTGATGATGTCTATGTGGGGATTTGCAACATTTATTGCAGCTAAGAGCTACGGTCCGGTATACGGAATCTTATTTGGTGGAAATATTCCATTCAAGACAGCATGTATCGGAATTGCCGTTGTATCTTTTGTGGCAGCAGCAATTATGATCGCGTTAGACAAACGATTATCCGCGTTAGTAGATTAATAATGAATTTTATGAGCTATATATTTCGTGCAGAATTATATAGCTCATGTAATATAACAGAAAAGAGGTATGTTTCATGGGAGTGAAAGAAAGACTTAGTTGTCTCAGAAAATTAATGGAAGAAAAAGGAATTGACTTTTATGTAATTCCGACTGCAGATTTTCATCAGAGTGAGTATGTAGGAGAATATTTCAAGGCACGTAAATATATGACTGGATTTTCCGGATCTGCAGGAACAGCTGTAATCTCAAAAGACTGGGCAGGAATGTGGACAGACGGAAGATATTTTATCCAGGCGGCAAAACAGATGGAAGGTACAACCGTAGAGCTTATGAAAATGCGTGAGCCGGGAGTTCCGACTATCGAAGAATATTTAGAAGAACACCTGCCGGAAAATGGTGTGATCGGATTTGATGGACGTGTTGTATCTATGGGAGAAGGTCTTGGATATGAGACAATTGCTCGAAAGAAAAACGGAGGAATTGTTTACGAATATGATCTGGTAGATAAGTTCTGGGAGGATCGCCCGAAACTTTCTGAAGAGCCTGCATTTATTCTTGAGGAGAAATATGCAGGAGAATCCGTAGCTGATAAATTAAAGAGAATCCGTGAAGTAATGAAAGAAGAAGGAGCAGATATACATATTCTTACAACACTGGACGATATCTGCTGGACTCTGAACATGCGTGGAAATGATATTGATTTCTTCCCAATGGTATTGTCTTATGCAGTCATTACAATGGATGAAATGTTATTATATATTGATGAGAGAAAATTATCTGATGAAATGAAAGCTATTTATGCAAAAGATGGTGTTACAATTCATCCGTATAATGCAATATATGAAGATATGAAACATCTTTCTATAGAAAATACAGCACTTCTGGATGCGTCAAAGACTAATTATGCAATTTATAAGAACATTCCGGAAGAAATGAAAAAAGTAGACACACGCAATCCGGAGATTCTTTTTAAAGCAATTAAGAATCCGGTAGAGATTGAAAATATCCGTAAAGCACAGATCAAAGACAGCATTGCACATGTTCGTTTTATGAAATGGTTAAAAGAAAATGTAGGTAAGATGAAGATTACAGAGATGAGCGCATCTGACAAGCTGGATGAATTGCGTATAGAGCAGGGAAATTTCATCCGTCCAAGTTTTGAACCAATCAGTGCATATGGAGAACATGCAGCACTTTGCCATTACACATCATCAAAAGAGACAGACGTAGAACTAAAAGAAGGAAATGTATTCTTAACAGATACAGGAGCTGGATTCTACGAAGGATCTACAGATATTACAAGAACCTATGTATTAGGTGAGATCCCGAATATTATGAAAGAGCACTTTACACTGGTAGCAATCAGTAATCTCCAGCTTGCAAGCGCAAAAATGTTAAAAGGCTGCAATGGAATGAATCTGGATATTCTGGCAAGAAAGCCGTTCTGGGATAGAGCATTGAACTTTAATCATGGAACCGGACATGGTATGGGTTACCTGCTAAATATCCATGAAGGACCGACAAATTTCCGCTGGGCATATCGCAAAAATGATACTCACCAGTTTGAACCGGGAATTGTTATTACAGATGAGCCGGGAATTTATTTTGAAGGTTCCCACGGAGTCCGTCTGGAAAATGAACTTCTTGTAAAAGAATGGAAGAAGAATGAATATGGAGAATTCCTCTGCTTTGAGACAATCACATACGTACCAATGGATCTTGACGGAATCAAAGCGGACATGATGTCTGAAGAAGAGAAACGTCTTCTGAATGATTATCATGCACTGGTATATGAAAAAATTGCGCCACATCTTAACGAAGAGGAAAGAGAATGGCTGAAGAAATATACAAGAGCGATTTAAGAAAGTTTTTCATATTACAATTAGAATAAATCATTATACATCTTTCAACAAAGCGGGGTTCTTTACGTAAAGTAAAGGACCTCGTTTCTATATATTAGCAAGATATTCAAGAAATTATCTGACCTCTTTTTTATGACTATAACAATAATTATGCTATAATAAAAGTGACTTAGTTTGTGAAGATTAATTACTTTTTGCTATGACAATGGAGAATGTAAGAACCTGTGATCACAAAATATACAAAAGACCGACAATAAAGATAACGGATGGAAAGTTAGAGTATGGGATTTGGAAAAAAGCAAGTGGAAAAAAGAAAATGGATGAAAGTGATTTGCCTGATTATTTTTATCCTGATATCGGCGCTATTTCTGGAAGACCGGCTTCTCGATTATGTAAATAACCGGAACATAAGGAATACGTCAGAAGTTCTGCTGGATCAGGTGGCAGGGATCATTGAGAGAAATACAGATGACGAAAAAGAGATGATCCAGTCGTTGAAGGAAGATTATATGGTGCGGGCAAAGGCGGTAGCATATATTCTGGATGCAAATGAGAAGATAGAGCATGATGTGCCGGAACTACAGAAGATCGCGAAGCTGATGTCTGTCGATGAAGTGCATCTGTTTGATAAGAGCGGTAAGGTTTACAGCGGAACGGTGCCGAAATACTACGGATATAATTTCAGCTCCGGCAAGCAGATCGCATATTTTAAACCAATGTTGAAAAATAAAAAGCTTACGATGTGTCAGGATGTGACACCGAATACATCAGAAGGAAAGAAGATGATGTATGCGATCACATGGAATGATGCAGGAACCCGTATGATCCAGGTAGGTGTAGAGCCGGTGCGTCTTCTGGAAAAACTGAAACGAAATGAAATAAAATCCGTTGTCAGCAATATGCCGGTGTATGAAGGAATCGACATCTATGTAGCAGACAGAAAAAGCGGAAAGATTTATGGTGCAACGGATTCCAGAAAGATTGGCAATAAACTGAAACAGTTAAAAATCAGCAAGAGCAGAAGTGTTTCACGGAATATCGACGGCTATACAGTCGGAGTGGTATACGATATGACACATCTTAACGGAAGTAATGCAGTGGCAATGCTGAGTGTGATGTTGTATCTGCTTATTGCAACGATTATACTTCTGATTATGATCGCAAGAGTATTGAGAATAAACAGGGAAAAGGAAGAGCAGTATGCAGTGCTGGCAACGATGGCAGGGCGCAACCACAGTATGTATGTGATCAAACTTAGGGAAAATAAGATCATGCGTTATGGCGGAGCTGAAATCGGTGAAGAAAATATAGAAGGAAGTTATTATGAAGATGCAGATGTGCGTCTGCGTGCGCTTCTGGAAAATAGAACCGCAGAAGAGTACCGGGAGGCAGCAGGAGAATTTGTAGATCTGCATACACTTCCTGAACGAATGGAAGGAGAGAAATATATAGCCGGAGATTTTATAGGAACAACGCTTGGCTGGTTCCAAGCGTCGTTTATTGCGATTCAGCAGGATGAAGAACAACGTCCGGTGAGTGTAATATTTGCGGTGCGAAGTATTGAATATGAAAAACGGAAAGAAGAGCAGCTGCTCCGGTCATCCACTACAGACGAGCTGACAAGATGCTATAACCGGCGTGCCTATGAGCAGGATATAAAGAAACTGACAGCAGATAAGAAATTCCTGTATCTGTCCGCGGATGTAAATGGTCTGAAAGCGGTCAATGACCGGCTGGGACATGCCGCCGGAGATGAGTTGCTCTGCGGTGTTGCAGGCTGCATGAAACAGAGCTTTGAAGATTATGGAAAAGTCTACCGTATCGGCGGTGATGAATTTGTCACAATCCTGTTTACAGATGAGGAACAGTTTGGGATTATTAAGCAGAATTTTGATTTGCTTGTGGATAACTGGTCCGGTGACACAGTGCCACATATGAGTGTCTCCTGCGGAGCAGTCTGGAGTGATGAACGGCAGTGGAAGTCTGTCTGTGAGATTGCGAAGCTCGCAGACCAGCGGATGTATGAGAAGAAAGCGAAGCATTATGCGAGACGGAAGAGCGACTTCCAGAACTGGATGTATAAGCGATAAATAAAGATGGAGGAAAGATAGATGGCGGAGGTAGAAAACAGTAAAGATTTAATCAGTGTGTTATGGAGCGGAGCGGATATTCTCCGCTCAAAGATGGATGCAAACGAATATAAAAATTATCTGTTAGGAATTGTATTTTACAAATATTTGTCAGATGCATTTTTGATCAAAGTATATGATCTGCTTTATGATGAAAGACCAGAGACGATGAAAGCCGCATTAGATGCATATATAGAAGCATTAGAGGATGAGAGTGCGGAAGAGTTAAAAGAGGAACTGAAAGACGAATGTCATTACATTATTGAGCCGGACTTAACTTATACCAGCTTTGCAGATGCAGCGAAAAATAATGCATTCAACAGAGAACAGTTGCAGAAAGGATTCAACAATATCGAACAGAGTGATCTAATATTTGCGGACCTTTTTACAGATATTGATCTGTATTCCAATCGTTTAGGAAACGGAGATCAGAAGCAAAGTGACACTATCGCAAATCTGATTAAAGAAATTGACAAAGCAGACTTGTTAAATTCCGATGCAGAGATTCTTGGGAATGCATATGAATATCTGATTGGACAGTTTGCGTCAGAGACAGGAAAAAAAGCCGGAGAGTTCTATACACCGCAGGCAGTATCAAAGATCTTGACGAAAATTGCGATCGCCGGTCAGGAAGACAGAAAAGGACTTTCCGTATATGATCCGTGTATGGGATCAGGCTCATTATTGTTAAATGCAAAGAAATATGCGAAAGAGCCGGAATATATCAAATACTACGGACAGGAGTTGAATACTTCAACTTACAATCTCGCAAGAATGAATATGTTCTTACATGGTATCACACCGGAGAATCAGAACCTTCGGAATGGTGATACTCTGGATGGAGACTGGCCTACCGGAGAAGAGACAGATTTCCATATGGTACTTATGAATCCTCCGTATTCAGCAAAATGGAGTGCGGCAGCAGGTTTCTTACAGGATGAAAGATTCAGCGACTATGGCGTGTTAGCACCAAAGTCAAAAGCAGATTATGCATTCTTGCTTCATGGATTGTATCATTTGAAGAGTAATGGAACAATGGCGATTGTACTGCCTCATGGTGTGTTGTTCAGAGGGGCAGCAGAAGGGAAAATAAGAGAAAAATTACTTCGCTCAGGTAATATCTATGCAGTTATTGGGTTGCCTGCAAATCTCTTTTACAATACATCTATTCCGACTTGTATTATCGTATTGAAAAAGCACAGAGATGGCAGAGATGTCCTTTTTATAGATGCATCTAAGAAGTTTGAAAAAGGAAAGAAACAGAATGCCATGACAGATGATCATATCGATGAAGTGTTGGAGTTATATTCCAATAGAGAGACGGTAGAAAAAGAGGCATTTCTTGCAAGCTTTGAAGATATCGAAAAGAATGATTTTAACCTGAATATTCCGCGTTATGTAGATACTTTTGAAAAAGAAGAAGATGTAGATCTGAATGCACTTTTAACAGATATGAAGAAGACAGATGAAGAACTGGAACAGGTGCAGGGAGAGTTTTTATCACTTCTTAAGGATTTAACTTCGAATGATGAGACAATTATGTCATCACTGAACGACCTGATTGTAAAGATTGAGGGGTGATGGATATGGCAAAACCAAAGATTAGATTTAATGGGTATACAGAAGATTGGGAACAGCGTAAGTTAGGGGATATTGCATCATCTTTTGAATACGGATTGAATGCAGCAGCGAAAGAATATGATGGAGAAAATAAATATATTAGAATTACAGATATTGACGATAACACACATGAGTTTTTAACAGACAATCTCACTTCCCCAGATATTGATTTAACTGGTGCAGATAATTATAAACTAACTGAAGGAGATATTTTATTTGCAAGAACAGGTGCAAGTGTCGGAAAATCTTATATTTACAGGAATTCAGATGGATTAGTTTACTATGCAGGATTCTTGATTCGAGCAAGAATTAAAGAAGAATATGATGCGGAATTTGTATTTCAGAATACTTTGACAGATAGATATAACAAGTATATTGCTGTGACTTCTCAACGTTCTGGACAGCCCGGAGTAAATGCACAGGAATATGCAGAATTTGAAATTGAAGTTCCCAAAAAGGAAGAACAGACCAAAATCGGAACATATTTCCGCAACATTGACCATCTCATCACTCTTCACCAACGTAAGTGTGAGCAGACAAAAACATTAAAAAAATATATGCTTCAAAAAATGTTTCCACAAGATGGTGAAAAAGTTCCACAGATAAGATTTGAAGGATTTACGGAAGATTGGGAACAGCGTAAGTTGGGAGATTTAGTCGATCGTGTTACAAGAAAAAATCAAGATTTAGTCTCAGAGTTACCACTTACAATATCAGCTCAATATGGACTTATTGATCAAAATGAATTCTTTGATAAGAGAGTTGCTAGTAAAGATGTCAGTGGTTACTACCTGATTGAGAATGGAGAGTTCGCTTATAATAAAAGCACTTCAACAGATGCACCTTGGGGAGCTATTAAAAGGCTGGATCGTTATGAAAATGGCGTATTATCAACACTTTATATCATATTTGGAATAAAAGAAAATAATCCCGTAGATTCCGATTTCTTGGTATCGTATTACAGCACAAATCTGTGGCATAAAGGTATTCATGAGATTGCTGCAGAAGGAGCGAGAAATCATGGACTTTTGAATATTGCGCCGGCAGATTTTTTTGCAACAAGGCTGATGATACCACAAGATATAGAAGAACAAAAAAAGATTGGAAAGTATTTTATAGAGTTAGAAGCACTCATCACTCTTCACCAGCGCAAGTGTGATGAACTAAAAGAAGTTAAGAAATTTATGTTACAAAACATGTTTGTTTAAGGAAAAGGGCGAGAAAATGGGAAAAATAACTTTATTTCATGGAACACCTGATAAAATTGTAGTTCCGACATATGGACTTGGTGAGAAAAGACATGATTATGGAATTGGATTTTACTTAACGGACAATATAGATCTTGCTAAGGAATGGGCTGTTTGCAGACCGAATGAGAAAAATGGCTGGGTTCATCAATATGAATTGGGCACAGAAGGTCTGAAAATATTAGATTTTCAAGAAAAAGATGTGTTGGCGTGGCTTGCAGAATTGATGAAACATAGAGATGCAGCAGATTCTAAGCGTTATCGTATGTTGGCAGCAAAGTTTATTGAAAAATATGGTGTGGATGCAAGTGATTATGATGTTATAAAAGGTTGGAGAGCAAACGCTTCTTACTTTTATATCGCAAAAGAGTTTGTAAGAGACAATATTGATCTTGAAATATTACCGGAGTTGCTTTCATTGGGCGGTCTTGGCATTCAATATTGTATTAAATCTGAGCGGGCATATTCTAAATTGCAGGAAGTAGAAGAAAAGTTACTGCCGGTTGATTACAAGGAATATAGCCAAAAGTATAATGAACGTGATATAACGGCAAGACGAAAGATGCGAGAATTAGTAGATTCTGATGCAAATAAAGTAACAAATGTATTTAGTACATTATTTTAGGAGAGATGACAATGAAGGCATATGCAGAAGAGTATTTGAATGATGTTGTAGAAAATCAGGGAAAGTTGTTTGATTATGTGGCGCAGAATTTTCCTGATAAAGATACAGAAGAATTTATCAACTTTTATATGAAAAGTAAGACAAGAAAAAGTATTGATGAATCGCAGGCATATGTAAATACGATGGATTATAAGGAATTATGGAATTATTTTCAAAAAACAGATCAGTATAAATTGGAAGCTGGAAAAGGTCTTGATGGTTTTATGCCGGATTGGATTGGCGAGTTTTATGCGTATTATCAATGGTATTACAATATGCCGAGTTCAGAAGTTATTCAGAAGATTCCAGTAGACTTTTTGGAAAAGGCGTATTCTGGGCTTCATGATCTGGAACTGGATCTGGCAGTAAAAAAAGTAGGTGAAGTGTAATGCAGATTATTTGCTTTCACAATCCAGATGAAGAGAACGGATACTTAAGTAATTGGTATCCGTCTAATTTTATAGTTGATGGTGTTCATTTTTCGTCCATGGAACAGTTTATGATGTATCGGAAAGCAATTTGTTTTCAAGATGAATGCATTGCAGAGCAGATACTCGACACGAAAGATGTAGCAGAGATCAAAGCGTTAGGACGTGCAGTAAAAGATTATGATGAAAACTATTGGAATGGAGTAAGACAGGTTATTGTATACGAAGGATTGCTTGCAAAGTTTTCACAGAATGACGAGCTGAAAGATAACCTTGTAAATACTGGGAATGTGATATTAGCAGAATGTGCAGTGAAAGATCGAATCTGGGGTATTGGATTGTCTATGAAAGATGAAAATAGATACGACAAGAGCAAGTGGAGAGGAGAAAATTTGCTTGGATATACACTGATGATGGTGCGAGAGCGATTGAATTTAGAATAATCGTATGTATTGTGATATAGGTGATAATAGTGTTACATACTGCGATAAAGCGTAAGTAGGCAAGTTTTTGCGAATTAAAATAGATGGGTGGGAACAGCGTAAGTTGGGAGATATACTAATTGGCTTGCAGAATAATACACTTTCCAGAGCTGAGTTATCGACTGAGGCAGGAGTTGCAAAGAACGTTCACTATGGTGATGTACTGATCAAGTTTGGAGAAGTCTTGGATGTAAGCAAAGAGAAGCTTCCAATGATTTCAGATGAGAGCGTGTTATCAAAATATAAATCATCATTTTTGCAAAATGGAGATGTAATTATTGCCGATACTGCTGAGGACTCAACTGTTGGAAAATGCAGTGAAATAGCCGGATTGGATGATGAAGTCGTGTTGTCTGGATTACATACTATTCCATACAGACCGATAGAAAAATTTGCTTCTGGGTACTTGGGATATTATCTAAACTCCAGTGCTTATCATAATCAGTTGCTACCTTTGATGCAGGGAATTAAGGTTACATCAATTTCAAAAGCTGCTATGCAGGATACCGATATTGTTTATCCTAAATCAGTGAAAGAACAGGGAAAGATTGGTGATTATTTTAGAAACCTCGACTATCTCATCACTCTTCACCAGTGCAAGTGTATGACGAGTAGATGAAGAACAAAAAACGTTTGGGAACAGCGTAAGTTAAACGAGATTGCCGATAAGGTATCAGAGAAGAATAAAAATAATGAATTTTCAGAGCCGTTTACAAACTCAGCAGAACAGGGAATCATTAGCCAGAAGGATTATTTTGATAGAGAGATTGTAAACAATGAAAATCTGAATGGTTATTATATTGTCAGGAATGATGACTTTATTTATAATCCAAGAATTTCTGTAACGGCTCCTGTTGGACCGATAAATCGTAACAGACTTGGTAGAAATGGCGTAATGTCGCCACTTTATACGGTATTTAGAACTCATGATATAGATAATTTGTATTTGGAATTTTATTTCAAAACTACGAGGTGGCATCGCTTCATGAAACTAAACGGAGATTCAGGTGCTCGATTTGACAGATTTACGATTTCGTCAACACAGTTTATGGAAATGCCAATTCCATATCCGACTTTAGAGGAGCAGCAAAAAATTGGGGAGTATTTTGAGTCTCTCGACCACCTCATCACTCTTCACCAACGCAAGTGTATGACGAGTAGATGAAGAACAAAAAACGTTTGGGAACAGCGTAAGGTTGGAGAATTGCTTGAAGAACGTAACGAACAAGCTCCTATGAGTGAGGACTATCCTTTGATGGCATTTATTGCTAATCAGGGAGTGGCACCAAAAGGAGAGCGATATGACCGTAGTGCTTTAGTAAATGATGAAACAGGAAAAAAATATAAAAGAACAGAATTTGGAGATTTTATATATAGCTCAAATAATTTAGAGACTGGTTCAATAGGACTGAATAAATACGGAAATGCTTGTATTTCACCAGTTTATAGCATATTTAAGCCAACAGGAAAAGCTGAATTGGATTTCCTTGGACGAAGATTTCTTAGAAAAGATTTTATAAATGAAATGGTTAGATGGCGCCAGGGGGTCGTCTATGGACAATGGAAAATTCATGAAACAGATTTCATGAAGATTGAAGTAAGAATACCAAGTGTAGATGAGCAAAAGAAAATAGGTCAATATTTTGATTCTCTCGATAACCTCATCACTCTTCACCTTCGTAAGCAGGACAAACGTAAAAAAGGGTCAAAAAACACTTGAAATCAGTGTAAGTATAAAATAAATAATGTATATTAGATACATAGAATCACAAAGGAGACAAAAATTATGCCTGAATTAGAGTCAATGATAGAACAAAAGTTAATTGAACAACTGGTATATGGAGATTCGCAGTGGACATATCGACCGGATTTGAAGACGGAAGAGGATTTGTGGGCGAATTTCCGGTATATTCTGGAACAGAATAATAAGGAGCGATTGGATGGAGAGCCTTTAACAGATACCGAGTTTGAACAGGTGAAGAACCAGTTGCAGTTTTCATCCTTCTATAAAGCGGGAGAATGGCTTGTTGGAGAGAACGGTAAGGTTCAGGTACATGTGCAGAGAGATACGAAGAGATTACATCTCGTAGTGATGAATCACGAGCATATTGCAGGGGGAAGCAGTGTGTATGAGGTGATTAATCAATACAGTGCATTGAAGACAGAGGAAGACGGACGTAATCGCAGATTTGATGTAACGCTGATGATTAATGGACTTCCGATGATTCATATAGAATTAAAGAATAAGCAGCATTCTTATATGGATGGATTCTGGCAGATTAAGAAATATATCGGAGAAGGGAAGTTTACTGGAATTTTCTCTGCGGTACAGATGTTTGTAATCAGCAATGGCGTAAATACAAAGTATTTTTCTGCAGCAAGCGACACGGAATTAAATGAAAAATTTATCAGTGGATGGCTGGATCAGGATAATAATCCGGTATCTGATTATATTGAGTTCGCAAAGAGTGTACTGCGCATCCCGGAAGCGCATGAGATGATTGCGAGATATACGGTATTAGATGAAGATGCGAAACGATTAATATTATTGCGGCCGTATCAGATTCATGCGATTGAAGCAATACGAGAGGCTTCCAAGACAGGGAAGTCTGGTTATGTCTGGCATACAACGGGTTCAGGTAAGACGTTGACTTCGTATAAGGCAACCCGTAACCTGCTGATGGACATTCCGTCTTTGGATAAAACGATTTTCTTAATTGACCGAAAGGATCTGGATACACAGACAACAATGGCATTTCAGGCATATGCCAACAATGATCTGATCGACGTAAATGAGACAGACAATGTAAATGATTTGAAGAAAAAATTAAAATCAGAAGACCGGCAGGTAATCGTTACAACCATCCAAAAGCTGCAACGATTAATTACAAAGAGATTGCAGGAAGGAACGCCGGAATATAACAAGATTAAAAATCTGAGGATTGCATTTGTAGTAGATGAGTGTCACAGAGCAGTTACACCGGGAACGAAGAGAGAACTGGAGAGATTTTTTGGAAAATCATTATGGTATGGCTTCACTGGAACACCAAGATTTTCAGAAAATCCTTATCCGAAGATGGGTGATCTGCCGCGCACAACAGACGAATTATACGGAGAACGTTTACACAGATATACGATACAAAATGCAATCCATGATAATGCGGTTCTTGGCTTTCAGGTAGAGCATAATGGACCGAAGACGATGTCTGATGAAACAGATAGTAAATTGTATGATAATGAAGCACATATGTTAAAAGTTCTGGATGTGATTTTGAACAAGTCCTATCATAAATTGGGATTCCAGAATGGAAAAGGTAAGACGTATGAGGCATTGCTGACAACAAGTTCGATTCCTCTGGCGCAGAAGTATTATGAATTATTAACGAAAGTAAAAGAAGGAAATACTCCATTGCGGATTGATGAAAAGATCCGGCAGGTACTTCCTGATTTTCCGAAATTTGCAATTACATATTCTGTGACGGAAAATGAAGAAGGTTCACAGGTAAATCAGCAGAAGATGCAGAAATCGTTGGATGATTATAACAATATGTTTGGGACAAAATTTGATCTGGCACAGATCCAGTCTTACAATGGCAATCTGAATAAAAGGCTTGCGAGAAAAGATCCTAAATTTAAGAGACGACATGAACAATTGGATCTGGTAATTGTAGTTGATCGATTGCTGACAGGATTTGATGCCCCTTGTATGTCTACGATGTTTATTGACAGACAACCTATGGGACCGCATGATCTGATACAGGCATTTTCGCGAACAAATCGTATTTTCGATAAGAATAAAACATATGGACAGATTGTTACATTTCAGGCTCCGAAGCTTTTCAAAGAGAGTGTAGATAACGCAGTAAAATTGTATTCCGCAGGTGGTACAAATGATTCTATTCTGGCAGAATGGGACGAGGTGGAAAAGGCATTCCGTACAGCGCTGAAAGCGCTTCGTATTGCAGCAGGAGCGCCGACAGCTATACCGGGAATGTCATTGGCTGAAAAGAAAGTATTTGCAAAAATATTTCAGACATTTGACCGGTTATTTGCACAGCTTAAATCGTTTTCAAATTACAGTGACAAGCTGTTGGAAGAATATGATATTACAGAAGAAGAGTACGAAGATTATGTAGCGCATTATAAAAATGTAATAGAAGAGATAAAAAGAGAAAAAGAAGAAGGAAATGATGGCGGAGAAGATGAAGAGGAAACGTCAGACTTAGATTCAGAGTATGAGCTGATGGCATACAGTAATACGAAAATTGATTATGAGTACATTATCAATTTGATTCAGAATATTGTATCACCGGGAGAAGATGAAGAGGATATTTCACCAGAGGAAAGACAGAAGCAGATAGATGAAGTTAAGCAATATATAGCAGAATTACGAAATGGTAATCCGAAGATGGCAGATATTATGTCAAATCTGGTTTCAGAGATTGAAGTGGACGCAGACAGGTATAAAGGACATTCGATTTTGAACATAGTAGAAACAACAAAGCAGAAATACATTGAAAACAGGATTTCTGACTTTTGTGAGAAGTGGTATGCGGAACCTGATGATGTTATGTATGCTGCCATGCATTACAGAAACGATGAGATACCGAATGAAGGTGTTATAAAAGCTACAATTGATTATACATGTTATAAGGCAAATGCAGAAAAAGCGGTTCCGAAGTTCAAATACTATAAGATGTGTATGGATGAATTAAAAGAGGTCTTAGATACCGAAATTAAGCCTTTAATTAATCCATTGTAAAGCAAGGTGAAGGTGTAGTTTTATGTTTATATCAGCGTGAGTTATTTCGGGAAAGGAAAAGGCTTATGATAAATGATATGAACAGGACATTGCTTTTCAGTGAATATTTTCAGCAATGGATTGATATTTACAAGAAAGGCGCAATCCGGGAAGCGACTATGGCAAAATACCGTATGACACAGAGATGGGTAGAGAAGCTTATGCCGGAGTTAAAAGTTGCGGAGCTGAACAGAACAGCATATCAGCAATTATTGAATGCATACGCAAAAGAACACGAGCGCCAGACAACATTGGATTTTCACCATCAGTTAAAGGGAGCGATTTTAGATGCGGTTGACGATGGTCTGATTGAAAGAGATCCAACCAGAAAAGCAATCATTAAAGGGAAAACGCCGAGAGTCAAAAAGATTAAATATTTAAGTCAATTCGAGTTACATACTTTGATTTCTGATCTGGATCTCAAAGAAGAACCGAATTGGGACTGGTTTATTTTACTGGTCGCGAAAACAGGAATGCGTTTTTCAGAAGCACTTGCGATTACGCCGGGAGATTTTGATTTTGCAAGACAGACATTATCTATCAGTAAAACATGGGACTACAAGGGCGAAGGTGGTTTCCTGCCAACAAAGAATAAATCTTCGGTTAGAAAAATCCAGATTGACTGGCAGATTGTTGTAAAATTTTCAGAGTTGATTAAAGGACTGCCGGAAGATCAGCCGATCTTTGTAGGTGAATCGAAAATATATAATTCTACAGTGAATGATGCATTAACCAGACATTGCAGAGAATGCGGGATATCGGAGATTTCGATTCATGGCTTAAGACACACCCATGCCTCGCTATTGCTATTTGCAGGTGTTTCAATAGCGAGTGTTGCTCGAAGACTTGGACATGCCAGCATGACAACAACACAGAAAACGTATTTACACATTATTCAGGAACTTGAAAACAAAGATGTAGATCTGGTAATGCGAACATTATCTGGATTGTAAAAATTAAAGTAGAAATACTTACGCTGATTTTATGGAACGTTCTTGAAAGAGGAAGAACCGGAGTATAACCAGAAGGAGCCGAAAGAGCATTATAGGGAAATGATACGAAAAGATATGATTGAGATAACAGGTCCATTTTATGCGGATGAAAGTGAAGAAGATAAGAAATTGTTTTATATATGTGCACTAATCGATTATATTGCGAGAAAAACAAAGAATAAAAGAAGTGTGATCGTGGATGTTTTAGGGCAGGAACGAATTGGAAGAGCCGGAGAGTTAGCTGATTTTTATGGCAACAGTAATTTGGAAGAAGTATGCAGAGTGTTAATGAAAGAATCCCAGATTGAGCCGGGCGATTTTGATAATGTCGGAGCGTGTCAATATGATATTCCGTCACACTGGGATATTGGAAGAGTGTATAAGAGATTGATTAAACAGGTAGTGAAAGTAAAAAATGTAGATGAAGTGGATGCAATTTTTGAGGTGTATCATTCATTTATCAGTGATAAAATAGATGATTATAACAGTATCGTTTATTGTGAAAATCCGGATTATATTTTTGAGGCTTTTATGACTGATAAGTTGCCGGATTAAATCATTTTCACAAAAGAATCAAGGGAGAGAGCGCAATGCCAAAAGGAACGAATCAGAAATTCAAACTCTATCGTCTGGCGCAGATCATGCTGGAGCGGACAGATGAAGAGCATTATATTACAATGCCGGAGATCATGGAGGCACTGAAAGAATACGATATCACTGCGGAGCGTAAGAGCATTTACGCGGATCTCAGGGATCTGGAGACATTTGGGATCGATGTGGAGGGAGAACAGGTCGGAAACCGTTATCACTATCATGTGGTGAACCGCCCATTTGAGATGCCGGAGCTGAAGCTTCTGGTGGATGCGATTCAGTCTTCCAAATTCATTACCGCAAGAAAGACGAATGATCTGATTCGCAAACTGGAGACGTTTGTCAGCAGATACGATGCCATGAAATTGCAGAGGCAGGTATATGTCTCCGGACGGATCAAGACGATGAATGAGAGTATCTATTATACTGTAGACGAGATCCATAATGCGATTTCCGAAAATAAAAAGATCTGTTTTCAATATTTCCAGTGGAATGTGAAGAAGGAAATGGAACTGCGCCATGGTGGAGCATATTATCGTATCAGTCCGTGGGGTCTGTCCTGGGATGATGAGAACTATTATCTGGTTGGTTATGATTCAGATGCGCAGATGATCAAGCATTACCGGGTGGATAAGATGCTGAATCTTCGGATGATAGATGAGCGTCGGGAGGGCAGAGATCACTTTAAGAAGCTGGACATGGCAGATTATGCGAAGAAGAGTTTCGGGATGTACGGTGGAAAAGAGCAGGATGTGAAAATGCTGGTGGAAAATCATCTGGCGGGCGTTATGATTGACCGCTTTGGCAAGGATATTATGATGGTGCCGGTGGATAAGGAGCATTTCTCTGTGAAAGTACAGGTGCATGTCAGCAGGCAGTTCCTTGGCTAGGTGATCTCGCTTGGCGAGGGTATTAAGATCATCGGACCGGATGAAGTGGCAGGACAGATGAAGCAGGAGATTAAGAGGCTTGTGGAGCAGTATGGAGAATAAGATGGCAGGAACGATCATTTGTTACGGAGATTCGAACACGTTCGGGTATGATTCCCGCATGGGTACAGAAGGAAGATTTCCGAAAGAGATAAGATGGACGGGAATTCTGGATGACAGAACAGAATACAAAGTGAAAAATCATGGAATCTGCGGAAGATGTATTCCGGAGATGACAGGACAGATGGATTTTATTTGCAAACAGATCAAATCCTGGGCAAAAAAAGCTGCACCGATATGGTTGTTTCTTATGCTCGGGACGAATGATATCCTGAATGCGGCAGAACCATCGGCAGAAAAGACTGCAGAGAAAATGAAGCATTTTCTGGAAAGATTACAGGAAACGCCGGAAGTAAGTGAGGGCAAAATAGAATTATGTCTGCTTGTCCCGCCGATGATGAAGCGTGGCTCGTGGGTTTCGGATGACCGGATTGTGACAGAATCACAGAAGATTGGCGAATTGTACGGGGCATTAGCAGAGCAGCTTGGCATTAAATGCATAAATTGCGGTAAATGGGAGCTGCCGCTTCTATATGACGGTGTGCATTTGTCTGAGGAAGGACATGCGGAATTCGCGGAAAAGCTGATATCGGAGCCGGAGGCTTTTGAATTGGGAATTATATAATAGATGTATGCAGTAAAGAAAATAATGAAATTAGTAGAAGGGACAGTTCATAATAAAAGGTTATCTATAAATACATTGCAGTAGGATGGAGGAGAGCAAATGAAAAAGAAACGATTAGAAGGTGTGCTCCTGGCGTTTGCGGTGGCGGTGTCCACGGTATTTGCGCCGGTGAATGTGGCAGCTGCTGACAGCGTGGAGAGTAAGAGTGTGACGTTGCAGGATTCTGCAAAGGATCAGAACGGAAAACAGACAGAAAAATCGGGAAAATATGTGTTGAAAGATAAGAAAAAGAAGGCTGCCGGTGTTCGTACACGGGCAGCAAGTGTAGATTCCATGACATATGACTGGGATGACACCACGCAGACGCTGACAGTCAGCGGAACAGGAAAAGTTGTCGGGAATTATGACACCAGTTATCCGCTGAGCGCTTATAAAAATAAGGCTCGTAAAATTATTTTACAGGATGGAATTACAGAGATTGGTACAAAGGCGTTTGCTAATTTCTCAAATTTGACAGAAGTTGATTTTCCGTCAACATTGAAGAAAATCGGGGAAGCGGCATTTTACAGATGTAGCGAACTGACAAGTGCAGAATTACCGGGGGCATTGACGACACTGTCGACAGCAGCATTTGCTGATTGCAGTGCATTTGCTGATTTAGTACTTCCGAAAAAACTGCAACAGATCGGAGATTATGCATTCCAGAATTGTGCATTGACGCAGATGACATTTCCGGCATCTGTAAACTATATATCATCACTTGCATTTTATGGATGTAGTGGATTACAGGGATTTCAGGTAGCAGCCGGAAATGCGAAATACAGTGCTTCAGAAGGTGTATTATTTGAGGCGAAGAAGACAACGTTAGTTCTATATCCGATGGGAAAACAGGCTGAATCCTATCAAATCCCGGGTTCCGTAAAAACGATCGGAGAAAATGCATTTAACAATGCGAATGTCTCCGAAATTCTAATTCCAAAGACGGTCAGTGCGATTAATGAAGGTGCTTTTGCCGGAGCAAAAATAAAAACGTTGAATCTGCCTGGTTCCATAACAAGTCTTGGATTATATCTGTGTGAAAACTGCACGGAACTTCAGTCGGTGACGATTGGAAAAGGAATTAAGAGCCTTTCCTATAGAATGTTTTATAAATGCAGTTCTTTAACAGAAGTATCGCTTGGCAGTACATTAAACACACTGGATAGTCTGACATTTGCATACTGTACATCTTTACAGAAGATTACAATTCCGGATAATGTGACTCAGATTTTAAATGGATGTTTCGGAGAATGTTCTGCATTGGAAAAGATAATATTTCCAAAGAAATTAAAAGAGATCGCATTTCAGGCATTTTTAAATTGTGGAAAACTGACATCAGTGACGTTCCCATCAGCGCTGGAAAAGATTAACCGGGTAGCATTTTACGGAACCGGAATTAAAAAGGTAAAGATTCCGTCCTCTGTCACTTATATCGGACCGGAAGCATTTCCGGCAGGCACAGTGATGACCGGAATAAGTGGCCTGGCAAAGATGGATGATGGCTCTTATATGAAGATGGAAAAACTGCCGGTCAAGGTGAAATATGATTACAGTGCAGCATTTGATGTTGTAAAAAGAGTAAACAGTGAGAGAAGCAAGAGAGGACTTAAGACGCTTACGATGGATAAGCGGATGATTAAGGGCTCTATGCTTCGTGCAGCGGAACTTGCGATTGCATTTTCCCATACACGTCCGTCAGGAAGAGATTTTAATACGGTTTGTTATGACAGCAAACAGGGTTATATTATGCTGGGCGAGAATATTGCTGCCGGACAGACAAGCAGCAAGAGCGCCATGACTTCATGGATGAATTCGCAGGGACATAAGAAAAATATTCTTACGTCTGCTTATACGGGAATCGGCGTGGGTGCAGTTGTCGTAAACGGCGTGCATTACTGGGTACAGAATTTTTCAACGACCACAGTGCAGAAAGCATCGGCTTCTTCTCATAAGAATAAAAGTGCAAATGTAAACGTAAAGGTAACGAAAGAGCAGGACGGAAATCTGTTTTATATCAATCCGCTATATTCTTTCAGCATGAAGAAAGGAACGTCCAGAAGCATTTCTTACAGTATATATAACGGCTTTGTAAATGTGCCGCTTGTTGCAGGCGGAATGAAATATACGGTATATACACCGTCCGTATGTAAAGTGTCAGCGTCCGGAAAAGTAACCGGATTGAAAGCAGGTAAGACAAAGATTAAAGTAGCGCCGCAAGCCGCGCCGTCTCTTGCAAAGACATTTACAGTAACGGTCAAAAGATCTTCTCTTGCAAAAGTAAGCTGGGGAAAATGCAGACGTTCTTCCAAAACAGTTCTGCTGCAGTGGAAGAAAGTGAAAGGCGCAACTGCTTATGAAATTTATCGTTACAAGAATAAAAAATGGGTGAAAGTAACAACGACAGGTAAGACATCTTACAAGTATAAAAATGCGCCGAAGAATGGTTCTTACAAAGTGCGTGCATTAAAGAAATCAGGAAATAAGAAAATATATGGTTCGTTTTCAGCAGTGAAAAAGATCAGATAAGAATCAGATAAGAGAGACAAAAAAATAAAAGCGAGGTATAAAGTCTAAGCTATTCAAATAGATTTTATCCCCCGCTTTTTCTATGTTCAGCTAAAAGTATCATTCAGAGGATAAAAAAACACATTTGGGAGACATTATAAATTAGAAAAACGATTGAAAACGAGCATATTTTACCAAAATAAGGAACAAAGGAGAGAATGAAAAATGGTGGATGTAACAAATTTTGCACAGATGTTATTACCTTTTGTATTATTGGGGCAGGGAATATGGTTTCTGATAAACGGAATAGCGGAAGAGAAAAAGTGTACCAAGAATAAAGAAAAGGAAGTGGAAAAGAAAAAAGAAAAAGTTAACGTATAATAAAAGTGTTTCCGCGAGAATAAAGAGTCCTGGATTTAATTCTGGGCTCTTTAATATTAGGTGATAAAAATGCAATAAGGCAGAAGATGACAATTTTTAGTGAAAGGAAGTGAAAGGAATAGAATAAAAATGTCTTTTAATTAGTAATAATGCTTTTTGACCTATTAATCATTATATTATATTAAGAAAAAATGAAAAAAATAATAAAAAAATGACCCTTTTTGACGGGAACCAATGTCTTAATAAGTATACAGAGACATTTTATGTAGACTTATAGATAAAGAAGTAAGGAGGAACATGTATGAAGAAGACAAGACGCTGGTTGGCGATGCTTCTCGCTGTAGTTTTAGTCAGTTCGAATGTAATCTATCAGCTTGGCACCAATATGAGTGCAAGTGAATCGGACAGTACAACGGAAGCACCGCAACAGGACGATTCTGCTGAGGAGAAAGCACAGCAGGAGGCGGCTTCGAATGCACACAAAAAGACTCAGGAGAAGCCAAAGTTCAGGAGGTGAATACGGAGGAAGATAAGAATGCTTCGGACACTTCCAAGAAGACTCAGGTTACAGAAAAAACTGAGAAAAAGCAGGAGCAGACAGCAAAGAAAGCTGACACTGCAAAGAAAGCTAACGCTGCAAAGAAAGCAGATGCAAGCTCCGGCGATACAAAGAAAGATTCCGAGGAGAAAGCCTATAAAGCTACAATCCAGAAATCAAAACTGGATGGCGGCGATATTAAAGCATGGGGCTCTGACGGAAAGAAAGAGACTGTTGCTTACACAGACAGCAAATATATGAAAGAAGTAAAAGAAGGCGACTCTTTTAATTTTGAGATCACTGTAAAGAATTCTTTCAAGCTGGACAAAGTAACAGACCAAAATAATAATACGATCCAGCCGAAGAAGGTGGATGGAAATGTTTATACATACAAAATTGCTGATGTAAAATCAGATAAGACATTTCATGTATTATATAAGGAAGAAACTAATTCAGACAAATCCAAAACGGATGTGAACAAGTCTGGTGACAACAAGAAGGATGATGCTGATGCATCTGACGATGGGGAGTCAGACTCGAAGGCGAACGAGGATAAGAACGTATCTGCAGCATCTGAAAAAGGTAAGATCGCGACAGTAGCGGATACAGATACTACTCAAACAATCCGAGTTGGGCAGACAGTGACATTGGATTCAAGCGATCAGGACAGGTATAATTTTTATACTCATAACTGGACTGTTGCAGATAAAAATAAAGTTAGATTAGAAGCGAATAGTGGCGTAAGTATTGAAGTGACAGGATTGCAGGAAGGGACAACAACTGTTACAGATACATATTCATGGGGGAATAGGCAACAATACACAAAAAAATATACGATCACTGTTCGTTCAGCCGTATTACCAACAGCAATCGCAATAACCGGAGCAGATAAAGTTACACAGTTCAAGACGATCAATCTTGGTTATACACTGACACCTTCCAATGCATCAGGCAAGGTTCAGTGGAGTTCATCCAACGAACAGATTCTGACAGTTGACTCCAACGGAACAGTCAGTGGTTTACGTCAGGGAACGGCTAATGTTACAGCAAGTGTTCAGGGCAGCAACGATACTGCAATCACTGCAACAAAGACGATCAAGGTTGTAGCAAACACACAATCAACAGATAGCGCAATCGTTTACTATCTGTTAGATCCTACAAAAGATGCAAACTCCAATGATTCAGGTAACTGGGGACCTGCATATGGAACCGCTACAGTGAATGTAACGAATGCTACATGGACAAATGACAAAAACTGTTTTGATAACGTCGATCAGCGTGTTGTATCATGGCCGAACGGAACAAATGTAGTTACGAGAGGTTCAGATGCATGGACTCAGATATTTAACAATTATAAATCTTCTATTCAGAATCAGCTTGGTGTAACTATCACCGAAGATGATGTAGAAGAGATCACATTGGTTCCGGCAAAGATTTCAAGAAATAATGGAACAAACCCGGACAAACATCTGGACTGTAATGTAAATATCAGATGTAAGAATGTTGCGACAGTAAAATATTATCTGTATGATGCCGGCGGTACAAACTTTAATATGTTAGGTTCCAAGAACTATGTGATTAACGGAACATCCACAACAAAACCGGGTGATGTTACTTCACAGCGGTTTCCGACAACAAAGACAGTTAATGGTGTAACATATACATTCTCCGGATGGTATACCAATCGGGAACTTACAGAGGCAGCACCTGCTTTCCCGGCAAAGGTTACAACATCAATTACTTACTATGCAAAATATGTTGCCGGATATCAGGTTATGTACGATCTGGCAGGTGGAAGTTTTTCTGACGGCTCAACAAGTGCAACAGAAAAACACGATGAAGGTACAAACGTAGTTGTAAGAACAGAACCTAAACGTAAAGGTTATACATTTACAGGCTGGACAGTTGAAGGACTGGATGTGTCTACTATTAATAGTGGAGATAATTTCAAGATGCCGGGCAACACTGTAAAACTTACGGCAAACTGGAAAGCTAAAAATATTGAAGATTACGTTTCCTTAACAACGAAAGATGTAACAGAAAAATATAACGGACAGCCACATCAGGCAGGACAAGCTACTGCGGTAGCAAAAGCAGGAAAAGATAATAAGGATATTGGAAATCTTAAGATTGAATATCAGATTCCTGGCACAGACACATGGACAACAGATCTCAGCAAGATTACAGCAACAAATGTATCTGACAGTACTACCGTGAAGGTCCGCGTGACAAGCGATGATCTGCTCGGTGAATTAACCGGTACAGAGGAACTGACGATCACAAAGAGAGATGTAACACTGACATCTGCAAGTGATGAGAAAGTTTACGACGGACAGCCGCTTACAAACCATGACGTAGCAGTAAGCGGAAAAGACGGATTTGTTAAGGGCGAAGGTGCGACATATAAAGTAACCGGAACCATTACAAATGTTGGTGAAAAAACAAACGCATTTACTTACAAGCTGAAGGAAAACACAAAAGAAGAGAACTATAACATTAGCACTAAAAATGGTACGCTCAAAGTTACTCCGGTAACAACGGAAGTAAAAGTTAAGATTACAGGACGTCAGAATGCAGTAACTTATGATGGAATAAAGCATACAGTTACAGGATATGATGTAACAGAAATCAGTAATGAACTTTACACAGCAGATGATTTCACATTCAGCGGAAAAGCAGAAGCAGTCGGAACAGATGCGGCTACTTATCCAATGGGACTTAAGACATCCCAGTTCGAGAATAAGAATGCGAACTTTACAAATGTAACATTTGAAGTAGTAGACGGAAGTCTTACAATCAATCCTCGTCAGATTACATTAAAATCAGCATCTGACAGCAAAGCATATGATAAGAAACCATTAATAAATCATAATGTAGAGATTGTTAGTGGAGAATTTGTATCCGGCGAAGGTATTGATAAATATAATGTAACCGGAAGTCAGACAGAAGTCGGTACAAGTGATAATACATTTGAGTATACGTTAAATGATAAAACAAAAGCTAAAAACTATCAGATTACAAAGGAGCCTGGTCAGTTAACTGTAACAAAGAATGCACAGGAAATTGTTGTTACTATCAAAGAAAACAGTGGAAAAGAGACATACGACGGAACAGAAAAATCTGTTTCAGGCTATACTGTTGAAAGTATTAAGCGTGGCGGAGAAAACACCGACGTATATACAGAAGAAGATTTCCAGATTAAAAATAGTGCAAAGGCTACAGTTAAAGGGAAAAATGCAGGTTCTTATGATATGAACCTGACACCAGACGATTTTGAAAACATCAATGACAGATTTGAAAATGTAACTTTTGTAATTGTAGATGGTAAACTCACAATTGAGAAACGTAAAGTTACATTAACATCTGCGGATGCTTCCAAAGAGTATGATGGTGAACCACTTACAAGCAATGAGATTACAGTTGGCGGTGAAGACGGATTTGTCGAGAACGAAGGCGTTACTTATACAGTAACCGGAGCACAGACAGCAGTCGGAAGCAGCGCAAACAGCTTTACTTACATTGCCAAAGACGGAACGAACCTTGACAACTATGACATTACAAAGACAGAAGGTACATTAACTGTTAAAAAGAATGACACTCTGGAAGTAAATGTTTACATTACCGGACATACAGATTCAAAGATGTATAATGGCAAAGAGCAGTTCGTAACAGGTTATGATGTAAGAACAAGCACAGGTCTGTATACAACAAATGATTTCACATTCAGCAAAGAATCAGCAAAAGCAAAAGGAACAGATGCCGGTGACTATGCAATGGGACTGAAAACATCCGATTTCACAAACACCAGCAAGAACTTCAGCAAAGTGAAATTCGTAGTTACAGATGGAAATCTCACAATTACGAAGAGAGACGTTACTTTAAAAACTGCGGATGCTGAGAAGGTATATGACGGAACAGCATTAACCAAAGATGGCGTGACAGTTGGCGGCGATGGATTTGTCGATGGCGAAGGTGCGACATATAATGTAACCGGAACCATTACAAATGTTGGTGAAAAACCAAACGCATTTACTTACAAGCTGAAGGATAATACAAAAGCTAAGAACTACAATATCACGGAAACACCTGGTACTTTGAAAGTTACACCGATAACAGATAAAGTTACAGTAACAATCAAAGAAAATGACAAGAATGCGAAGTATGACGGTAAAGAACACACAGATTCCGGATATACAGTGAAGAGCATCAGTAACAATCTGTACAGCCAAGATGACTTTACATTCAGCGGAACAGCAGAAGTCAAAGGAACGGATGCCGGAACATACGATATGAATGTACAGGCAACAGACTTTACAAATACGAGTGGCAACTTTACAAATGTAAAATTTGTTGTGGAAGATGGTCAGCTGATTATCAGCAAGAGAGACGTTACTTTAACATCCGGATCAGATGAGAAAGTATACGACGGAACACCATTAACAAAAGATAAAGTAACTGTAAGCGGTGACGGATTTGTTAAGGGCGAAGGAGCAGAATATAACGTAACCGGAAGCCAGACAAAAGCCGGAAGCAGTGACAATGAATTTACTTACATACTGAAAGACAACACGAAGAAAGACAACTACAACATTACAGTTGTAAAAGGAACACTTACAGTTACCAAGGATAAGAACGAAGTTGTTGTAACGATCACAGGTCATACAAACAGTGCAAAATATGATGGCAAAGATTACACAGCAAAAGGATATGACGTAAGCATTAATAATGAGAAATATCACGCATCTGATTTCACATTCAAGGGAACAGATAACGTTACGAAGAAAGATGCCGGAACATATCCGATGGGACTGAAAGAGTCTGACTTTGCAAATAACAGTACAGATTTTGAAAAAGTAACATTTGTAGTTACAGACGGAAGTCTTACAATTGAGAAGAGAACCGTTACTTTAGGATCTGCAACAGCAAGCAAAGTATATGATGGAACAGCTCTGACAAGCAAAAACATTACTGTTGGCGGTGACAGATTTGCAGAAGGTGAAGGAGCAACATATGACGTAACCGGAAGCCAGACAGCAGTCGGAAGCAGCGATAATACATTTGCTTATGAGCTTAACAAGAATACAAAAGCAGGTAACTACACGATTACAACGTCTGTTGGAACACTGACAGTTACACCGCAGAGTATTACACCAGATCCGGACAACCCGGATTCTTACAAGGGAATTACAATCAATGATCCATCCGATCATGTATATGACGGACAGGAACATAAGTGGAGTCCGACAGTCAAAGATGCTGATGATAAGGCTCTGACAGAAGGAAAAGATTACACAGTAAGTTATGAGTATGGTACAGAAGACAAGAACTTCAAAGATGTCCAGACAATTACGGTAACGATTACCGGACAGGGCAATTATAAAGGAACTGTAACAAAGACTTACAAGATTACAAAACGTAAAGTGAAATTAACATCCGCAAGTGATCAGAAGGTATATGACGGACAGCCTCTTACAAATAAAAATGTAACAGCAAGCACAGGCAAGAATGAAGGATTTGTAGATGGCGAGGGTGCAACATATGTTGTAACCGGAAGTCAGACAACTGTCGGAAGCAGCGATAATACATTTACTTATACGTTAAATGCCAATACAAAAGCAGGCAACTATGAGATTACAACCGAAGCAGGTACGCTGACTGTAACAAGCAACGAGAATGAAGTTGTTGTTCAGATCAAGGGTAATACAAAGACTAAGAAATACGACGGAACAGCCAAGACAGTAAGCGGTTATGAGATCGTAAGTATCAGCAACAGCCTTTACAGAGTAAGCGATATCCACTTTGCAAAAACGACAACAGAAGTAACAAAGAAAAATGCAGGCGAGTACCAGATGGGACTTACTGCAGCAGATTTCTCTAATGTAAATGACAATTTCAGCAAAGTAACATTTGTAGTTACAGACGGAAAGCTTACAATTACAAAGAGAGATGTAACACTGACATCTGCAACAGATCAGAAAGTTTACGACGGAACTGCACTGACAAATGACGAAGTGACAGTAAGCGGTGACGGATTTGCAGCAGGTGAAGGAGCAACCTATGACGTAACCGGAAGCCAGACAAAAGTCGGAAACAGCAAGAACAACTTCACGATTAAGAAGCTGACCGGTAACGAAGATAACTACAACTTTACAAAAGTACCTGGTACATTAACTGTTACAGAACAGAGTATTACACCGGGACCGGATCCGGAAAACCCAGATCCATCTTACAAAGGTATCACTGTAGATGATCCATCTGATCATGTATATGACGGAAAGAATCATAAATGGAATCCGACAGTCGAAGATGTAGCTGGCAAAGCTCTGATAGAGGGAACCGATTACGAAGTAAGTTACGACAAAGATAATTTCAAAGACGTGACGACAATTACAGTAACCATTACCGGAAAAGGCGATTATAAAGGAACGATCACGAAGAAATATCAGATCACACCGAGACCGGTAACACTGACATCTGCAACAGACAGCAAAGCGTACGATGGCGATCCGCTGACAAATAAGAAAGTTACAGAGAGCAAGGGCACAGATGAAGGATTTGTGAAAGGTGAAGGCGCATCTTATGATGTAACCGGAAGCCAGACAGAAGTAGGTACAAGTGATAACACATTTACTTACACTCTGAACACAAATACAAAGAAAGAAAACTACACCATCACAAAGGTAGAAGGAAAACTGACAGTAACACCGGATGAGAATACAGTAGTTGTAACGATTGTTGGTAATACAGTTTCCGATACTTACGATGGAACAGAGAAAACCGCAGCAGGATATAAGGTTACAGACATTAGTAATACAAATAAGAAGAAATATACAGAAACCGATATCCGGTTCAGCGGAAAAACCGAAGTGAAGAAGACAGACGCCGGATCTTACGAGATGGGTCTTAAGGCAACAGACTTCACAAATGGCAATAAGAACTTTAAAAATGTAAAATTTGTAGTGAAAGACGGAAAACTTGATATCGCGAAGAGAGAAGTTACAATGACTTCTGCATCCGATAAGAAAGTTTACGACGGCAAGGCACTGACAAATAAAAATGTAACAGATGAAGGATTTGTGGAAGGTGAAGGCGCATCTTATGATGTAACCGGAACTCAGACTGCAGTCGGAAACAGCAAGAACAAGTTCGACTATAAACTGAACGATGGAACAAAAGCCGGTAACTACACGATCACGAAAGTAGAAGGAACTCTGGTAGTAACACCACAGAGCATTACACCAGATCCGGATCCGGAAAATCCAGATTCTTACAAAGGCATTACGATCAATGATCCATCCGATCACATTTACGATGGCGAAGCACACAAATGGGCGCCGGAAGTAAAAGACAAAGATGGAAATGTCTTGAAAGAAGGAACCGATTACGAAGTAAGTTATGACAAAGATAACTTTACGGATGTATCAACAATTAAAGTAACAATCAAAGGAAAAGGTAACTACACAGGAACGGTTACAAAAGAGTACAAGATCACACCTAGACCAGTAACACTGACATCAGCAGATGCGAAGAAAGTCTATGACGGTAAAGCATTAACGAAGGAAGAAGTTGTTGCAAGCAGAGGTGAGAACGAAGGATTCGTTGGAAACGACGGAGCAGACTACAATGTAACCGGAACACAGACCGTTGTGGGAACAAGCAAGAACACATTTGGTTATACACTTAAGAGTGGAACACTTGCAAAGAACTATGCGATCACAAAGGTAGAAGGAACTCTGGAAGTAACACCGGTAACAGACAAAGTTACAGTAACTATCCAGGAGAACAGCGGTAAGTTCACTTATGACGGAACAGAGAAGACCGTAAAAGGATATGAAGTAGAAAGCATCAGCAATAAATTGTACTCTAAAAATGATTTCTCATTCAGTGGTAAGGATACAGTGAAGGGAACAGATGCCGGAACTTATGATATGGAACTTACAGCAAAAGATTTTGCTAACAACAATGCAAACTTCAGCAATGTCGAATTTATCATCAAAGACGGCACACTGAAGATCGACAAGAAAGATGTCACCCTGACTTCTGCATCCGCAACAAAGATGTATGACGGTAAGGCACTGACAAAAGATGAAGTAACAGCAGAAGGCTTTGTTGGAAACGACGGAGCAACATACAACGTAACCGGAAGTCAGTCAGAAGTAGGTAAGAGTGATAACACATTTACATACGAACTGAAGAAAGGAACAAATCCGGATAACTACAATATTAAGACTGTAAATGGTGAACTTGAAGTAACACCGTCTGATCAGAAAGTTGTAGTTACGATCAAAGAAAACAGTGGAAAAGAGACATACGACGGAACAGAGAAGACCGTAACCGGTTACACTGTTGAAAATATCAGCAGCAAACTTCCGTATGCAGAGAAAGACTTTGAGTTTAACGGCGATGCAACTGTGAAGGGAACAAACGCCGGAACTTATAACATGGAGTTGAAACCGGGAGATTTCAAGAACATTAACAAGAACTTCAGTAATGTATCCTTCGAGATCATAGACGGAACACTGACGATCGACAAACGTGACGTTACACTGACAAGTGCAAGTGACAGCAAAGCATATGACGGAACAGCACTGGAAAATAAAAATGTAACAGCAGAAGGCTTTGTTGGAAATGACGGAGCAACATACAACGTAACCGGAAGCCAGACAGAAGTAGGTTCAAGTGATAACACATTTACATACGAACTGAACAAAGGTACAAACAAAGACAACTACAACATCAAGACTGTAAACGGTAAACTGACCGTAACAGAAAATGCAGATGAAGTAGTCGTAACAATTACAGAGAAGAGTGGCACTGCTAAATACGATGGTAAAGAACATACTGTAAAAGGCTATGATGTAACAAATATCAGCAACAAGCTTTACACAGAGAAAGACTTTACATTCAGCGGAGACGCAACAGTCAAAGGAACAAATGCCGGAACTTACAATATGGAAGTGAAAGCAGGCGACTTCAAGAATACGAATAAGAACTTCAGCAAAGTGAAATTCGTCATTGTAGATGGAACATTAACCATCGAAAAACGTACAGTGATCATGACAAGTGCATCCCAGAATAAAGTATATGATGGTAAAGCACTGACAAGCAAGAAAGTAACTGTAAGCGGAGAAGGATTTGCGAAGGGTGAAGGAGCTACATACGATGTAACCGGAACACGGACCAATACCGGAACCAGCAAGAATACATTTACTTACACATTGAAGAATGGAACAAAAGCAGCAAACTACAACATTAAGAAGGTAGAAGGTAAGCTGACAATTACAGCAGCGGCACCGGTAACACCACCGAATACGCAGAATACGCCGGCAAACCCGACACCACAGAACAGAAATGTTGTTCAGAGAGTTGTAACTTCTGTAAGAAACGTACCTTCAAGAATCGCAAAAGCAGTACAGGAAACAGGCGCGAAGGTTCGTGAGTTAGTAAATGCAGGCGATAACAATGTACCACTTGGAAACCAGAAATTGGATGACCATAAGTGTTGTGTACTCCATTTCCTGATTATGTTGTTAACAGCAATCCTGTATGGATTCTTTACACATAACCTGAAGAAACGTCAGAAGAAGTTATTCGAAGTGAGAGAGGAACTTGATACCGAACTTGCAAAGAGAGGACTTCCAACGACGAAAGAGCAGAAGCAACAGTAGAAAATGTAGCAGGAAAAGGAGGTAAAACATATGCGTTATTATGAATTTGTGCATAACTTAGGAATACATTCCTGGGATATACCGGCACTGATCGTTGCAGTTATACTGGTTGTCATGATCCTGGTACATCACCGGAATCAGAAGAAACGATTAAATGACTTTGAGGATGACCTGGATCAGAAGATCCAGGAAATCCGCGAAGAGATGGCAGAAAACCAGCCGGAAATGGCAGCAGGTGAAACTGTACAGGCAGGAGAAGCAGTTCAGGCAAATGGAACTGCCAAAGTATAAAAAGGAGGTAAGCAGATGAGATATATTATCGAACATACAAAGCTCGGCTTTGACTGGCTCGACCTCCTGGCACTGATCATTCTGCTTGTAGTAGTGATCGTGTGGGCGGTAAGACGCCATAATTTAAAAAGCGAACAGAAAGATCTGGAAGATCAGTTGTCTGACCTGTATGCAGATGATTCTCTGGACGTAGAAGAAGCGGATGGAGAGAAAGCTGACAGTTCTGACGCAGATTAGGCAGAGGAAGCTGCTGATGCGAATGCGGAAGATATAGATTAGACAGAGAGACTGGATCAAAGAAAAATTGCTCAGATGTGATTAAATTATAAGTAGACATGTCTGAGTGAGTAAAATGAAAAAAGAGGCGTTGTTTTTGTGGCGGGAGATCCGCTGCAGAGCAGCGCTTTTTTTTGATTATAGCATCCGAAGGAAGATGTCAGTAATAATTCGGCAAATTATGGTGATGGAGGCAGCTTGATATCCCTGATAGAGAGTGTTGGAGAAGAGGGGATATAGTGAAATATCCCTAAGCGAGCCGGTAAGCCAGAAGGAGATACGGGAGAGTATCCCCAAATGTGTATTGGAAAGCAGAAGAAGATAAAAGAAAAATTCTTTGCCTATCTTAGCCTTAGTGAGTTAAAATAACAGTATACAATACTTGCAGAGAGAAACTGCAGATATAGAAGGTAAGCTGAAAAACAAGCAAGAAAGCTTACACAAGAAAGAACAGGAAAGAGCTTGCTAAAGAACAGGAGGAGAAAAATGGCTAATAATTTCAATTATTATTCACCGACGGAAGTTGTATTCGGAAAGGGGACACATGCACAGACAGGCGCATACGTGAAGAAATATGGCGGAACAAAGCTTCTGATCGTGTATGGAAGTGACCGGGTGTTGAAAAATGGGGTGATGGATGCGGTTACGGAATCTGTAAAGACAGAAGGAATTACATATGAGCTGCTTGGTGGTGTTGTGCCGAATCCACATTTGTCAAAAGTATATGAAGGAATCGAGCTCGGCAAGAAAATGGAAGCGGATTTTGTACTGGCAGTCGGTGGAGGATCTGTCATAGATACCGTGAAAGCGATTTCCTATGGACTGGCGGAGCCGGAAGAAGATGTGTGGACCTTATTTGCACATACAAGAACAGCAAAGAAATTCTTGCCTGTAGCGTCCGTTTTAACGATTGCGGCAGCAGGAAGCGAGACAAGTAACAGCTGCGTTATTACAAAGGCAGATACGAAGGATAAGAGGGCTTATGACGATGATATCAGTCGCCCGAAGTTTGCAATTATGAATCCAGAGCTTACCATGTCCCTGCCGGACTATCAAACAGAGTGTGGCTGCGCAGATATCATGATGCATACCATGGAGCGTTATTTTACAAATGGCGGAAATATGGAGCTGACAGACGCTATCGCGGAGGGCTTACTGCGCACCGTCATGACATATGCAAAGATCTTGCATACGGATCCGGAAAATTACGAAGCGAGAGCAGAAGTAATGTGGGCCGGTTCACTGGCACATAACAATCTGACCGGTTGTGGCAATGATGGTGGAGATTTTGCAACCCATATGCTGGAACATGAGATGGGCGGAATGTTTGATGTGACACACGGCGCCGGTCTTGCAGCAATCTGGCCAAGCTGGGCAAGATATGTATGCAAAGACGCGCTTCCAAGATTCGAACGCTATGCAAGAAACGTAATGGGCGTGACCGGAGAAGGTACAGACGAAGAGATCGCTGAAAAAGGAATCCAGGCAATGGAATCATTTTACCGTGAGATCAATATGCCGACAAATATGCAAGAACTTGGAATCAAGCCTACAGATGCCCAGATGCGAGAAATGGCAAAAAGATGTGCCGCAGCATGTGGTGGAAGCCAGGGATCTGCAAAAGTATTACACGAGGAAGATATGTACGAAATTTACAAGTTATCCCAATAATGTGGATAACTTCGTGGAAAAACGGGGGATAATCTGTGGAAACCATGTGGAAAATAAAGAGGGGACGGGGCATTTTTAGAAAGTGCCAGGTGCAACTTAAAAAGGGGACGGGGATTTTCTAGAAAATCCCCGTCCCCTTTTTAATTTAAATCGCAAGCTTCAGAATCTCAACAAACTCTTTCACATGCAGCGGTACGTAATGTCCTACCGGAGCGGTGTCATTGTGTGTAGCTCTGTTAGCCATTTCTTCGAAGTGTGCATCGTCGATTTCCATCTCTGTGAGGGAAGTACGAAGATTCAGTGACTGGAAGAATTCTTTTAACTTATCGGCTAAGATGTAAGCGAGTTCTTTTTCGGTGTAGTTGTATGGATCAGCATCGAAAACACGAACAGCAAGCTGGGCAAGTTTGTAAGGCTTAACTTCAGCCATGTATTTGCACCATGCTATGAGAATTACTGCCATTCCTTCGCCGTGTGTAATACCATACTGGGCGCTGAGCTCGTGCTCGATTCTGTGTGAACCCCAGTCAGCGGCACGTCCTGTATCCAGAATTCCGTTGTGAGCAACAGATGCAAGCCACTGGATCTCGGCACGGGCATCATAGTTTGCAGGATCTTTCATCAGACGTTTGGCATTGATCATTGCTGCCTGAACAGCACCTTCGATCATGTAGTCAGTCGTATCGGTGTGAGCAACATCAGAGAAATATCTCTCTAACAGGTGGGAGAGGATATCAGCACATCCGCAGGATGTCTGGTATGCCGGAAGTCCCATGGTATATTTTGGGTTCATGATCGCAAATTTCGGAATGATCATGTCATCTTCGAATCCTAATTTCATCAGTCCGTTAGAAATGATAGCTGCATTAGATGTTTCAGATCCACTTGCCGGAAGAGTTGTGATAGCGCCAACCGGAACTGCTGTTTCCGGTGTTGCTGATCCATCAAAGAAATCCCATACATCTCCATCGTAAGGAATACCAAGTGCGATGGATTTTGCTGTATCTACAGAACTTCCGCCGCCTGCAGCGAGTACGAAGTCTGTCTTGTGCTCTTTACAAACTTTAACAAGGTCACGAATCAGTTCGATCTTCGGGTTCGGAACAACTTCCCCACATTCCTGGAAATCGATTCCAAGTTTATCGCAGGCATCTTTGATAACATCCCAGATACCAAGTGTTTTGATGAAATCTCCGCTGTAAACAAACATCAGAGAAGTAACTTTATATTCTTTTAAAAGATCGTACATATTATTTTCAGCTCCGTCACCGAAGAAGATGCGGGCCGGGTTTCTATAGTGAAAGTTTAACATTTGTATTGCCTCCTGAGGGTTCTATACCTGATTTATAGTATTTAGCAATAACAAATGGGAATGTTGCATTGTTGCAATTTATCTTCCCATACATCGGATAGACGTTTATCTGTGATAATCATATCAATATCTTTCAAATCTGTGATCTTATATTCCGCAGTATCTGAAAATTTGGTATGGTCAGCGACCAGATAATGTTTACGTGATTGAGAGATGAAAGCTTTTCTTACCTGGCTTTCGTTCATATTGTTGTCGAGTAGACCGTGGGTTAAGTCGATGGCTGAGTTGCTGATAAAGCACTTATCTGCAATGTAATAGGATATCGCATCCGTAGTCTGATATCCTGTAAATGAATTGGAACGCTGACGGAATGTTCCGCCAAGTGCAATAAGCTTCAGGGCAGAAGATTGATTGCCAAATAAATTTATAATACGAAGAGAGTTAGTAATAATGGTCATTTTCTGATTCCGTTGCACAAGTTCCTTAGCAAGTGCCAGGCAGGTTGTACTGCAATCTAAAAAAATAGTATCTCCTTCTTTAATAAAGCGATCAATTGCACATGCTGCAAGTCGTTTTTTTTCCTGTGAGAAAAATGTTTCACGTAATTGTACAGGTGCACCTTTGTCATCTGCATCCGGCAGGAATGCTCCGCCATGGATACGCTTCAGCTTGTTCTGCGCTTCCATTTCCTTTAAATCCCTTCGGATCGTTTCTTCACTACAATTCAGCTTCTGACTCATTGTGGATATCAAGATGCTTCCATATGTATGAAGTTCCTCGTCCAGGTGTTTTTGTCTGTCAATCTTTAACATAACTCGTAGATCCTTTCAATATTGTTATAGGAAAAATATATAATATTATTGAATGCATGAATATAATACCAAAAAAACTCGCATTTTTCAACATTAAAATTGAGAAAAATTGGAGTGAGTTGTGAAAATGACTATAAAAGTCAAGAAAATACCAAAGAAAGTAAAAAAAATCAACAAAAATAGTGTTGACAAATGTGTAACAATGTTGTAATTTGTTGTTATAGCAAAACAGACGAAGGAGGGTAGACGTAATAAAATGTGATTTTGAGAGGTATTTAGGAAAAATGACATTTTATGTTGAATGCAAGCGCACAACAACATGACACAGTATCAAAATTCAATTCAAGCGAACGTTATTGTTAATGAAGAAACGGATACAAAACAAAAGACCACAAGATAATCCAGGAACTTCATTAAAAAAAGAAAATACATATAACGTTAAGAAAGGAAGAGTAAAATGGAAAATGCTAACAACAAGAAAGGAAGCTTTATGGGGTTATTACCTCTGGTAATATTCCTAGTAGTTTATTTCGCAATGGGCATCGGAACCGGAGATTTCGGTAACTTCCCATTAATGATCGGTATCTTTTTAGCATCCGGAATTTCATTATTTATGAAAAGCCCGGTAGCTGAGAAAAAAACATTTACAGAGAAAATGGTTATGTTCTGCAAAGGTGGCGGAGATGACACATTGATCCTGATGGTAATCATCTACATGCTGGCCGGAGCATTCTACGGAGTAGCAAGCGGAATGCACGCAACAGATACAGTAACAAACATCGGTATTTCAATTTTGCCGACCAACATGATCCTTCCGGGATTATTCTTAATCGGTTGTGTACTGAGTTTCTCAATGGGAACTTCAATGGGAACTGTAGCAGCCTTGATGCCAATCGGAATTGATATCGCATCTAAAACAGGCGTAAGCTTAGCACTTGTCAGCGGTATAGTAGTAGGTGGAGCAATGTTCGGTGATAACCTTTCCTTCATTTCTGATACAACAATCGCAGCAACAACAACACAGGGAATTGGAAACAAAGAAAAATTTAAAGCAAACATTTTCATGGTTGGACCTGCTGTTATCATTACAGTAGTAGCACTTGCATTGTATCCGATTGATGCAACTAAGATTTCCGCAGGCGGAGCAATCAACTTTGTGAACTTAGTTCCTTATATTTTAATCATTGCATTATCTCTGGCAGGAATGCATGCAGTAATGGCTATGACAATTTCCGTTATTTCCGGAATGGTTATCGGAGTTTTCCACGGAGATTTCTCATTTGTAAAATCATTCACGGTTGTACACGAAGGTATGATGGGTATGCAGGACATGGCAGTCATCGCTATCTTCGTAGGTGGTCTTGTTGCAATCATGCAGTATCTGGGTGGTATCGACTGGTTGCTGAACAAACTGGCTAAGGGAATGAAATCCAAAGTAGGTGCAGAACTTAGTATCGCAGCACTTGTAAGTTTAGTAGACGTAGCAACAACAAACAACACAATTTCAATCATCGCTGTTGGACCGATCGCAAAAGATATCTCAGAAGAGTTTGATATCGCTCCGGCAAGAACAGCCAGCATTCTTGACCTGTTCTCATCTGCATTCAATGGTTTAACACCATATGCAGGACAGTTACTGACAGCCGGTGCTATGGCTAAGATCGCTCCTGTAACTATTATGCCATATGTATGGTATGACATTCTCATGATCATTTTCGGTGTAATCTTTATTGTCATCGGATGGCCGAAATTCAAAGGAAAAGCTGCAAAAGCAAATTAAGAACAGAAATTAAAGACAGAAAGCAGGAATTTAAAAATGGATAAATATTCAAAGCATTTTTTGCTGAATGTTGATACAGCAAAAGAATATGCAGTAGAAAAAGTTGGATATTTTAAAGAAGACGAAAAATTAGAAGCAATCGAGATCGGTGATGGAAACATCAACTATGTATTTAAAGTCTGGAATCCGGAAACAGGAAAATCTCTGATCATCAAACAGGCAGATACCGTTCTTCGTTCATCAGGAAGACCGCTTGATATGCATCGTAATAAAATTGAAGCAGAGATTCTTGGTATTGAAGGAAAATTATCAGAAGGATTTGTTCCGGAAATTTACCTCTATGATGAGAACATGTATGCATTATCTATGGAAGATATTTCCGCTTACAAGAACCTTCGTACAGAGATGGCAGCAGGTAAGACTTTCCCGAAACTTGCAGATGATATTGCAACTTTTATGGCAGATACGCTGCTTCCAACAACAGATCTGATCATGAACAGAGCAGAGAAGAAAGAAAAAGTAAAATTATTTACAAACCCAGAACTTTGCGATATTTCAGAAGATCTGGTATTTACAGAGCCATACTATGATTACAAGGGACGTAACATCATCCTGGATCAGAACATGGATTTCGTAAAAGAAAAACTCTATGGAGATGAAGACCTGCATGCAGAGGTAGGACAGCTTCGTGATGACTTTATGAATCATGCACAGGCACTGATCCACGGAGATTTACATTCAGGTTCTATTTTCGTAAATCAAGAAGGAACAAAGGTAATCGATCCTGAATTTGCATTCTATGGACCAATGGGATATGATATCGGTAATGTAATCGGAAACCTGTTCTTTGCCTGGGCAAACAAATACTACACAGATTCTGAAAATACAGAATTCCTGACATGGATTGAGAAGACAATCGGAGAAGTTACAGATAAATTCAAAGAAAAATTCTCAGCAAAATGGGATGCGCTTGTTGAATTCCCGCTGTACAAGACAGAAGGATTCAAGAAATATTACACAGACAAAGTAATGGCAGATTCCTTTGGATATGCCGGAACAGAAATCATCCGTCGTGTCGTTGGAGACTCAAAAGTAAAAGAAGTTACTTCTGTTACAAATGTTGACCAGAGAGTACCGATGGAGAGAGCTTTGATCCAGATTGGTATTAAGCTGATCAAGGAAAGAAGAACTCTGAAAGACGGAGCAGCAATCAAAGCTGTGGGTAAAGAATATTTAAAATAAGTAAAGAAATCACTTTCCGGGCTGGTAAAACGGTCCGGAAGGTATCTATAAGAAAAGGAAGATGTATGATGGAAAGATGTGATCAGGATTTGGCATTCATGCTCCAGTATGAAAATGTAGCATGGTATGAGAATGGAAAAGTAAGAATATTAGACCGTAGAATTTATCCTACAGAGGTAAAATTTGTTGAGTGTACAACTTATAAAGAAGTTGCACAGGCAATCACAGATATGGTTACGCAGAGTGCAGGACCATATACAGCAGCTGGTATGGGAATGGCACTGGCAGCACACGAAGTAGAAGGAAAGACAGAAGAAGAGCAGATCAAGTTCTTAACACAGGCTTCTTATGATATTTCACATGCAAGGCCGACAACAGCAAACCGTATGGGAATTATCACAGAAGGTTGCTTGAAGGTTGCAAAAGAAGCACTTGCAGAAGGAAAAAGTGCAGTAGAAGCATGTTTCAACAGAACTGTTGATTCTCTGAACAGAAGATATACAACAATGGGTAAAGTCGGAGAGAACCTGGCAGCTCTGTTCCCGAAGAACGGAACAATCCTTACACAGTGCTTCGGTGAGACAATCATCGGAATGATGCTTCGTGCAGCAAGAAAGAACAACAACGATATTAAAATCTTCTGTGCAGAGACAAGACCGTATCTGCAGGGAGCTAGACTGACATCTACATGCTGTGCACAGATGGGATTCGATACAACAGTTATTACAGATAATATGGTAGCTTATTCTATGCAGCACAAAGGTATCGATCTCTTTACTTCAGCAGCAGATACGATCGCAAGAGATGGTCATATTGCTAATAAGATCGGTACTTTCCAGATTTCCATTCTGGCAAAATATTTCGGAATTCCATACTATGTAACAGGAATCCCGGATGAAGACAAAATGTACGGAAAAGATATCGTTATCGAGGAAAGAGATCCTGCACAGGTACTTTCTTACCGAGGTATCCCGAATACAATTCCGGAAGTAAAAGGAATCTATCCATCATTCGATATAGTACCGCCACATCTCATCAGTGGTGTTGTAACAGATAAAGGTGTCTATGTACCGTATCTGTTAAATGATTACTTCAAAGGTGAAGTGAAAGACTTCTACTAAAATTAAAACATTATAGCCGGGACTTTTGCCCCGACTTTAGATAAAGAAAAGAGGTAAGAGCAATGGTTACATGTATGAATAAAGAGAGAAAATATGGCTCTGTTATTTCTAACGGAAAAGTTTCCGTAGACTGTGACAATCCGACAGAATATGGCGGAGACGGATATGTATTCGGACCACATGATTTCATCGAAGCCGGATATGCAGCATGTTTGGACGTATGCGCACGTAAGATTTGTGAAGCAGATGGAATTGAATTCAAAAAAGTTATTGTAACAGTAGCACTTGATTATCACGATGATAAAAAAACATATATCAGACATAAGATCGAAGTTACAGGAGTTCCGAAAGAAGTATCCGAAGATGTAGCGAAGAGAGCTTATGATGATTGCCTTGTGAAAAGTAATCTTTCCAAAGAACTTGTATTTGAACCACTTGGAGAGTAGATTTAGTAGAAAATAGAAACGACAGCGAACAGGACAAGAGTAAAAAGGAGAGAATGATAAAATGAAATTATTAATCAGAGCACCTTTTATTGAAAGTGAAAGAAAAAGACTTGAAGCTTATTTTGATGAGATTGTATATGATCCGTGGACAACTACCGGAGAGCGTTATTATGAAGATGAGATGCTGGAAGTTCTGAAGAAAGAACAGCCGGACGCACTGATCACAGAGCTTGACCGTGTAACAGAAAAGGTATTAAACGGATATGACAAACTGATTTTCATCGGAGACTGTCGTGCAAATCCGGCAAATATTGATGTAGAAGCATGCAAGAAAGCAAATATACCGGTTCTCTGCACACCGGCAAGAAATGCACAGGCTGTAGCAGAGATGCTGTCAGGACTTCTTGTAAGCTATATGCGTAACCTGGTTCCGGCAGTACAGTGGATCAAAGACGGTAAATGGGTAGAAGGAACAACTCCTTACTACACATGGATGGGAAACGAGCTTTGCGGAAAGAAAGTCGGATTCGTTGGCTTTGGAGCAGTTGGAAAACATGCAGCTAAGATCCTTGAAGCATATGGCTGTGAGATTTCTTTCTATGATCCATTTGTAGATTTTGTAAAAGACAGCTACAAGAAATGTGAACTGGAAGAGATTTTCAAAAATTCAGATATCGTTTCTATTCATCTTCCGGTACTTGACAGTACTAAGGGAATGATCAATGCAGATTTATTTGCAAAGATGAAAGAGACAGCTATTTTCGTAAATACAGCAAGAAGTGCAGTTGTAGATGAGCCGGCTCTGATGGAAGTATTAAGAAATAAGAAGATCCGCGGAGCAATCCTGGATGTTTTGGAAGTTGAACCTCCGACAGAGGAAGCACTGGAGATTGCAAGACTGGACAATGTACTTCTGACACCACATATCTGCGGTGCAACTTATGAAGTAACAGATCATCAGTCAAGAATTCTGGCTGACCGCATCGATGCATGGATGAAGGAAAATAAATAATTTAATTCAGTTAAATAAGGAGAAAAGCAGATGGAAACAAATTATCTGGTTGTAGATATGGGAACCGGAAATTCCAGAGTAGGACTTGTCAGTGCCGATGGAACCATCTGGGGAATTCGAAATTACGAAAATCAATATTACAAAGATAAACAGTATGAAGATGCACAGTATTTTCTCCCGGAAGAATGGGAACAGAATCTTTTAGACGGCTGTAAAGAGCTGCTGGAGGAGTTTCCGGATCATCCGGTACGTGCGATCACTTCATCCGGAGCCCGAGAAAGTATTGTCCTTTATAATAAAGAAGGAAAGGCTTATCTGGGACTTCCGAATATTGATAACAGAGGCCGTGCATGGATGGCAGAGATTGAAGACTGCACATTCATTTATGAAAAGACCGGTCGCTGGGTAACAGAAGACTTCCCGGCAGCAAAGCTGATGGGATACCGTAAAAAATACCCGGAAGAATTCGAGAGCATTGCAAAGATCACAAGTCTTAGTGAATGGATCGGAGAGATGTTCACTGGAAAACTGGTCATTGAACCGTCACAGGCATGCGAGACACAGCTCTTTGATATCGAAGAAAAAGACTGGTCCGAAAGACTCTGTAAAGACTATGGAATTTCCATGGACATTCTGCCGGAGATCGCCAAAGCCGGAGACAGCCTTGGCACGATTAAGAAAGAAATGGCAGATGAGCTGGGAATCAGCAACGATGCAGAATTCATCGTCGGCGGAGCTGATACACAGATTGCGCTGAAGAGTGTTGGAATGGGTGTCGGAGATGTTGCGGTAGTATCCGGAACGACTTCGCCGGTTGCAACGATCACAGATTATAAATATTATGACAAACAGGAGCGCTGCTGGACAGATTCCAACCTTGGCGGGGATACTTACCAGGTTGAGACAAACCCGGGCGTTACCGGACTGAACTATCAGAAGATGAAAGCTTTTCTCTTTCCGGATACTTCTTATGAGGAGTTGGAAGAAGAGATGGCAAAACAGACCGAGTATTTATGTACCGCGTCTTTTTCATCCTTATATTTCTCAGAGAAACGTTCTCTGAAAAAGGGTGGATTTGTCATGAAAGCACCATTTGACGCAACGATGAAACCAATCCATCTGATCTGGGCAGTCGTAGCTGATATTGCATGTTCTATCTATGTACAGTACAGAAGTCTGTGCGAGATGACAGGACATGAGAAAGAATACATTTTAGGATGTGCAGGTGGTTTCCAGTCGAAGATGTTATGCCAGCATCTGGCAGATCTGACAGGAAAGAATCTGATCATCCGGGACGGATTCAGCCAAGCATCCATCAATGGCTGCTTAAGAATCTGTAATGCATATTACGGAATTGAATCCGAAAAAGAGACAGAGCAGGCAGAAACGATTTACACACCGAAAGAGGACAGCCTGATTCTGGAATATTACAAAGAATGGTTGAAAAACCGTCAGATGTTAAATCCTTAAGGGAGTTAGCATAGATTATGAAAAAGAAACAGAAATTAATGAAGAAAGAGGGAAAAACAATGTTAATGCAGGAAGAAAGAGAACAGATTGTAGAATATGGCAAAAAGATGAGCGCTGACAGACTGACATCCGGAACAAGCGGAAATATCAGTATTTATAACGCAGAAAAAGGTTACATGGCTATCAGCCCTTCAGGAATCGGATACTTCGATGTAAAACCGGAAGATGTAGTTATCATGGACCTGGATGCTAATATCGTAGATGGAGACAAGAAACCATCAAGCGAGTGGGCACTTCATACAGCAATGTACAAAACAAAACCAGAATGTAGAGCCGTTGTTCATACACACTCTATGTACTGTACAGTATTTGCAACACTTCGTCAGCCACTGAGAGCAGCTCACTATGTAATCGCAGATGCCGGTGTAGATGAAGTACCATGTGCTCCGTATTGCACATACGGAACACCGGAGCTTGCGAAAGCAGCTTCTGATACAATCGGTGACAGCAACGCAGTTCTGCTTGCTAACCACGGTATGCTCGCTTGCGGCGGAAGCTTAAAGAGCGCTTATTCTCTGGCATGTGGAATGGAATTCTGTGCTGAGTTAGAGTACCGTACAAAGACAATCGGTGGTCCTGTATATCTGTCTAAAGAAGAAATGGCAGAAGTACTGGAAAGCTTTAAGAGCTACGGACAGCCGAAAAAGAAAAACTAATTTATCCGACAATTCACATTTTAAAATAATATAAATAACCCTCCATTCCCTTAATATACATTGTATAATTAGAGAAGGGAACCCCTTAAATAAAAGAGCCACCGCGAAAGCGATGGCTCTTGCCCTTTTTGTGTAATGGGGACGGGGCCTTTTGAAATGGGGACAGGGCTTTTTGAAATGGGGACGGGGCTTTTCTCAAAAAGCCCCGTCCCTAGAAGCTGCCAGCGGCAAGGTTTGAGAAGTGAGAAAAATGTGGTATAATGAACAAAACTGTCGAAAGTCTGATTTGGACGCATACGGGGAACGGCAGAGAACAGTAAACGAAGGTAAGGGCAATATATGTTTAATAGGAAAAAAATAGGAAGAAGATGTCTGGCAGCGCTTCTTGCACTGTCTTTATGCCTGGGACCGGTGGTGCAGGCAAATGCAGCGAGAACAAACAGTTCAGCAACTGCAAAAACTACAGCCGCGAAAAAGACCGGAAAAAAACGCAGAACAAAAAAGAAGCTGACACCGGAACAGCAGCGGGAAAAAGAATTAAAGAAAGTCTATAAGATGAAGATCCAGTCGAACCAGATCAAGGGCTGGCCGAAAGGACCGGGAACTTACGGAGAGTCCGGAATTGTAATGGATGCCGGTACAGGTGCGATTCTGTATGCAAAAAACATTGACACACACGAATATCCGGCGAGTATCACAAAGGTGCTGACAGCATTGGTTGCACTGGAGAATGGCAAGATGGATGATCCGGTTATATTTACAAAAGACTGCGTGTCATTTATTCAACCGGGCGATTCCTCCATCGGGCTGAAAAAAGGGAATAAGATCACGCTGGAACAGGCGTTGTATGCGACACTTCTTGCATCGGCAAATGAAGCTGCGTACGCAGTCGGGGCAAATGTCGGTAAAAATGCCGGACATGATTACAACTGGTTTGTGCAGCAGATGAATGTAAGATGTAAAGAACTGGGTGGAAATAATTCTCATTTTGCAAATACGAATGGTCTGCATGATCCGAATCATTATACGTGCGCCAGAGATATGGCACTGATTGGAAGAGAGTTGTTCAAACATCCGGAATTTTTCAAGATTGTGCAGACACTGAATTACACAATTCCAAAATCAAAGACCGTAGAGAAGCACGAATTTTATCAGAAACATAAGATGTTATGGCCGGGCAATTCGAACTATTATAAATATGTAGTTGGCGGAAAGACCGGGTTTACTTCGGATGCACTGGCAACATTGATCACGATGGCAAAAAAAGGCGATACGAAACTCGTCTGTGTTGTGATGCGTACACACGGAAGAAATATTTTCCCGGATACGAGACATTTATTCGATTATGCATTTAAGAATTTCAAAAAGACTCCGGTTTCCGGCAATGAGACATCAAAAGATGTCGGGGAGATTCTTGCCGATGAAAACAGCGGTTATGTCATGCTGCCAAAGGGGGTAAAATTTTCAGATCTGAAGATGAAGATGGAAGTAGACAAGAGCATGCCGTCCGAAGCAACATTAACTTATACTTACAGAGACAATCTTGTCGGAAGTGCAAGAGCGAAGCTGAGCCAGTCTTATCTGGATGCACACAAGGCAAAAGTTGAGCCAAAATCATCTGTGAAAAATCAGAGTAAAGTTACAAAACCTGGCAAAACTGAGAGGATGATTAAAAATAAAGTCAAAAAAATCCTTCCGGAGAAAATCTGGAAGCAGCTTGCAGCCAAATATCAGCAATACGGAAGAACGAAGAGTTATGAACTCGCCGGGCTGGTAGCTGTTCTGATCGTACTGATTCTGCTGTTTATTGCGCGTTTGATTAAGATGCGACGGTTTAAGAAAAAGCGGAAGAGGAAACGGTAAAGGAGAATAGCATATAAGAAATACTAATACCTAAAATTAAAAAATGTAATATTTATATTGACTTTTGAACCCGTGAACGTTAAAATAAAATCAATCAGTGATTAGAAAATTCGGATAAATCGGATAAATCAGAAAAAACTGTAATTATCTACAAAAAATACTGATTAGAAAGAAAAATTAGAATACACACGGAAGTTTTACGGTTGCGAAAGAAACAGGTGGTAGGAAAGAAATTAGAGCTTCTGACGAGTGTAGTATTCGGACGGAGGTTTAATTATGGAACAGAAACAAGAAAAGTTTAGTACCATAGGTTACATTGCAGCCGCTTTAGGTATGTGTATTGGTACAGGAAATGTCTGGCGATTCCCACGAGTATGTGCGGCGAATGGTGGAGGAGCATTTATTTTAGCCTGGACGATCGCAATGCTGATTTTTGCAGTACCGCTTCTCTCAACGGAGATGGCAATTGGTAAGAAGACCCGGCTTGGATGTATCGGTTCTTTCCGTAATGTTGGTGGAAAGAAATATACATGGATGGGATTTTTCGTGGCAGCAGTTTGTTTTTTCCTGATGAGTTATTATTGTGTACTTCAGGGATATTGCATGAAATATGCGGTAAATTCAGTTACCACATTTAAAGCGAATCTGACAACCGAGACTACATCAGCAATGTGGACAGCATTTACAGATTCTAAATGGCAGGTTATTTTATTCCACGCAATCGGATTTGCAGTTGCATGTTTTATCGTTTATCAGGGAATTGCCGGTGGTATCGAGCGATTCTGTAAAGTAGCAATCCCGTCATTATTTGTCATTCTTGTCGGACTTGCAATTTACGCAGTTACATTAAATGGAGCAAGTCAGGGACTGCAGTATCTTTTTACAATTAAGAAAGAATATCTTCTCAGTCCGAATACATGGATCCAGGCATTTATCCAGGCAGCATGGAGTACCGGCGCCGGATGGGGATTCATTATTACATATGCAAACTATGTTGGAAAAGATGAAGATGTTCCGACAAGCTGTCTGATCATGGGACTTGGTGATAACCTTGGAGCCATCCTTTCAGCACTTGTAGTAATTCCTGCAATCTGTGCACTTTCTGCAACACCGGAAGCAGCAAATGAGGCACTTAGCCAGGGTAACTTCGGACTTACATTTATTTATATTTATCAGTTATTTACAACAATTCCGGGTGGAAGATTTATTTCATTTATTTTCTTCGGACTGCTTGCAATTGCAGCTATTACATCACTGTTCTCAATGATCGAGGTCGGAGTCAAATGTGTAGTTGACCTTGGCGTATCCCGTAAGAAAGCAGTTGTTGGTGTTTGCTTTGCAGGATTCCTTGTAGGATGTTTCTCATGCTGGTCATTAATCAACATCGATAATCAGGACTGGGTATGGGGAATTGGACTTTTAGTAAGTGGTGCGTTTATTGCAGTGCTTGCATGGAAATATGGAGTAGAAAAATTGCGTACAGAAGAAGTCAATGCAAAAGGCGCAGACGTACATTTACCAAAAGCATACTATACTGCATGTATGTATATTATTCCTGTTTTAGTAGTAGGAATGGTTGGTTACTGGCTTTTTCAGACAAAAGAATGGTTCCCGAATACATGGCTGAATCCATTTATTATACAGGATAATACGGGAACAGTATTACTTCAGTTTGCAGTTGTTATTGTTGTAGGTATTGCACTTTCCAAATTCTTCAATAGTAAAACTGCAAAAGGCGAGATGAAAGAAGACGAGATCGCAAAATAATAGAAAGAAGGTATGTGTTATGACGATGGATGCAATTATTATGATGGTAATTACAATTGTAGGATATGTTGGTGGATTTGTTTACTTTCTTTCAAGAGTGTTTAAAAAAGAAAGAATGAAAGCAAAAGAGCAGAGTAAATAAGTGTTTATAAAATAAGAGCGGTGCACATATGAGTGTATCGCTTCTTTTTTTGAATAAAACCTATTGACATAGTAGGTTTATAGTGATAGTATACTTTACATGAAGAAGAGATAAGGAGATGAACAAGATGATCAGAAACTGTAGTGCAGTGAGAAAACACTGGCGAATGTTAGTTTATCAATTGTGCTGTGTGGCAAGGTGTTGCAGCCGATGTTGCTGCCCACAGTTTTAAGATGAAGTATCATCGCATATTTTATATAGGAAGATGCCATAAAACCATTCGTGTGCAAGCACATCATAGTTTTAGGCTTTTGCCCCTGGCATCATAGAAGAAAAACGTAGAACGGTTACAGATAAATAGAAAGAGGGATTTAAAATGGCAAATATTTATAAAGGAACATTAGGATTAATTGGAAACACACCACTTGTAGAAGTAGCAAATATTGAGAAAGAATTAGGTCTGGAAGCAAAAGTACTTGTAAAATTAGAGTATTTCAACCCGGCAGGAAGTGTAAAAGACAGAATCGCAAAGGCAATGATCGAAGATGCAGAGAGCAAAGGACAGTTAAAGGAAGGTTCTGTGATTATTGAGCCAACATCTGGTAATACAGGAATCGGACTTGCATCCATCGCAGCAGCCAAAGGATATCGTATCATTCTTACAATGCCTGAGACAATGAGCGTTGAGAGAAGAAATATTCTGAAAGCATACGGTGCAGAGTTAGTGCTGACAGAGGGCGCGAAAGGAATGAAAGGAGCAATTGCCAAGGCCGAAGAGCTTGCAAAAGAGATTCCGAACAGCTTCATTCCGGGACAGTTTGTAAATCCTGCAAACCCTGCTGTGCACAAAGCAACAACAGGACCGGAGATCTGGAAAGATACAGATGGTGAAGTTGACATCTTTATCGCAGGTGTCGGAACCGGAGGAACACTGACAGGAACCGGTGAATATCTGAAAGAGCAGAAACCGGAAGTGAAGATCGTAGCATTAGAGCCGGCTTCTTCACCGGTATTATCTGAAGGAAAGAGCGGAGCACATAAGATTCAGGGAATCGGTGCCGGATTTGTACCGGACGTACTCAATACATCTGTATACGATGAGATTTATAAAGCAGAAAATGAAGATGCATTTGCAGCAGCAAAACTGCTTGCCAAGAAAGAAGGCGTACTGGTAGGTATTTCTTCAGGAGCAGCACTTCATGCAGCAATCGAATATGCGAAGAAACCAGAGAATAAAGGCAAGACAATCGTAGCATTACTGCCAGATACAGGTGACAGATATTATTCAACACCATTATTTACAGAGTAAATAACCTGCGAAGTGAGTAAAACATTTGCTGAGCGGAAATGCCTGTAAAAGTGAGTAAAACATTCGCCGGACAGGCATAATCATAAAGTAGATACCATGAGTAGAAATACAGAGTAAACCTAAAATGTTTACTCTGTATTTTGCCAGTTAAAAATAAAAGATAAAGGATTGGGGTAATATGAAATTTTCGAAAAGAAGCCGCTATGGCATACAGGCGTTAATAGATCTGGGGATATATGCAAAAACGGAATGTGTACAGTTAAAGGATGTGTCGGAGAGGAATGATATTTCCGTCAAATATTTGGAGCAGATATTTACTGCGCTCAGAAAAGCAGGATTTGTAAAAAGTATCAAAGGTCCACAGGGCGGATATCTGCTTGGAAAATTACCGGAGGAAATTCGCATATCTGATGTAGTTGAAGCGATGGACGGAAGCTATGAATTGGATGAAGAAGTGTCCGAACTGCCGACTGCACAGGTGATTCAGAGATGCATTATCAATCCGGTCAATGAGCAGACCAATCAACTGTTGCGGGGACTGACCTTAAAAGGATTAGTGGAAAAGACAGAAGAGATTACTGCATATTCAGCGGAGATGTACTATATATAAACACCAGAGTCACAAGCCTGAAACCACGATGTGCTTGCACGAGAGTGGTTTTATGGCTTAGTGACTTGCCACAATATGAGGATAAAAGCAGGGTGTAGCCCTGCGATATCCGAATATTGTGCAGGATTGTGGAAGTGCATAGCACGGAGCAATCCGTAAGGTGTTTATATATAGGAAACAGAAAAATAGAGTCACCGCCTCGATATGAGCAAAATGAGCTGCGAAGCAGCGAAAGAGCACGTAGTGACGTGCGGATTTGCGAATATAGCGGTGGAGCCCAGAATAAAAATGGCTTAGTGACTTGCCACAATATGAGGATAAAAGATTATGACATTAACACAACTTCATTATATTATTACAATTGCACAGACTAAATCCCTGAATAAAGCAGCGGAGCAGCTGTTTGTCTCTCAGCCGTCGCTGACCAGTGCGGTAAAAGAACTGGAGAAAGAGCTTGGAATTACATTATTTTACCGAAGCGGACGTGGAGTTACGCTGACGAATGACGGAACTGAATTTTTATTATATGCGAAGCAGATTTATGGACAATATGAAACAGTGATGGAAAAATACAGCGGTGGCGGCAGCTATAAGAAGAAATTTGGTGTCTCCACACAGCATTATTCTTTCGCTGTAAAAGCGTTTGTAGATATGGCAAAAGCTTATGATATGTCACAGTATGAATTTGCAATCCGGGAGACGCAGACCAAAGAAGTCATTCAGGATGTCAGTACGATGAAGAGCGAAGTCGGCGTTCTCTATCTGTCAGATTTCAACCGTAAATCTATGACAAAATTATTTCGCTCCGCGGGACTGGAATTTCATCATCTGACCATTTGCCAGGCATATGTATATTTGTGGAAAGGACATCCGCTGGCAAACGAAGAATCTATTTCTTTTGAGCAGCTTGGCAAATATCCGTGCCTTGCATTTGAACAGGGAGATGACAGTGCATTTTATCTTGCAGAAGAAATCCTGTCTACGAATGAATATCCGCAGATCATCAAGGCAAATGATCGTGCAACGATGCTGAATCTGATGATCGGATTGAATGGCTATACGCTGTGCTCCGGCATCATCTGTGAGGAACTGAACGGTGATGAGTACCGCGCAGTTCCATTTAAAGATGATGAAATGAACCCGAACAGTGAGATGGAGATCGGGTATGTCACGAGAAAAAACTCTATTTTAAGCCGCATGGGCGAGCATTATATAGAAGAGATTAAAAAGTATCTGCGGATTGAGTAGCCAGTCTGAATTGCTGTACTCCGGCGGAAGTCAGTGATGTTCCGCCGCGTCCTCTGGAACTTTTAATCCAGTTTTTTTCATGTAAATATTCAAAAGCTTTTTTTATCTCATGTTCGGTATAGTCATAATTTAGTTCTTTTAATATTTTCATCCGCCCCATTGGCTGTTGGTAGAGAAGAGACAGAATGCGCTGGCATAAAGTTTCTTCTCTGGAAAACAAATCGGAAAATTCCACAGAAGAATTGGAAATAGGTGAATCCTTTTGTGAATGTATGAGATCTGTCTGGGAGGTTGTAATTATTTTTTTGTTGTATCCAGGTGGAAGATCATCCGGTGTTAAAGCTCTGGAACCCATGTATGCCATATATTCAATACAGTTTTGTAATTCGCGGATATTTCCCTTCCATGAATAAGACAGCAAAAGTTCCTGTAGCGCAGGCGTGATAGAATGATGGATTTTAAAACTTTTCAAAAAATGTTCGGACAATGGCAGGATATCATCGATACGTTCTCTGAGTGGCGGGATCACGAGTGTAAACATACTGATACGGTAATACAGATCCAGACGGAAGAGTCCCTGTTCGATCATGTCCGGAAGGTTTCGGTTTGTTGCCGTGATGATCCGTACATTGATCGGAATCGTCGTGCTGCTTCCGAGCTTTCGGATTTCCTGTTCCTGCAGAACACGAAGGAGCTTCGCTTGCAGAATGACAGGCATTTCGCCAATTTCGTCGAGAAATATGGTTCCGTTTTGCGCAAGTTCAAATAAGCCTTTTTTACCACCGCGTTTTGCACCGGTAAAGGCACCCTCTTCATAACCAAAAAGTTCACTTTCCAGTAATTCATTTGAAAGGGAGGCACAGTTGAGTGCGATAAACGGATGAGCACTGCGTGCAGAATACTGGTGCACAGACTGGGCGAACAGTTCTTTCCCGGTTCCGCTTTCTCCGTTGATAAGAATCGGAAAATCTGTAAGAGCCATTCGTTTGGCTCGTTGGATACAGTCTTTCATAACACTGCTTTTACAGATAATATCAGAAAACTGATATTTGGCAGCAGCATTTTTATGGATTGATTTTTTACGGATCTCATGTTCCAGAGATTCGATTTTTTTTGCATCTTTTAAGATAATTAAGAATCCTTTTGTATCTTTGTAAAGTGAAAATATATGCTTGGAAAATGTATATATTTTTTCTTGTTTTTCTAATTTAAAAATATAATTATCCCGTTCTGACGGATCCGTAATCAGTTCCCGGACTTCCATTGGAAGATAACGGATCAGTTCCCGGGTGTCAATAGTCTGTTCGTTCAAATTCATCATAGACAAAAAAGCCTGATTGACAAAAGCCGGATGGTCACTTGTGTTTAAAAAGAGCAGACCATCATCGATCAGGTTGATCGTCAGAGTTAACAGGTCTTTTGTGTTTGAATAGAGATCCAACGGTGCGTGTGAAAAGTCGCTGTTCAAAATTTCTTTCGATGTCTGATACAATTTCTCAAGCAGAGAGTTCGTTTTGATTTCCAGTGCAACCATCACAGACATTAATGTGTCTGCTGAAATCAGACGCCATCCAATGTCGATAACTTTTGTGATATATGATGGGATAAAACGCATCTGTCCCGGAGTGACCGCAATATCAACACTGTAAGTTTCCGGATTGTCCGGATAAGATGGAACGAAATCAATATGATTAATTCCCAGTTGATAAAGATAAGCAGCCATATCAAACGCAGAAGTACGGTTTGTAGTCATTAACAGGACTTTTGTTCCGGGTACGATATTCATGAGCTTTTTATAACCAGTATTTGAAATTGCTTTTACGCCATGAATAATAATTGGTTCATCGTCAAAATGTTTAAGTATTTCTTCATTATTAATCGGAGAAAGAGCAAGAACAGCATCAGCTTTCAGGTGTTCGCCGATTCCATCTGTAATTGTATGTGTTTCCAGCTCGAATAATCCACCAAAAAAATCTAAAAGTTCCTGGCGGTAATGCATGGCATTTAATAAATCGTAGGTAATTAAAATCAGCTTTTTCTTCATTGAATTCCCATCCTTCTTTGAATATAATGGATAATATCCTGTTTTATCCAATTATATCCTAAAAAATACTCGAAGAAAAGAAAAAATAGAGAAAAAACGCGAAATAAAGCAGGAAGAAAGTTGGCACGGTTTTTGCTCTATATAAATATATCAGTCATAAAGGAGGAGAAAAGGAATGGCAACAGAAACAAAGGAAAAGAGAAAGGGAGCAGAAGAACAGGTACAGGTAAAATGGTATGGTTATATTGCATTACTGGTAGGTATTCTGTTTTTCTCAGGATTATTTCAGAAAGCACCAGGAGCGCTTAAAGCATTAGATTTCAATAATGTAATGGGAAGTTTTGGAACGCTTGGAGAATTAACAAAAGGATCGGGTACGCTGGCGGAAAACTTCCGTGGAGTCGGAGGATCCGGACCGAAGGACGGATGGTTATATGCACTTACATTATTGCCGTCAGTTATGTTTGCGCTTGGTATGGTAAAGATCATTGAACATCTGGATGGAATGAAAGCAGCACAGAAATTACTCAGCCCGTTGTTAAAACCACTGATGGGACTTCCGGGAAGTGCCGGACTTACATTGATTACAAGTATTCAGTCAACAGATGCTGCAGCAGCTATGACAAAAGAATTAAGTGATAATGGTTATATCACAGAGAAAGAAAAAGCGATTTTCTGTGCGTTCCAGTTTTCAGGAGCGTCTGTAATTACAAACTTTTTTGCATCAGGAGCCGCATTATTCCCATTTATTGGAGACCTGGCAATCTGGAAACCGCTGGTATTGATTATTGTGTTGAAATTTGTGGGTGCAAATGCAATGCGTTTCTGGGTAAACAAAATGGATAAGAAAGAGGAGGCATAAACATATGGAAGCAAAGACAGAGAAGAAGGGAAATATTATTGACGCATTTGTAGGCGGAGCGAGAAATGGATTTAAGATCGGTACAAATTCTATGGTTCCGAATATTATTTTTGGATTTGCTGTGATTTCAATCTTAAATCTGACCGGATTAATGGAAATTATCGGAAAAGTATTTACACCGATCATGGGAATCTTTGGACTCCCGGGTGTTGCTGCAACAGCATGGATGGCAATTTTTGTATCTATGGGAGGAGCCGCAGGTGTTATCGCCGGACTTTTTACGGCTGGACAGATGACAAGTGCACAGGTTGCAATTATGCTTCCGGCATTATTGCTTTCCGGAGCACAGGTGCAGTTCATGGGACGTATGCTTGGAACAGCTGAACTGGATACGAAATACTATCCTCATATGTTTACGATTGCAACTGTAAATGGAATTATTGCAATGCTGATCATGAATTACTTTATTGTTTAAAATAATGTAGCAGAAGGGAGAAAGAACAATGGCAGAACAGAAAGATTATATCACTTATGTACATGAGGTTTATGATTATTTACATACAATTCCAGAACTGGGATTTGAAGAGTATAAGACATCTGCATTTATTCTGAGTGAATTAAAGAAATGTGGATTCAGGGATGAAGATATTGTTTCGGGAATTGCAGGAACAGGTATTCTTGTGACGATTGATTCTGGTAAACCGGGACCTGTACTGGCGTTAAGAGCAGATATAGATGCGCTGGAATTTATTATCAATGGAGAACGCAAAATTATTCATGCATGTGGACATGATGGACACATTTCCATGCTGTTGGTTGCTGCAAGAGAAATTAAGAACAGAGGACTGGTGAAGGCAGGAAGACTGAAAATTTTATTCCAGCCGGCAGAAGAAAAATTATTTGGTGCTTTAAAAGTGATTGAATCAGGAGTACTGAATGATGTTGAGGAAATGGTTGGCATGCATTTGCGCCCGAAACAGGATTGCAGACTGGGAAGGGCAATACCGGCAATGTATCATAATGCAAGCTGTATTATGCATTTTTCTATCAAAGGAAAAACTGCGCATGGTTCAAAACCACATCTTGGTGTCAACGTAGCAGATGCACTGTCGCTGTCTACACAGGCTGTTAATATGATCCGTGTAAATCCGGCAATCCCGAGTTCTGTAAAAGTGACAAATGTTAAGATCCCGGGAGAAACATATAATAATATCCCTGAAGAAGCATTTATGGCATTGGATCTTCGTTCAGAGAGCAATGAAGAGATTGAACATATGAAAGAACTGGTTGTCAGAGCTGTGACAAAAGCATGCGAAGCAGTCGGAGCAGAAGCGACATTAACATTCAACAGTGGAGTTCCGGCAGCAGAATTTGATGATGATATGATTAAACTTGCAGAAGAAACGATCTTGGATGTATTTGGCGAACATGGTTCAATTGGAATCTTCAAAAATTCAGGCGGAGAAGATTTCCATTACTATACACAAAAACTGCATTGCAAAACGACTTATATGGGACTGGGAGCGGATGCAGTTCCGGGATTCCATAATCCAAATATTGTGATTGATACAAAGGCACTGGAATATGGTGTACAGATTTGGTGCAGACTGGTAGAAAAACGGATGCATGATTAAGAAATAAGGAAAAATGAAATAAACACCCTCTAGGAAAAGCAGACTGTCATTTTAAGAAAATAAAGTGATAGTCTGTTTTGTTTTTTGTTCCCTGAGTTATAGCTTCATCCTATAACCGGATATTTTTCTTATGTATTAGACGAGAATTACCTACCATGTTAGTATGTTTACAGAAACAAAGAAACACAACAAAAAAGGGCAAATTAAGGAAACGCAGTAAGCGTAATATGGAGGGACAAAATTATGGCAGATATTAAGGATTCAAAAAACTGGGGATTTGAAACAAGACAGTTACACATTGGACAGGAGCAGGCTGATCCGGCAACGGACGCAAGAGCAGTTCCGATTTATGCATCATCATCTTATGTATTCCATAACTCACAGCATGCAGCTGACAGATTTGGACTTCGCGATGCAGGAAATATTTACGGAAGACTTACAAATCCGACAGAAGATGTATTTGAACAGCGTATTGCTTCATTGGAAGGTGGTTCTGCAGCACTTGCAGTTGCATCCGGAGCAGCAGCAATCGATTATACATTCCAGGCACTTGCAAAAACAGGTGAGCATATCGTAGCATCCAAGACTATTTACGGAGGAACATATAACCTTCTGGCACATACACTTCCACTTACAAACGGTGTAACAACAACATTCGTTGATCCGGAAGTTGAAGGTTCATTTGAAGCAGCAATCCAGGAAAATACAAAAGCAATCTTTGTTGAGACATTAGGAAATCCGAACTCTAACTTAGTTGATCTGGAAGAGATTGCAAAAATTGCACACAAACACAATATTCCATTGGTTGTAGATTCAACATTTGCAACACCATATCTGATCCGTCCATTTGAATATGGCGCAGACATCGTTGTACATTCAGCAACAAAATTCATCGGTGGACACGGAACAGCAATCGGTGGTGTCATCATTGAAGGAGGAAACTTCGACTGGAAGGCAAGCGGAAAATTCCCATGGATCTCTGATCCGAACCCAAGCTACCACGGAATTTCATTTGCAGACGCAACTGCACCGGCAGCTTTCGTTACATACATTCGTGCAATTATCTTACGTGATACAGGAGCAACACTTTCTCCGTTTCATGCATTCTTATTCCTTCAGGGATTAGAGACATTATCACTTCGTGTAGAACGTCACGTAAGCAACGCGCTGAAAATCGTAGATTACCTGGCAAATCACCCACAGGTAGAGGCGGTACATCATCCGTCTCTTGAGAGTGAGCCGAGCCACGAATTATATAAGAAATATTTACCGAACGGTGGTGGATCTATCTTTACATTTGAGATTAAAGGAGATGCCAAGACGGCGCAGGATTTCATTGATCACCTGTCCATTTTCTCACTGCTTGCAAACGTTGCAGATGTAAAATCTCTTGTAATCCATCCGGCAACAACAACACACAGCCAGTGCACAGAGGAAGAACTGTTAGATCAGGGAATTAAACCAAACACAATCCGTCTTTCTATCGGAATTGAAAAAGTAGAAGATTTGATTGCAGCATTAGATGCAGCATTTGAGGCAGTAAAATAAGCCCCTCTTGACGCTAAAAGCGTTCTTTTAGATAATTAATAAAAGCCGAAGTGGAAATACTTCGGCTTTTATTAATATTCAATAATCTGAAGTTCAAATATGGAGCACAAATTTCGGGGATGCTATCAATAGCTTTGTGCTTCAATGACAATATAACATGAATTATCCAGATTTAACATAGGTTTTGTAAACAGAAAAACAGATATAAATTGTGCTCTGATCACAAAAATGATACAATAGTTTCAAAAAAGGAGATGTTTTATGGCCGTAGAACTGGAAAAATTATACGTACAGCTGATTCCAGAGTACAATATCAGGCTTTGTACGCAGAGCTGCTTTGAAAAAAGAATCAGCTGGATACATATGGTAGAGGATATTGAATTTACACAATTTCTGCATGGAAATGAACTACTGTTTAATTCGGGACTTAATTATGAATCCAATGAATGGCTGAAGAAATTTATCGATTGTCTCTGTGAAAAAAATGCGGGGGGATTGATTGTGGGAATGCATGATGGAATGGGATTTCCGCAGGAGATTGTAGATTACTGTAATGAGAAGAAACTTCCGTTATTTTCAGCGTCATGGGACACGCCTTATATCGATATTATGCGGCTTTTCTCGGAAATTTTGCTGAAGAATGAGCAGATTGAGACGAATCTGGTAAATGCACTGAAAAATGCAATTTATTATCCGGACAGTCAGGATATGTATCAGAATCATCTGGAACGTAATGGCTTTTTTGAAGATTATTCTTATATTGTTATCCGTATCAGTTGTCACACTTATGATACAGATAAAGGCAATAGTATTCTGGAAGATCTGGAGCGAGATATCCGTTATTCTATGAAGAAGAGTATTATTTACAAAGAACAGGGTATTCTTACAGTTCTGGTAGCCGGTCATTTTGAGGCGTGGGTGAAGGAATGTGTGAGGGATATGTGTGAAAATGATGAGAATATTTATGCAGGAATTGGAATTACGGTGAACAAATTAAATGAGATCCACCGCTCTTTTGAATCTGCACAGATTGCATATCAGCTTACGAAGACAGCAATTCCGAAGAATTATCTTGTATATAATGAGCTTGGCATTTACAAAATACTGACTGACTTTAAAGAACCGACATTATATACGAAATTTGTGAACGAGACACTGGGCAGTCTGCTCCAGTATGACAGAGAACATCAGACAGATTATGTGGCAATCCTGCAGGCATATTTTGAGAATGAGTGCAGCACAGTCTGCACAGCACAGGCATTATATTGCCATAAGAATACACTGACTTACAAATTGAATGCTATCAAAGAAATACTGGGGTATGATATTTTAAATAATGAGAACCGCACAAAGATTATGCTTTCATTTTATATTTTGCGTATCGGCGAGATGTGGTATAATAATCGTAAAGCTTAAAAGGGGACGGGGCTTTTCTAGAAAAGCCCCGTCCCCTTTTAAAAGCCCTCCACATTTCCCACAGGGAATGTGGAGGGAATGATGTGAAATATGTGGACAGGAGGAGAAGACTATGGATGAAAATCGTATCAAGAGAAATGTGCTCCTGGGCGAGCGCATGATTAAGAATTTGGAAACCCGCAATATGGAAGGCTACTATGCGGACTCTAAGGAAGAAGCATTGCAGATCGCACTCAGGCTCATTCCGGAAGGAAGTTCAATTGCCTGGGGCGGTTCGATGTCGATCGCCGAGATCGGATTAAAGGATGCAGTCTGTCAAGGTAATTATAAAGTTTATAATCGTGATGCGGCAAAGGACAAAGAAGAAAAACGGGAAATTGAGCTGGCAACTTACGACAGTGATTTCTTCCTGACAAGTGCTAATGCGATTACGGAAAGTGGTGTGCTTGTAAATATTGATGGCAATGCCAATCGTGTGTCCGCAATTGCATATGGACCGAGAAATGTTATTATGATCATCGGTATGAATAAGGTTACAAAGGATCTGGAAAATGCATGGTCCCGCGCAAGAAATGAGGCGGCGCCGATCAATGCGCAGCGCTTCGGGCTGGATACACCTTGCTGCAAAACAGGTTCCTGCTTTGACTGTAAGAATCCGGACACGATTTGCTGTCAGTTTCTGGTGACACGTTATTCTAAACATCCAAACCGGATTAAAGTAATCCTTGTAAATGAAGACCTGGGATTTTAGAAAAATATTAAAAATCTGACAGTAGAATTAAGATTCTGTTATTGACGAATACCTGTGCATTTGCTATAATAACAAATGCACATAGATGGCGCCATAGCCAAGTGGTAAGGCAAAGGTCTGCAACACCTCTATCACCAGTTCAAATCTGGTTGGCGCCTTTATAATAAAAATCCTGTCCGATTCGGGCAGGATTTTTGTGTTATGGTGACGAGAAAAATGCGAAAAAGGACAGCGGTGGAGTGTATGAGACTTGAATTACGACAGAAACAAAAACAGATTTTGACAGAGAAAATGATACAGTCCGTGGAAATTTTACAGATGACTTCGCAGGAATTAAAAGAATATGTGAATGAAGTAATGCTGGAGAATCCGGTTGTAGAATTGGATGAACATGTAAATGAAAATACTGGAACAGAATCTATTGAAGAAAGGCAACAGCAGACATCTGCAAAGGAACAGTATCATTATCTGACACAGAGACAAAGCGATGATGATGATATTTCCGATCTGAAAAATAAATGGAATGTGGATCCAAACAACGAAGAAACACTGCAGGACTATCTCTGGTCGCAGTTTCTATGGAAGGAGCACAGTGACAGGGATGAGAAGATTTTTAAATTTATTCTGGACAGTCTGGATGACCGGGGATATCTCACAGATACTGTAGAAGATATTGTGGACAGTGTAGGTGAGACGAAAGAACATGTAATACAGCTTATAGAAGAGGTGCGTACATTGGAGCCGGCAGGTGTTGCAGCAATGAATCTGCAGCAATGCCTTCAACTGCAATTGCAGCGACGGGGGGAACTGGATCATAATATGGAAAAACTGGTGACAGAATGTCTTCCGTTGCTTGGAGAAAATAAAATTCCACAGATTGCAAAAAAGATGAAACTCTCAATAGATGAAATTTTAGTTATGTGTGAACGACTGAAAACGCTTTCCCCAAAGCCGGGTGGATCTTTCAGTAACAGACAACAGATGAAATACATTATTCCCGATGTAATTGTTGTGAAATTTAAAGAATATTACGACATTCTGTTAAATGACTGGATGTATGCCGATATATCGATCAGTCCATATTACAGTCAGATGCAAAAAAATAATTCATCTCAGGAAGTGAAAGATTATCTGGAACAGAAGATAAAACAGGCAAACTGGGTGAAACAGAGCATAGAGCAGCGAAATACAACCTTGTTAAAAGTGGTAAGAGCAATAGTAGTACATCAAAAAGATTTTTTTGAACATGGCAGTGCATATTTAAAACCATATCGTCTGGCAGACGCAGCGGAAGAGATCGGAATACATGAATCGACAGTGAGTCGTGCGGTGAATAAAAAATATTTACAATGCAGCCAGGGGATTTTCCCGTTAAGTTATTTCTTCGTTCGTGGTATGCAGGAAAATGCAGAACAATCCAGTGCTGCTATTAAGGGGATGATAAGAGAATTGATAAGACAGGAAAACAAAAAGAAACCGTGCAGTGATGCGGTTATAACAAAATTATTAAATGAAAAGGGAATCCAGATTTCCAGAAGAACCGTTGCAAAATACCGGGATCAGGAAGGAATACCGGGAGCATCCGGAAGAAAGGACTGGAAACAGGACTCCGTTGTCTGATTTTTAACTGTTCTTTATAAATGTCGTGTGGCATTTTGGGCAGGTGATCTCAATCCGTCCTTTGCCACGCGGGATTCTTATTTTCTGCTTGCATCCCGGACACCGGTAAATATGATGTGTCTTGCGCTGCAGCATCATACTTTTCTTATGGAAAAACCAGCTGCGGATCTTCGCGGTCTTTCCAAGAAAGAGTTGATTTTCGTGGGAACGTTTATAAATATTTCTGGAAAACATCCGGTAATAGGAATAAATAATGAGCACCCAGGAAAGGAGAGACAACTTGGAATTAGATGTCCATCCGGCGATAAGCATAATTGCGAGTCCCAGCCCGACTGTCCATTTTCCTAATGTATCTATTCCGTATCTTCCATACATGAATTGCATAAATTTTTCTTTGAACCGATTCATATCTCACACCTCTGATTTCTATAAGATTATTTCTATATTTCATAATGATATACCCACAGATTTTAAAGTCAATTAAGAAGAAGTGAAAGGTCATTAAAAAAGTATAAAATGATGTTTTGACAAAAAAATTGGGGGAGGGTATACTGAAAACGTCGATTACATAAATTAAAATATTTTATATTTTATAAAACTTATCCGGGAATTTATTTGTCTAATATGAAAGCCGGAAAAGGCAAAAAAGTGAAGATTACTGCAAAGGCAAAAGACGGCTCAGGCAAATATGGTACAATAACGATTAAAATTAAATAAATAATGCGAGAAAAAGACAGCTATAGAAAGCTTTTCTGTTATGAGGAGATGATGAGCTGTCTTTTTATATAATGAGAACTGGAAACGTCGTTTCTGATATATAAAACTCTTCGGGAGGAAGTACACTCTTTTTTGAACACCGATTATGGTATTTTATTGGTTTATTATAGTAGAAAAACCAAAGGAGACGCGTACTTGCGAGGACAGCAGAGTATTGCAGAAAATTGCATCTGGCACAAGAATGGGGGGGAAGGCACACGCTTTATTAATTGACACTGGTAGAAGTAGACAAGGCTTGTTATAATGTAAAGACAATAGTTGAAGGAGTGGTGCGGATGAGTGAAAGAAAACATCACAGAGGAAGAAGGAAGAAAAATAATTTACTACTGAATATCATTTTAGTAATTGCGGTGATTGTATTCTGCGTTTCCGGATATAACCTTCTGAAAATCGGAAAAGGCTACAAAGACGGACAGGATGAATATAAGAAAGTACGCAAACTGGCGGTGACACAGGATAAAGATTCGGGAAGATCCGTAGATGAGTTTCAGGTGGATTTTGATAAGTTGAAGAAAATAAATGCAGATACGATAGGATGGATTCGTTTTTCCCCGAAACCGAAGGAAATTAATTATCCGATTGTGCAGGGGAAAGACAACCAGACTTATCTGCATAAAACATTTTCAAATAATGAGAATACGCTGGGAAGCATTTTCTTAGATTCAAATGCAAATGCGGATTTTGCAGACGGCAACAGTATCGTGTACGGGCATCGCATGAAAGATGGCTCCATGTTCCGGCATTTGCAGGATTATGATACGAAGAAATTCTGGAAGAAATATCCGTATTTTTACATTTACACATTAGATGGAAGAAAATTAACTTACATTATATATGCTGCGGGAGAGACGACAGAGAAATCCGATGTGTACCAGACAGATTTCTCGGATGATGCAATGTTTCAATTATTTACGAAAGCAGCAAAAAGTATGGCACTCTACGATACTGGCGTAGAGGTGACAAATAGTGACAGTTGTGTTACACTTTCTACCTGCACAGGAGCCAGTGATGAACATCGTTTTGTTGTGATTGGCGTAAGAGTGCAGGAAGAAGAGCTGGAGTAAGGGGGAATTAAAATGGCTTATATATATGAAGTGGGCGATATCGTTACATTGAAGAAACCGCATCCGTGTGGAAGCAAAGAGTGGGAGATCCTGCGTGTTGGAGCGGATTTCCGGCTGAAATGTATGGGGTGCGGACATCAGATCATGACCGCGAGAAAGCTTGTTGAAAAAAATACAAGAGATTTGAAGAAAAAAGCTTGAAACAATTAAGCCTTTATGTTATCATATCAAATTGTGATACACTATTATTCCGTGTATAACCATGCGCGGAAATCCTTGCTCCCACATAAGCGGGCGGGGGCCAAAAGACCAGAAGGAGGTGCAGGACGACATGAACAAATATGAATTAGCTGTTGTTGTCAGTGCAAAAATCGAAGACGACGAAAGAGCACAGGTTATCGAAAAAGTGAAAGCATTAGTTGAGCGTTTCGGTGGCAAGATCTCTGACGTTGATGAATGGGGTAAGAAAAGATTAGCTTACGAGATTCAGAAGATGAAAGAAGCATATTACTATTTCATCCACTTCGAGTCTGATGCTGAGACTCCAGGCGAAATCGAACAGAGAATTCGCATCATGGATAATGTAGTCAGATATTTATGCGTTAGACAGGAAGCATAGACAGGAAGTAGAGGTATAATATGAATAAAGTAATTTTGATGGGACGCTTAACAAGGGATCCGGAAGTTAGATATTCACAGGGTGATAACTCTATGGCAATTGCCAGATATACATTAGCTGTTGACCGCAGATTCCGTCGTAACAATGACGGAGAGCAGACTGCAGACTTCATCGGATGTGTTGCATTCGGAAGAAGTGCAGAGTTCGCGGAGAAGTATTTCCGTCAGGGTCTGAAGGTAATCGTTACAGGACGTATTCAGACAGGAAGCTACACGAACAAAGAAGGTCAGAAAATTTACACAACAGATGTTGTTGTAGAAGATCAGGAATTTGCAGAGAGCAAAGCAGTCAGTGATGCTAACGCAGGAAGTTTCCGCCAGGCGGCTCCTTCACCGGCACCAGCTCCGGCAGCGGATGCAGGCGACGGCTTCATGAATATTCCAGATGGAATTGACGAAGAATTACCGTTCAACTAAGAATTGAAAGGAGAGTTAATCATGGCTTACGATAAAGGAAATCGTCCAGAAGGCGGCTTCAAGAGAAGAGGCGGCGGACGTAGAAGAAAAAAAGTTTGCGTATTCTGTGGAAAAGAGAATAACGAGATCGATTACAAGGATGTAGCAAAATTAAGAAAGTACATCTCTGAGAGAGGAAAAATCCTTCCGAGAAGAATCACAGGAAACTGTGCTAAACATCAGAGAGCTCTTACAGTAGCTATCAAGAGAGCACGTCACGTTGCTCTTATGCCATACGTACAGGACTAATTTGCACGGCATTTAAGTATGAATAATAGAAAGCCTTTAAGTACTGATAGAATTAGTATTTAAAGGCTTTTTTTGTAGTTGGATTTGCGCCTGCGAATTCTTATAATTTGAGTTATAGGACAAAATGTGTTGATAGAAACCGCCTTCAGCCCTTGAAAATAAAGGGTTGAAGGCGGTTTAATCTTTTTTTAAACAACTTTGAGGGTGGACAAAACGTGTTGATAAAAAGTCTCCAAACCCTTGAAAATAAAGGAACTAAAGGCTTTTAATCTTCCTTAAAATAAGAACCATGGAGGGAAGATTAGATGAATCAAGTAAATTGTCCTGTTTGTGGTATGAAATGTGTGAAGTCTGGAAAGACAAAAGCTGGTTCGCAACGTTGGCTTTGTAAGAATTGCAAAACGTCACTAACGCATAAAATTAATAATGAATCCAAGGAACTGCAAATCTTTTTGGATTGGCTGTTTGGAAAAGAATCTCAATCAACAATGTCTGGAGAAGGAAGATCCTTTAGAAGAAAGACAGCAAAGTTCTGGGATATATGGGCTATGCCGCCAAAGATAGCAGAATCTAGAGATGTAGTATTTCTCGATGGGATCTATCTTGGTCGGAAAGCATGCGTTTTGATTTGCTGTGATGAAAAGCATGTGTTGGGATGGTATTTGTGTCGTTATGAACATGCAGGAGCCTGGATCGCTTTGATGAAACGTATTGCTGAGCCAAGGATGGTAGTGTCTGATGGGGGTACAGGTTTTGCAAAAGCACTCAAAAAGGCATGGCCAAAAGCAAAACATCAAAGGTGTAGGGAACTTCATGAATGGGTAGCAAAAGGCAGGAGTCCTTATGATAATGGCGATTATATCTGTGGAGCCGGTGGGTATCCCCTTGATTTCATCAGTGCTTTGCGAGCCGAAAAAGAATTACAAGATTGGTTTGACAGTTTATCAGAAGCAGAAAAAGAGGCGGAAAGACAGGGTCGCAGTTATCAGTATGCTACCGAAACAGACGAGATTTATTTTGATATATCCACCTTTTAGATACTGATGCAGAAGACGATGACTTGCCCTTCCAATAATATGCGAATCAACAAAAATAATGCAAAATCGGCGGTCTAATTTGACCGCCGATAAAAAATCAAAAAATTTACACACTTTGCTTGACAAACCCAAAGGTCCGGTGGACCTTTTTTAGTCGTTATCGTAACACACCCTTTTTTTGTGCTATCTTTCTTTCGGCAGGCTTACGAGAATGGTAGTTCCTTCTTTGGAGCTTTCTTCCACTTTTACAGACCCGCCGTGAAGTGAGGCAATCTCCCAAACGAGAGAAAGACCAAGTCCTACGCCGCCATGGGCGCGGCTGCGGGATTTATCGACACGGAAAAATGGCTGGAAAATGCTTTGCTGATCTGCTTTGGCAATTCCAAAACCATGATCTTTTATCCGGATCAGATGATATTTCTTATCTTCACAGACGGAAATGCGAACAGCGCCGCTCTTTCGGTTATAGCGAATTGCATTTTCAGTAAGATTAAAAAGCATACGATAGATTAAAGTATCGCTTCCAATGAAACGGGCGTCTCCATCGGAAGACAGCGCGATATGTTTCTCTTCGGCGAGAGGGGCAAGGTCGGTAAATATTTCCTCCACCATCGGAGCAAGTTCGATCGCATCCTCACATGGTACGCTGTTGAGCTCGCTCATTTCCAGAAGGATTTTCGTCATCTGTGACATGCGTTCTGTCTGTTCTTTTATAAGATCGAGAACGTTGCGCGTCTCATCGTCTACATCCGGGTGTTCCATGGAAAATAAATCCATTTGTGCCTGCAAAAGTGCAAGCGGGGTGCGAAGTTCATGGGCAGCATTGCCGGTGAATTGCCGCTGGCTTTTGAATCCTTCATCAAGACGGTCGATCATACTGTTGAAAGAGCGACAGAACTGTCGAAACTCCGGAAGCACATCTTCACTCACTTTCATATCTGATAAATTGTCAGGCTGTACTTTTTCAATCTGAGAGGCAAAGCTTTTCAGTGGCTTTAGTGCATGTCCACTGACAAAATAAGCGAGCGCCGCGCCAAGCAGTGTGACAGCCGCTGTAATATACCAGCTTGTCAGACTGAAGGAGTTCTGGGCGCCGCTTACAATGATCGTAAGCGCATTATCGAGGTCCTTGCTGCTTGGGTCAAAGGATTCGGTTTTGTCGCTGTTTGTATCACTGTAAGTAGAGATGTCATTTCCAATTGTATCCATATAATGCTTACCGGAATAGCCGATCAGGCAATTCATAAGTACGCATGTGACACAGATTAAAACGGCAGTCATTAAAGTGATCCGCCATTGTAAAGATAATTTTTTCATTGGCGTTCCTCCATTACGTATCCTTCTCCTATGCGGTTGTGTATCGGGTCGTATCCTAAAGCGGTGCGCAGCTTCTTTCTGAGAGAAGAAATATGCACTCTTATGGAATTGCTGAAATTATCGACGCTGCTGTCCCACACATGTTCAATAAATTCTTCCTGGCTGATCGGACGCCCCTGATTCAACATTAGATATTCTAAAATCCCCGTTTCCTTCCTTGTAAGAGAAATGTCCGAACCTTTGGCAGAAGCTTTGCGTGCCTTTGTATCAAAGGAAAGCTCCTGGCAGGTCAGCACGACGTCGTGCTGTGTGAATCGTCGAAGTGTAAGAGCACGTATTCTTGCGGCCAGTTCTTCCAAATGAAATGGTTTTGTAAGGTAATCGTTGGCGCCGGCATCTAATCCGGCAACTTTATCGGCGACTTCGCTTCGGGCCGAAAGGATCAGAACTTTCGTATCAAAATCATTTTCTCGAAGTGCCTTAAGAACGCTCATGCCATCTTTTCTTGGAAGGTTAAGATCCAAAACGACAAGGTCAAAATGATCCACAGCGAGCATGTCGATCGCAGTCTGCCCATCGTGGCAATAATCTACACTGTATGAAAGGTGTTTTAAGCTGCGTACGATCGTGTCGCAGAGCACCTTCTCATCTTCTACTATTAAAATATGCATATATGTTTCCTCCTGGTATCAGTATAGCATATGGACATAAAATCTTTGTTAAGTTTTGCTTCTTAACAAGGATTTTATACATGCCGTGTTATAATGAGGCAGAAATGAAGGGAGTGATCAAATTGTTTCATAGAAAAAAAGCTATGATCCAGGGCGCTTTACTAATAGCCGCGATATGCATGGTATGCTTCGGAGCAATGCGAGGCGAAGTGGATTCAGTATTCAGTAAGGCAATCCGATTGTGTCTGGAGTGTGTTGGCATTGGATAAGAATAAGAAGAAAAAAACATCTATAATTATAAGTCGTTTCCGTGGATGGATCCAGGCGGGAGCGGCGTTGCTTACAAATATACATTTGCCAAATTTTATAAAGGGGAGTATTTACCAAGGTAAAGGGAAAGCCGTATGTGTGCCGGGATTGAACTGTTATTCTTGCCCCGCGGCAGCAGGTGCCTGTCCGATCGGCGCATTTCAGGCAGTGGTAGGCGCATCAAAATTTCGCTTTTCCTACTATATAAGTGGATTTCTGATCCTGATCGGTGTCCTGTTGGGGCGTTTTGTATGTGGATTCTTATGTCCTTTCGGCTGGCTTCAGGATCTGCTGCATAAGATTCCTTGCAAAAAGTTTTCCACAATGAAGTTAAAGCCTCTTCGTTGGATCAAATATATCGTGCTTTTATTCGCGGTTATCCTGCTGCCGGCTTTTCTTGTAAATGATGTGGGAATGTCGGATCCAATTTTCTGTAAATACATTTGCCCACAGGGTGTGTTGGAAGGGGCCATCCCGCTGGCCATCGTAAATGAAGGAATCCGTCAGGCGCTTGGAGCATTATTTACAAGGAAATTAATTATTCTGCTTGTAATCGTAGTATTAAGTATTTTATTTTACCGTCCGTTTTGCAAATGGATCTGCCCATTAGGTGCATTTTACGCATTGATGAATAAAGTATCCCTCTTAGGTATCCAAGTGGACGATCGTAGATGCATTTCCTGTGGAAAATGTGCCCGCGTATGCAAGATGGATGTGGATATCACGAAGACACCTGACCACACGGAATGTATCCGCTGTGGCAAATGTATAAAAGAATGCCCGGCCGAAGCACTTAGGTTTCGATATGGTTTTAGTAAAAATAATAAATGTAAAGGAGATAAATAATTATGATGAAAACAAAACTTTTAAAAACAACAGCTGTAACAATGACACTCATTTTAGCACTTGGACTCAGTGCATGTACTTCTGGTAACAGCAAGGATAGCGGCAAGGATAGCAGCTCCGGGAAAACTGCCCAGACAGAAAGTGACAGCAAAAATAATCCGGACAGCAAAGAAGAAGCGGCAAAGCTTTATCAGAAGCTGATGCAGAAAGAAAATGATATTCTGGCAGCCAACTCCAAGCTTTGGAAAAAAGTATTCCTGGCAGCCAATAAGAACAATCCGATGATTGAAGATGGTACAAACTATGGAGATTTTCTCCTTAAGACAATCGACGGTGCGAAGGATCAATTTTCAAAAGACGAATTGAAAACATTGAAAGAAGGAGCAGAAGAAATCAAGAAGATCGAAGGAAGACTGACTGTTTTAGAACAGAAATATCCGGATTGCGGAACGAAACCAGGTTCTGGCGACAGCGTGGATGCAAGCGAAGCAGGCATGAGTACATCCGATAATAAAGATGATAAGAGTACAGAAAAAAGTAGTGCGATAAGTTTCCCAGGCTTCAAAGGAAAAGATCTTGACGGCAATGCAGTAGACAGCAAGAAGCTTTTTGCGAAAAATAAAGTGACAGTCGTAAATTTCTGGTTCACTACATGCAACCCATGTGTCGGTGAGCTGAAAGATCTGCAGGCGCTCAATAAAAAGCTTCAGAAAAAAGGCGGCGAAGTGATAGGTGTCAACACCTTTACAATCGACGGCGACAAAGCAGCCATCAAAGAAGCGAAAGATATTTTATCAAAAAAGAAAATTACTTACAAAAATGTATGGTTTGCCACAAATAGTGAAGCAGGAAAATTTACTTCCGGACTCTTCTCTTACCCGACGACATACGTCGTTGACCAGAAGGGTAATATCGTAGGAGAGCCAATCGTAGGCGCCATCACAGCGAAAGATCAGGCAAAGAGACTGAATGAGCTCATTGATCAGGCAATCGAAAATGGGAAATAATTCTTTGTAATTGTTGCCTGCAGTTGATATGCATTTTATAACTGAAATGTATAAAGCAAGGGCGAAAGCTTGATTTTATACAAGCCTCTCGCTCCTTGCTTTATATTCTTTATATCCTTACTAACAATAAAGACAATTCCTATTGGTATTTTCACGTTTCCTGTTGCAATTGGGAGTGTACAATTATTTACACTTCCCTTGTTCCTTCCTGCATTTCTTGCATCTGTTCTTCAAGAATTTTCTGCTCCAGTGCAGCTTTCTCTGCTCCGGTGAAAGCAATATCCGGCAGAAGTTCAAAATAAAAATCAGGATATTCTTCAGCGAGAGCTGCAATACACTCTGACTGGATGGCTTTGAATTTAGCAAGTGATACGAGGTCCTTTTCAAATGTGATATAGACACTGATCCACAGCTTACGTCCTGTACGCAGAATATCATAATATAATTTCTGGTAACCATAAGTGCGGATGATCGGTTCCACAAGGTTTTTGATTTCTTCAATGGTGTCCTCTTCCGGTGGGATCAGCATAAGATCACGGAATGCTGTGATAATAGTGCGGATCGGTGCCGGAAGCATGATGACAGACAACGTAATCGTGATAATCTGATCCAGGTAAGGAATAACTGGTTTAAACCATGCAAATGGCAGCAGTATCGGCAGTAAAAAGGCAACTGCCATGCCGAGAGACAGAAAGCTGTCAATTTTCCATCCCTGCATTTCCATATTGATCATAGGAGATGCCATCGTTTTATTTTTTATACTCAGATAAATAGTGACTACAATGCCAAGGAAACATGCGAAAAATTCAAATGACGCAATCGTATGGAAGGATACGATGTGCCCGCCGTGGAGCATCAGATGAATATTATTGAAGATCAGTCCGAATGTTACAGAGACCATGGTGATTCCTTTGACAACAACGAAGATGGATTCAATCTGGGTGTATCCAAACGGATGCTGTTCATTGGATGGGCGGTATAGCAACGGAATAAGGAAAAGCGATGGCAGTAGCATGCAAAATTCTACTCCATCATAGACTGCATCCAGAAGCACTGCCTGTGAACCTGTAAAAATAGCCATGAGAAGCTCGATAACAACAAAAATCAGATTCCCGTATAAAGAAACCGACATAGCTGATTTTTCTCTTTTCTGCGCTTTCTTACCTATATGCATAAAATCCTCCGAATATTGTAATTTTTTATTTTAGTATAAAAGAAAAAAATAAAAATGGCAAATAAAACCTTGACGAAATAAAGCGAAAACTCGTATAATAAGAACGCATATGAAAAGATATAAAACGTTGACGGAGACAGTACGATATAGCAGAACGTCACAGCGAGCCGGAGATGGTGGAAGTCCGGTACAAGTAACGATATCCGAAGATCACTTCCGAGTTGCAGACATCCAAAAGCGCAAGCTTAGTAGATGCTGACGGCATTTCCCCGTTACAGGAAAAGCATATGATAGTATGTTTAGGTGGTTTATAAACGCAGGCACAGCTTTCGTCCTATACAGGATGGAAGCTTTTTTTATATAATAGAAATTGCATTTCCTATTATATAAAAAAGCCTCCGGCAGGATGCGCACTCGCGCGAAGAGGTAGATTGTTGTAAACAACCGCGCTCAGCGCGGGAATGTGCCAAGGCACATTCTATTTTATATATCCTATACATGCAAAAAATGTTAATATTCATCCCAATTTTCCCCCACGATGTGGAAAAAAGATGTGGAAAATGTGGAAAACTATCAAAAGATATTAAAAGGGGACGGGGATTTTCTAGAAATGCCCCGTCCCCCATCAGAGAAGGAGGAGAATCATGTATAAGAAAGTTTCGACAGACATGAATTTTGTAGACCGCGAGAAGGCTACAGAGAAGTTCTGGGAAGAGAATCACATTTTTGAGAAGAGTATGGAAGACCGTGAAGGCTGTCCACAGTATATGTTTTACGACGGACCGCCGACAGCAAATGGTAAACCGCATATCGGTCACGTACTGACTCGTGTTATTAAAGATATGATCCCGCGTTATCGTACAATGAAGGGATATGAAGTACCGAGAAAGGCCGGATGGGATACACACGGTCTGCCGGTTGAGCTGGAAGTTGAGAAAGCTCTTGGACTGGACGGAAAAGAACAGATCGAGAAATATGGTGTAGAGCCATTTATTAAGAAATGTAAAGAAAGCGTATGGAAATACAAAGGTATGTGGGAAGATTTCTCTAATACTGTAGGTTTCTGGGCTGACATGGATGATCCGTATGTTACTTATCACAATGACTTTATCGAGTCTGAGTGGTGGGCACTGAAGAAGATCTGGGACAAAGGTCTTCTGTACAAAGGATTCAAGATTGTTCCTTATTGCCCTCGTTGTGGAACTCCGCTTTCTGCACAGGAAGTAGCACAGGGATATAAAGATGTAAAAGAACGTTCTGCAATTGTACGTTTCAAAGTTGTCGGAGAAGATGCATATTTCCTCGCATGGACAACTACACCTTGGACACTGCCGTCCAACATCGGTCTTTGTGTAAATCCGGAAGAAGACTACGCAAAAGTAAAGGCTGCTGACGGATATGTTTATTACATGGCACAGGCGCTTCTGGATACTGTTCTTGGTGGACTTGCTGAGAAATCAGGAAACGAAGGTCCGGATTATGAAATCCTGGAAACATACAAAGGACAGGATCTGGAATACAAAGAATACGAGCCGCTGTACCAGTGTGCATATGACTGCGCAGCGAAACAGAATAAAAAAGCATTCTTCGTTACATGCGATACTTATGTAACACTGACAGATGGTACCGGTGTTGTTCATATCGCACCTGCATTTGGTGAAGACGATGCCAAAGTCGGACGTAAATATGACATGCCGTTCGTACAGTTAGTAGACGAAAAAGGTGATATGGGAGAGACTACACCATTTGCCGGTATTTTTGTAAAGAAAGCAGATCCGGAAGTATTAAAAGATTTGGATGAGAGAAAACTTCTCTTCGACGCGCCGAAGTTTGAACACAGCTATCCACACTGCTGGAGATGTGATACACCACTGATTTACTACGCTCGTGAGTCATGGTTTATCAAGATGACAGAAGTTAAAGACAATCTGATCGCCAACAACAACACGATCAACTGGATCCCGGAAAGCATCGGAAAAGGACGTTTCGGCGACTGGCTGGAAAATGTCCAGGACTGGGGTATCAGCCGTAACCGCTACTGGGGAACTCCGTTAAATATCTGGGAGTGCGAGTGCGGATGCCAGCATTCAATCGGAAGTATTGAAGAACTGAAATCTATGTCAGACAACTGTCCGGATGAGATCGAATTACATCGTCCATATATCGACAATGTAACGATCAAGTGTCCGAAGTGCGGCAAGCCAATGCACCGCGTACCGGAAGTTATCGACTGCTGGTTTGACAGTGGATCTATGCCGTTTGCACAGTACCACTATCCATTTGAAAATCAGGATCTGTTCGAGAAGCATTTCCCGGCAGACTTTATTTCCGAGGCGGTAGACCAGACACGTGGATGGTTCTATTCCTTACTGGCTATTTCCACACTGATCTTCAACAAAGCTCCGTATAAGAACGTTATCGTTCTGGGACATGTACAGGATGAGAATGGACAGAAGATGAGTAAATCCAAGGGAAATGCAGTTGATCCGTTTGATGCACTGGAGAAATATGGAGCAGATGCGATCCGCTGGTATTTCTATGTAAACAGTGCACCGTGGCTGCCGAACCGTTTCCATGGAAAAGCTGTTGTAGAAGGACAGAGAAAATTCATGGGAACTCTGTGGAATACTTATGCGTTTTTCGTACTGTATGCAAATATTGATAATTTCGATGCAACAAAATATGTACTGGAATATGATAAATTATCTGTTATGGATAAATGGTTATTATCCAAATTAAATACACTGATCAAAGACGTAGATGATCATCTTGCAAATTACAGAATCCCGGAAGCAGCAAGAGCACTTCAGGAATTTGTAGATGATATGAGTAACTGGTATGTAAGAAGAAGCCGTGAGCGTTTCTGGGCAAAAGGAATGGAGCAGGATAAGATCAATGCTTACATGACTCTGTACACAGCGCTTGTTGAAGTGAGCAAGGTTGCTGCACCGATGATTCCGTTCATGACAGAAGATATTTACCAGAACCTCGTAAGAAGTCTGGATGAGAGCGCACCGGAGAGTATCCATCTGTGCGATTATCCGACTGTAAATGAGGAGCACATTGACAAAGAACTGGAAGATAACATGGAGAAACTTCTGAAACTGGTTGTTATGGGACGTGCCTGCAGAAATACTGCAAATATCAAAAACCGTCAGCCGATTGGAAAAATGTATGTGAAAGCTGATTTTGAACTTCCGGAGTTCTATCAGGAGATTATCGAAGACGAATTGAATGTAAAAACTATGGAATTTACACAAGAAGTTCGTGATTTCACCTCCTATTCTTTCAAACCTCAGCTAAAGACGGTAGGTCCAAAATATGGTAAAATGTTAGGTGGAATCAAAGCTGCACTTGGCTCATTAGACGGAAACGCAGCAATGGATGAGCTGAATGCAACCGATTCTTTAAAACTGGATATCAATGGACAGGAGATTACTTTATTCCGCGAGGATCTTCTGATTGACACTGCACAGATGGAAGGCTATGTATCTGAAAATGATAACGGAATTACCGTTATTCTGGATACGAACCTGACAGAAGAACTTCTGACAGAAGGATTTGTACGTGAGATCATCAGCAAAGTACAGACGATGCGTAAAGAAGCCGGATTTGAAGTTATGGATCAGATTGCGATCACATACGAGGGAACCGAGAAGGCTGAAAAGATTTTCGCGGAGCATGCAGATGAGATCGCCGGAGAGACTCTGGGCATAAGCGCAGTGAAACAGACACCGTCAGGATATGTGAAAGAATGGAAGATCAACGGAGAGAAGGTAACACTCGGCGTGGAAAAACAGTAATCTGTGCCCCTCCGTAAAGAAAGGAATGTGAAAATGATCAATCCAAGATTTGAAAAACAGGCGTTTAAAAAAGAAGTTAAAAATAATGTAAAAACCCTGTTTCGTAAGACAATTGAAGAAGCAACCCCGCAGCAGTTATTCCAGGCAGTCTCTTATGCTGTAAAAGAAGCGATCATCGATGACTGGATCGCGACTCAGGAACAGTATGAGAAAGATGATCCGAAGATGGTTTATTACATGTCTATGGAATTTCTGATGGGACGTGCGCTTGGAAATAACCTGATCAATATGACCGCTTACAAAGAGGTGAAGGAAGCTTTAGATGAGCTTGGCATCGATCTTAATGCAATCGAGGACCAGGAGCCGGATCCGGCTCTTGGTAACGGCGGTCTTGGAAGACTGGCAGCTTGTTTTTTAGACTCACTTGCAACACTGGGATATGCAGCTTACGGCTGTGGAATCCGCTACCGCTATGGTATGTTCAAGCAGAAGATTGAGGACGGCTATCAGGTAGAGACTCCGGATAACTGGTTAAAAGACGGAAACCCGTTTGAACTGAAACGTCCGGAGTATGCCAAAGAAGTACGTTTTGGCGGAAACATCCGTGTAGAGTATGACGAGCATGGAAAGACACATTTTGTACAGGAAAATTACGAATCTGTACTGGCTGTTCCGTATGATTATCCGATTGTCGGATACAACAACCATATCGTCAATACTTTACGAATCTGGGATGCAGAGCCAATCGTAGACTTCCAGTTAGATTCCTTTGACCGTGGAGATTATCACAAAGCGGTTGAGCAGCAGAACCTTGCGAAGAATATCGTAGAAGTGCTGTATCCGAACGATAATCACTACGCAGGAAAAGAACTGCGTCTGAAACAGCAGTATTTCTTCGTATCTGCAAGCTTACAGGCAGCAATTGCCAAATTTAAGAAAAAACATACAGATTTACATGAACTGCCGGAGAAGATTACAATTCAGATGAACGATACACATCCGACTGTAGCAGTTGCAGAGTTAATGCGAATCCTTCTGGATGAAGAAAATATGGAATGGAACGATGCATGGGAGATTACAACAAAGACCTGTGCTTACACAAACCATACGATCATGGCAGAAGCACTGGAGAAATGGCCGATCGACCTGTTCTCAAAACTGCTTCCTAGAGTTTACCAGATCATTCAGGAGATCGACCGTCGTTTCGTAATCCAGGTACGTGAGATGTATCCAGGAAATGAAGAAAAAGTTGCAAAAATGCAGATTTTAAGAGACGGACAGGTGAAGATGGCACATCTGGCAATCGTTGCCGGATATTCTGTCAATGGTGTTGCGCGCCTGCATACAGAGATCCTGAAAAAACAGGAGCTGCGTGATTTCTACGAGATGATGCCGGAGAAATTTAACAACAAGACAAACGGTATCACACAGAGACGTTTTCTGATGCACGGAAATCCGCTGCTTGCAGATTGGGTAACAGAAAAACTCGGAACAAAAGACTGGATCACAGATCTGCCGAAGATGTCCGGACTGAAAAAATGGCTGGATGACGAGGAAGCTCTGAAAGAGTTTATGTCTATCAAATATGAAAATAAAGTACGTCTTGCCAAATACATCAAGGAGCATAACGGTATCGAAGTAGATCCGACATCTATTTTCGATGTGCAGGTAAAACGTCTGCATGAGTACAAACGTCAGCTTCTTAACATTTTACACGTCATGTACTTATACAATCAGATTAAAGAGCATCCGGAGAAGAGCTTCTATCCAAGAACATTTATCTTTGGAGCGAAGGCTTCCGCAGGTTATATCCGTGCAAAACAGATCATTAAGCTGATCAACTCCGTAGCAGATGTTGTAAATAATGACCGCAGTATTAACGGTAAATTGAAAGTTGTATTTATCGAAGATTACCGTGTATCTAATGCTGAGTGGATTTTTGCGGCAGCAGATGTCAGTGAACAGATTTCTACAGCATCCAAGGAAGCATCCGGAACCGGTAACATGAAATTTATGTTAAATGGTGCCGCAACTCTGGGAACGATGGATGGAGCAAATGTGGAAATTGTAGAAGAAGTCGGAGCGGATAATGCATTTATCTTTGGTCTGAGTTCTGATGAAGTTATTAACTATGAGCAGAATGGTGGATACGATTCACGCCAGATCTACAACAGCGATCCAGAACTCAAACGAGTGGTTGACCAGCTGGTAGACGGTACTTATGCACAGGGTGATACAGAGATGTACCGCGATCTTTACAACTCACTGTTAATGCCACAGGGAAATAATCAGGCAGATGTATATTTCATCCTGAAAGATTTCCGCTCTTATGCCGAGGCACAGGAGAAAGTAGAGGCAGCTTACAGAGATAAAGACAGATGGGCTAAGATGGTCCTGTTAAATACAGCATCCTGCGGTAAGTTCTCATCAGACAGAACGATTCAGGAATATGTCGATGATATCTGGAAACTGGACAAAGAGACAATTTCAGAAGAAATTTACGAATAAAATTTGCAAATAAATTTGTGAATAAGCAGACAAGTCCTTCCATACAGTGTATGGGAGGGCTTTTTGTATGCATAGATATTTGAAAAAAGCAGTGTGTTATCTGGCGATACTGATCTGTGTGCCGTATTTTGTGACAGCATTTTTAAATGGCTCCGGGCGGGGAGGAAGCGTGGAAGTGGATGAGACGTATGTGCGGGTGGAGAGTAGTGAGTCGGGAGATGGCTCGGGAAATGGTGCAGATATAGCAGATGGGGATGAGAATGGCGGTGGCTCGAAAAATAGAGATGGTTCGGGAGGGAGAGATGTGGATGACGATAGTGTGAAGAACAGTGGATCAAAAGAGAGAAATGGAAATAATAGTAATTTGAGAGGTAGTAAGAAAATTATAGAAATGCCCTTAGAAAATTACGGAATTAGTGTCATGGCGAAAGAAATGCCCGGTTCATACAGAAAAGAAGCATGGAAAGCGCAGGCAGTACTTGTGCGTACCGCAATCTGCAAGAGAATGAACCACGACGGAAGTGATACTGTACTTGAGCAGAGCTATCTGACCGATGCACAGAAAAAACAGTTGTGGGGAAGCAATAAATATTATTCCTACTATAATAAATTAAAAAAAGCGTGGGAGGAGACGGATGGCGAGATCCTGACATGGAAAGGAAAACCGGCGTATGCACCATTTTGCAGGCTGACAAACGGAAGTACACGAGATGCAAAAGAGTCGCTGGGTGAAGAATATCCTTATCTCAAAAAAGTGACCTGTCCGAAAGATCTGGAAAATGAATGGCAGATCCAGACAACAATGGAGAAAAAATTAGATGCAAAAGTGACTGCACTCGATAGCGCCGGATATGTGAAAAAAGTGCGGATTGGGGAAGAAATAATGAGCGGTGAAGCGTTCCGGGAGAAATATCATCTGGTGTCGTCGAGTTTTATTTTACAAAAATACGCTGGAAAACTGCGGATTATCACATGCGGTGTCGGACATGGATACGGAATGAGCCAGTATACGGCAAATGAAATGGCGAAAAAGGGAAAAACTTATAAGGAGATACTCGGTTATTTTTATAAAAAGACGAAAATCCGGGAGGTTGCGGAGATCGTACAGGGGGAAGGAGGACGTAAAAATCAGGTGGGAAAGTAGGTGATAATATAAAATTTAGAAAATGAATAAACTATGTGAATAAGGTTACCATGCGCTGGCAAAAATAAAGTCAGAGGTGGTGATTAGATGAATCAAGAGCAAAAAAAGAGACCAGGGCCGAAAAAAAGAAAACGAGGGCCTGCCGTTGCAGCCGTTTTGTGTTTTGTGGCAGCTATCGCAATAGTAGGAACATATACATTTAAAGACTACAAACAGGCGCAGAAAGAACAGTTGCAGGCAAAAATGGAACAAGAGAAGAAAGAAGCCGGAACGGACAAGATTGTGAACGAACCGGAAAAGAGTGCAGAAGAAAAAGGCGAAGGAAACACACCATTAGACAACGTCCCGAATACAGAAGAACCGGATAATAACGATGAAAATACAGGAGCCGGAGAAAGTACATCTGATAATGAAAATGATTCAGATGGAACAACAGCCGGAGAAACACAAACAACCGGAAGTCGGGCAATATCCGGATTTGACGGGAAGAGTGAACTGCTCTGGCCGGTAGACGGCAGCATCCTGATGAACTACAGCATGGATAAAACCGTGTACTTTAAGACATTGGATCAGTACAAATACAATCCGGCAGTTATTTTCTCCGCAGAAGTCGGAGATCAAGTCATAGCAGCAACAACAGGCGTCGTAAAATCGATTGACAAAACTGCACAGACCGGAACAACCGTAACCGTTGATATTGGTAATGGCTATGAGCTGATTTATGGACAACTCAAGGAAGTGCCGGTGAAGACCGGGCAGTCGGTTACGGCAAAAACAACACTCGGTTATGTTAGTGAACCGACCAAATACTACAGCGCAGAAGGCAGTAATGTTTATTTTGAAATGCGGAAAAATGGGCAGCCGGTCAATCCGATTGAGTTCTTAGTCGAATAGGGGACGGGGATTTTCTAGAAAATCCCCGTCCCCTATTCGAAAGTCCCTGTCCCTTTTTCGTAACTGGACGGGATATCGTGGATAAGTTATACTGTGATGTAGATAAGATGTGGAAAGATGTGTGGAAAATGAATTATACATATATTTTAAAATGTGCGGATGGCACGTTATACACAGGCTGGACGAATGATGTGGAAAAGCGTGTGAAAATGCATAACGAAGGAAAGGGCGCCAAGTACACGAAGTACCGGCGCCCAGTTGAGCTGGTTTATTATGAGACATTCCAGACAAAATCTGAAGCTATGCGACGGGAGTATGAGATCAAACAACTGCCGCGGAAGAAGAAAGAGCTTCTGCTCGCTACATTTCAATTAACGGAGAACAAAGTTGTACATAACGATGAAGTGGCAGAAGCTTCCACCCATAACGAATAAGTGGAAGATCTCATGACTTCCGAAATTCTTATGATGGCTGTTGAAAATCGGCAGTTTCAGTGCGTAGATCACGCCGCCGACAGTGTAAATGATACCACCTGTAAGGAGCCATCCGAAAGCTGCCTGTGACATGGAGTTAAGAAGTTGTGTAAATGCAAGTACGCAGGTCCAGCCCATGCCGATATACAGAACGGAAGATACCCACTTCGGGCAGTTGATCCAGAAAGCCTTGATGATGATTCCGGCGATCGCAATACCCCACACAATAGAGAGCAAAATGATTCCGGTTTTGCCACCAAGCACAAGCAGACAGATCGGAGTGTAGCTTCCGGCGATCAGGACACTAATCATCATATGGTCGATTTTTTTCAAAATTTTATTAATCCGCGGCGTGCGGTTAAATGTATGGTATGTGGTGCTGGCTGCATAGAGCAGAATCAGGCTGACCGCATAAATCGCAATGGAAATAATATAAATGCGGGAAGGCTCTCTTGCTGCTTTGATCAGAAGTGGAATAGCTGCAAAAATTGCCATTAACATTCCGATAAAATGAGTGATCGCGCTTCCTGGATCTTTGATATATTTTTGTATTGTATCTGACATAAATACCGCCTCCTAGAAATTGATAGTTCGACATGTAGTTTTCAATACTACGTTTATTTATATCCATATTATATCTCAAAAAATAAAAAAAGCAACCCCTGAAACAAAAAATTTGAAAATCAAAGTATTTGGTGACTATTATGTGTTTTCCATATATAGAAAAATAAATATTTGTATAGCTACTTTTTAACATATCAATATGAAAAGAAGCTTTTCTAATAGGGGTGATGATTCTTGTATTTACAATATAAGATAGCGGTCAGCGTGCTAGCGCTGGTCGCAAGAATTCCGGCACCGGTAATGGCAGCAGGATTGACACTTCCGTACTGACTGCGGTATGCAATAATATTTACTGGAATCAGCTGTAGTGAGGAAATGTTCAGAATGAGAAAATTACACATTTCTTTGCTCGCAGTGCCTGGAGGAAGCACCGGACCGGGAGCTTTTCCAGACCGCCGTTCCTTTTCCAAATCTGAAAGTGCCTGCATGGCATTTAATCCGGCAGGAGTCGCAGCCCATCCAAGCCCTAATATGTTGGCAATAATATTTGTAGAAATATGTGGTATTGCTTTATGGGAAGAGGGTAGTTCTGGAAATAAAAAATGTAGGAAGGGCAAAAGTTTCGCAGAAAGTTTCCGGATCATGCCTGCTTCCTGGGCGATTTCCATCATTCCGGTCCAAAAAGCCATAACTCCTGAAATTGTGATGCAAAGCGTCACTGCTTCTTTAGAAGAATCCAGCGCCGCTTTTGTTATTTCCGGAATCTGCCCGGTGAATGCGGCGAAGAAAACACCTGCAATGATCATGCCTGCCCAGAGAAGATTTAACATAGGATACCTCGAAAGCATTTTTTATTACAAACTTAAAGTATTTTATGAAAGAAAGGAAAAAGTTATGCTTAAGATAAAGGAGATATTTGCAACAAAGTGTGCATAGAATAAAAAAATATTCCGGAATAAAAAAATAAGAATTTATAAAGAAAAACAGCCATACAGTAATAGTATAGAAATATTGGTATAGGATTAGGGGAGTAAAAAAGGAACGATATGCAAGTATCATAGCTGTTGTTTTTTGACATTTTGATTAGAAAGAACAAAAATATATGCTAAATGGAGAATCTGGAAATGAAATGGTTTCTTATCGTGTCGGATCTGCTGATTCCGATGATCATTCTTGGAATTTTATGCTATGGAATCCTGCAGCAGGTTGCGGTTTATGATGTATTTGTAAAAGGCGCGAAAAGCGGTTTTCTGACTGTGGCGAAAATCATACCGACAATGGTAGGGCTTATGGTGGCAGTCGGAATCTTGAGGGCTTCAGGCTTGCTGACTTGTCTGTCGGAAGAAATCGGAAAGTTTACGAAATGGATTGGCTTTCCGGGCGAATTGGTGCCGCTTACAGTTGTAAAGATGTTTTCTTCTTCGGCAGCAACCGGTTTGCTATTAGATATTTATAAGGAATTTGGGACAGATTCGAGAAACGGATTAATTGCGTCCATCAGCATGGCAAGTACCGAAACGATTTTCTATACAATGAGTGTGTATTATATGACAGCAAAAGTTACAAAGACGAGGTACACACTGACTGGTGCATTGCTTGCAACTTTCGCCGGTCTTGCAGCAAGTGTGATACTTGCGGGAGCGATGTTGTGATTATTGACAGAGACGAGATACGCTTTTTCATATCTCGCTCTGATTAGCGGCCGTCAAATGCACCTGTATAAATGCGTGCATTTTCCTCGTAGCTATAACAAAATCCTACCTGGAAATTCCAGACCGGATCATATAGTAAAATTGATTTTAAGTTAAATACAAAATAAATATGAAACAGATAGCTATTTAGTATCTTTATTTTTACGATCGCTCTTATCTTTTGGATTCTTCATGATCCAGAAAGCGCCAATAATGCCGACAATATAAAGGATGCTTAAAAGGATTGTCGGATTGTCTTTTAAAAGATAAGTAACTGCAATGACAGCGGCAAGTGAAAGTAAAAGCTGAACCAGTGTGAAAATGCGTTTTTCGCGTTTCTCTTTTGCCTGTTGTAAAAGTTCCATGCGATGCTGTTCTAACCGGAGATATTCCATCAGATCCTCGTCTTTGATGTGGGAAAGAATCCACTGATCTCTGGAAAAATTATCGGAAGGATCGTCAATCGTACGATAATGAGCTGATCCGGTAGTGTCTGCATTTATAGTGTCTGCATTTGTAGTGTCTGCATTTGCAGTGTCTGCATTTGTAGTGTCTGCATTTGTAGTGTCTGCATTTGTAGTGTTTGCATTTACAGAATCATTTTTCATGGAATCTGTCTTAACGGAATCTGAATTTTCAGCAGCAGAAGTTTTCTCCTCAGTTTCTTTTGTAGCATTTTCATTTCCTGTATTTTTCTCAAAAGGAGTTACCACATTTTCAGTGGTGTTATTCTTTTGCTCTTCGGTTGTTTCTTTCATGATTGTTTCAGCCATGTCTGTTCCTCCATTTTATAACGTACGTGGCAGGTCTCAAAGTGTGTCATCCGTCTCTGAACAAGTTCAGACGGATACCGCCTTTTGCACACTTATATATAATCCCATCGGATTGCTGCGTACTGCGTACTCTCGCGTCTACGCTCCGCTTCGGTCGGCGCTAAGCATGTGTCGCTGGCACATAGCGCCCGCCCCGCTATTCGCATATCGTGGAGCTTACGCTCCTCTTACATGCTCATAACGTGGCAGGTCTTAAAGTGTGTCATCCGTCTCTGAACAAGTTCAGACGGATGACACACTTTTATCCCTTGGTATTATATACATTATGACAGGAAAAATAGAACATTGCAATGGAAGCCGGAAACATTTATACTAAATGATGGATTTTAGTTGTTGTTTGCAGATGGTTTGTGGGCAATAACGGATTTGGATTATAAAATGGAGAAAACAGATGCAATTAAGAAATGAAATCCCGGATACGTTCTGGAGTTTATTCCGTTCGGTGAACCGGGACATTTATATTGAAGCACTGTTGTGCATCAATGAAGAATATCAATATAATAATTATTTTCTGACGAGGGAAGTGTGTATCCAAGTGCTGGGGGACATGAATGCGAGAAAGCGGTTCAAGCTCCAGTGGGAGGAAAATGAGACAGAGTTCGACATGCTGGAGACGCCATCGTCGAGGATTCTGAACTGGCTTTTGAAGACCGGATGGCTGAAGCGGATTGAAGATTATCAAACGCTGGTTACGAACATTGTCATTCCGGATTATTCGGCTGTTTTTATTGAGGCGTTTGAGCGGCTGTCTTCAGAAGATATGCAGGACACGGAAATCTATATCCAGAATGTGTATGCGACATTATTTTCTTTTAAGAACGACAGCAGGGCGAACCTCGGAATGCTGCGGACGGCGCTTGTCAACACGAAGCGGCTGAATAAAGCTTTGCAGGATATGCTTCATAATATGGATAAATTTTTTGCAAGACTTCTGGAGCAGAATAATTATGAAGATCTGCTACGGGAACATCTGGATGGATATGTGGAAGAAATCGTACAGAAGAAATACCACATTTTGAAAACATCGGATAACTTCTATATTTATAAGATGGATATTAAAAAATGTCTGCGCGACATGCGGGAAGATGAAGAATGGATAGAAGAGATCCGTACCCGGGCGGCGCAGATGGGTGATACGAAAGATGATGTGTTGGATCTTCTGGATCAGATCGAGCGTGGATTTGATGACATTGAGCACCGGATCGCCAATATGGATAAAGAGCATGCGAAATATGTGCGTGCGACAGTGACGAGACTTAACTATCTGTTAAGTGGTGAAACGGATACGAAAGGTCTGGTCGTGCAGCTCTTGAACCGCATGTCCCAAACGGAGGATGCGCAGGAACAGGATGCGATGATCCGTGAAACCGGGGAGCGGATGAATCTCTCGCTTTTGGAAATTCTTTCGGAGAAATCGCTGTATAAGAGACGAAGACCAAGAACGGATTTTATCAGTAAAATGGCGCCGGATCAGGCATTGCCGGATCTTGATAAAGATGATGTACTCAAGCTAAACCGGATTCAGATGCGCTACAGCAGAAGCCAGATTGAGGAATTTATTGAGTCTTATATGGACGGAGAAGTAATGGACGCTTCCAAGATTTCGCTGATGGATGAAGAGGCGTTTGAAAAACTGATTCTTGCTTACGATTACAGTACAAGAAAGAACAGTAAATATATGGTGCTGGAGGAAGAACCGGATCAGATTGAAAATGGTTCTTATAAATATCCGGCACTCAAATTTGTAAGGAGACGCTTATGATCGAATATTTTGAACAACTTTCGCAGGAAGAGCAGGAAGAAATAACAGAAGTTATCCAGATTCTGTACCGACAGACCTTTGTTCTGGAGCGGAAGTTTGATAAAAGACAGGGACGCATGGTTCCGGTGAGAGAATATCGTGTGTTGAGCAAACATCTGGAATTTATCCGTGCCTACTTCAAAGTGGCAGGAATTACTTTGCGGGAAAATGCGCATATGGGTGTGATTTACATTCAGGGCGAACAGCTCTGGGGTGAGAAATTATCGCGGCTTGCGACGATTTATCTGCTTGTTCTGAAACTGATTTACGATGAGCAGATGGAGACGGTTTCTTCGAGCAGCCACATTGTGACAACGGTTGGCGCATTAAACGGTAAAGCCGGCGAGTTCCGCGTGCTACGCGGTCTGCCGTCACCGACCGAAATGCGCAGAACGATTGCACTTTTAAAAAAATACCAGATCATAGAACCACTTGATGTTCTGGAAGAATTAAACGAAGAGACGAGACTGGTCATTTACCCATGCATTCATACGGTACTTCTGGGCGATGACCTGCGGGCATTATTAGAGACATTCAGTAAGGAGGATACTATTGGAGACGAAACAACCATTCAAAATACTGTCGAAGATCTGTCTGAATAACTGGCATTACATTGATCAGAAAATACTGACATTTAGTGAAGGAATTAATTTCTTCACCGGACATTCGGGAAGTGGAAAATCAACCGTGATTGACGCGATGCAGATTGTATTATATGCAAATACAGACGGACGTGGATTTTTTAATAAAGCGGCAGCAGATGATTCCGACCGTTCCCTCATTGAATATTTGCGTGGAATGGTCAACATTAATGAACACAATGAATTTCAGTATCTGAGAAATCAGAATTTTTCCAGCACGATCGTACTGGAATTAGAGCAGAGTGATACAAAAGAAAAGCAGTGTATCGGCGTTGTGTTTGACGTAGATACAGCGACAAATGATATCAGCAGACTGTTTTTCTGGCACATGGGAGGTCTTCTGGAAAATAATTACCGTACCACATCCAGATGCCTGACGACGATGGAAATGCGTGAATATTTACAGCGTTCTTTCCCGGCGGAGCAGTTTTACTGTGGACCGAGCAATGAGAGATTCCGCCGCCAGATGTATGATATTTATCTTGGCGGACTGGATGCGGAGAAATTCCCACGACTTTTCAAACGTGCGATTCCATTTAAAATGAATATTAAACTGGAAGATTTTGTGAAAGAATATATTTGCATGGAGCAGGATATTCATATAGAAGACTTGCAGGAAAGCGTTATGCAGTATGCGAGAATGCGAAGCAAGATCGAGGAGACATTGAACGAAATTCAAAAGTTGCAGGATATCCATGGCAGATATGAAGCATTTCAGGAGAAAGAAAAAGAAGTTCTTTTATGTACTTATCAGATTGACCGCCTGGAAATGCTGAAGCTGAAAGGACAGATCCAGGCCTGCATGGATAAGGAAAAAGTGCGCAAAGAAGGCACCGGTGAGCAGGAAGCAATTTTATCGTTGCTTAAGAAAGAAGAAGTTGAACTGCAGAAACAGTATGAAGAGATTATTTTAAGAATTGCGAACAGCGGATATGCAAATCTGGAAGCTGAACTTGCGGCGGTAAATGAGACACTGGAACATTTACAGACAAGCCAGGGAAAATGGCAGCAGATCAGTGACCGGCTGGAAGCATGGAAAGAGCAGGATGTGGTTTCCAACCAGATGCTCTGGGACATGGAAAAGTTTACAAAAGGAACGATTATGGCAGAAGAACTGGAGCGTCTGCAGGAGAGCTTTGGCGAAGTCCGCGAGGAACTGGAAGAGCAGAGACAGGAAGCACAGATGTCGCTCCGCAAAGTGAAGAAAGAAGAGAAAGAGGCAAGAGAAGAGTTAAAAGAGCTGAAACAGGGAAAGAAAGCTTATCCGAAAGAGCTGGAGGAAGCAAGATATGAGTTGCGCAACCGCCTACATGAGAAGTGCGGAAAGTTTGTAAATGTGCAGATCCTTGCCGACCTTCTCGATGTGAAAGACGAGACATGGCACAACGCTGTCGAAGGTTATCTTGGCAACAACAAGCTGCTTCTGATCGTGGAACCGAAGTATGCAAAAGAAGCGATGGAACTGTATGAACAGATGGATCGGAAGAAATACCACCGCGTGTCCATTCTCGATACAGAAAAAGTGGTGGCAGGCGCAGGCAAGGATGGCTATGCAGTCAAAGATAACGGACTTGCAAAAGAAGTGAAAGCGAAAGAAGCATATGTGCAGGATTATATTGATTTCTTCCTTGGAAATGTAGAAAAATGTGATTCCGTAGAACAGCTCCGTAACTGCAAGATCGGTGTGACACCGGACTGTGTATTGTATCATAGTTTCCGTTTGCAGCATATGAATCCGGATCAGTACACAAGAAGAGCGTACATCGGTGAGACGAGTATGCGTCAGCGTGTCCGCCAGCTGGAAGAGCGTTGTGAGAAACTGGTAGAAGAACGCATGCCGCTGCAGGAATTATTAGAAGAGATCAAGAAGACCATGCAGTTGGAAATGCTCTCCCAGCCGGCAGAAGAATATCTTACTTTGCAGGCAGATGCAGAGAAGATTACAGAGCGTGAGAAACGGAAAAGTCAGCTTGTAAAACAGATGCAGCAAATGAAAGAAGCGTCTGTGGATGCTTGGGAGGAGGAAAAAGAAGACATCCGTAAGAAACAGGATGTAAAGAAGGCACAGATCACGGAAGTGCAGGAAGCAATCTGGAAGCAGACGCAGGAAATGCAGCAGTTGCAGGAAGAACGTCTCCATGCGGAAGAAGCGCTGCTTGTGCAGAAACAGAAAATGGAACAGAGCAAATGGGATGACGCTTACGAACAGGAATTTCAGGAATATCTTGCAGGCAGACGCTCGGAAAATTATGAATATTTACAGAAACAGAAGATTGCTTCACGGTATCCGAAGATGGATGAGCGGGAAGAGGCTTATCAGAAGCTGGTAGAAGAAAGAAGTACTTATCTCAGAAGTTATGCGAACCGGACATTTTCTGCGACAAACAGAGACAATGAAGCATATGACAGACTGCTGGATGAGCTGCAGTGTGAAGAATTAGAGACATTTAAGGATGCAGCAAAAGATCAGGCAAGGGCAGCAGTAGAGCATTTCAAAGACGATTTTATTTTTAAGATCCGCAGTGCCATAAGAGAAGCTTATCAAAGACAGGATGAGCTGAACCGCATTATCAGTAAGCTTGATTTCGGTAAAGATAAATACCAGTTTGTCATTACGAAGAACAAAGGACCGGACGGAAAATATTATAAAATGTTCATGGATGATTCGCTCCAGATCCATCCGGCGTCACTGGATGACGGTATGGAAAATCAGATGAATCTTTTCACGATGGAGCATGAGGAGCAGTACGCGGATCTGATGGATGAGTTGATCAGTATTTTCCTGCCGCCGGAGAATGCAACACCGGAAGAGCTGGAAGAAGCGAAGAAAAATATGGACAAATATGCAGATTACAGAACGTATTTATCCTTCGATATGCAGCAGATCGTGCATGGCGAAAAAGACATGAAAATCGGCTTGAGCAAAATGATCAAGAAAAATTCCGGCGGAGAAGGGCAGAACCCGCTGTATGTGGCACTTCTTGCCAGCTTTGCACAGATTTACCGGATTAACCTGTCTCCGAAAATGCACCGCAACCCTACAATCCGTCTCGTTGTGCTGGACGAAGCGTTTTCCAAGATGGACGCTGAGAAAGTGGCAAGCTGTATTTCGCTGATCCGCGGACTTGGATTTCAGGCGATCATCAGTGCTACGAATGACAAGATCCAGAATTATCTGGAGAATGTCGATAAGACATTTGTCTATGCCAATCCGAATAAACGGCACATTTCCATCCAGGAGTTTGAGAAGTGCGATTTCGATGAGTTGGTTGAGGAGTAAGTGCCTGTGATCAGGTGGCGAACATTTTCGCTGAGTATGGAAATCCGAACTCGAGTGTGATATGATAGTTAGCATATAATGAAATCAAGGGAGTATGATTATGAGTCAAGAGATTACAAATACAGCACCGATTGGAGTGTTTGATTCTGGTGTCGGCGGGCTGACGGTAGCGCGGGAGATCATGCGTCAGCTTCCAAATGAAAATATCGTTTATTTCGGAGATACGGCGCGTGTGCCATACGGAAGTAAATCCAAGGATAACATTATCCGGTTTTCCAGACAGATCATCCGTTTCTTAAAGACGAAAAATGTAAAGGCAGTTGTAATCGCCTGCAACACGGCAAGTGCGCTTGCGTTGGAAACTGTGCAGAAAGAGACGGATCTTCCAATTCTCGGCGTAATTGTTCCGGGAGCGAGAGCTGCTGTGCAGGAGACGAGAAATAACTGCATCGGAATCGTCGGAACCGAAGCGACGATCCGAAGCGAGACATATAACAAAGAGATCCATAAACTGAATCCGGATATCAAAGTCATCGGGAAACCATGCCCGCTGTTCGTACCGCTGGTAGAAGAGGGATTTGCAAAACACAGCATTACAAAAGAAGTCATCGACATTTACCTGTCTGAGATGAAGAAAACAGATATTGATACGATGATCTTAGGCTGTACTCACTATCCGCTTCTGCGTTCCAGCATCCGGGAATATTTCGGAGAGAGCGTACATATTGTCAATCCGGCATATGAGACAGCCATGGATCTTAAAAAAGTGCTGGCAGAGAACGGAATGGCGAATTCGTCTGAAGGAGAAGCGTCCTATGAGTTCTATGTCAGTGATGCGGCGGAGAAATTTACGAAATTCGCCGATTCGATCCTGCCTTATGATGTGACGACCACGAAGGAAGTCAATATCGAGGAATATTAAACAAAATAAAAAAATTTATAAAAAAGTGTCACGAAATACCGTTTCCGATTGTTACTTATAGTAGAGCAGTAGGAGCGGTATTTTGTTACAATTTTTTCAATAAAATTATAAAAAATTGTAACAAAAACAGAGTTTCAAACGTTGTAGTAGAAATGAAGAAACATTTACAGGAAACTTATGGAATTTCGGATATGAATTTAAAAGCAATTAGGCTTAACGAGATGGAGTGATGATTTATGTATGTATATCAGTTGACACATGTGAGAGGTGTAGAGATTAAAGTGATAGGTTACTTCGGAAGCTGGAAGAAAGCGCGGCAGGTGATGAAGAAATATCGTTCACAGGTACAAGGATTTAAAGACTATCCGCGGTGTTTCAAGATTAAGAAACTGCGAGTTAATCAGGATGATTTTTATTATGGATAAGAAGAACTATGTTCAAATGAAGAACGATGGACGGAAAAATTTCACACAGAATGACATACGGTTTAAACTGGATTGTTGAGATCAATGCAAGGGGATTTTACAATGGAGTAAAATCCCCTGCCAGATTAGATTAATTGTTGGCTGATAATGTAAAACCACGCAAAATCTCAAACGGCGCAGGTCCGATATCCAATACCGCTTTATGAAAACGTTGCTGCGAGAAGTGAGAATCCCATTTCTCGACAGCAGCTTTTTTTAATTCCAGAAATTCCAGAAAACCGACATAGTATTTCAGATAATTCGCCGGATCGGAAATGATGAGGTCATAAATTTCCCGGATGGAATCGGTGTCGGTAATGCCGTGGCTCCGGAAAAATGTTGTTGTCTCCGAAAGTCCCCATCCTTCATGGTGGATACCGATGTCGGCAAGGCTGTAGAGACCTAAAATGAGAGAAGTATTTTTTTGCGCCATGGCTGCATACGTTTTATCGACAGGCGCATAGTAATAGCTCAGCATTTCGCAGTAGGTCGCCCAGCCTTCGGTGTAGCCGCTGAAGCTGAAAATTGTGCGGATAGGATCTGGTTTTCTGGCGGCAAAATAAGTCGTCTGGTAGAGATGACCGGGATAGCCTTCATGCGCCAGCGTGGTGTAAAGGGACAGGTCATCCGGCAGATGCCCGCGGTTCAGATAAATTGTATTATTTTTTGTATCGTCAATGGCAGGAATCATATAAAAAGCCGGGCTTAAATATTCCTCCATTTCTTTATCTACATATTTGATCGTAATCTCGGTTTTGGCTGCTTTCGGAAAATCCTTTTTAATTTTCTGCTGCAAAGAAGCGAGAATGGAGTGCGGGTTGGTGTCGGAAAGTTTTGTCCCCTGAGTTTTGTAGAGATCGGAAGACAGGGATGAATTGGAAATATAATATTTTTTCAGCCCGGCAAGATCTTCTCTCATCTGGTGGATGATCAGGCTTTTTAATTCGGAAATGCTGCGGGAAGAACCGGTTTCTTCGGCAACGAGATGTTCATAATAACCGGCACCGCCCGGGTACTGGCAGAGACCACCTGTGTATTTTCCATTTCCAAGCAGATTTTGCAGACCTTTGATCAGATTCTGGTAGGCGGGAAAAACATATTTTTTTAGCCCGGATTCATTTTTCTGTATGCACTTGATCCGCTCTTTTTTCGAGAGAGACAGCTTGGAAATCCGTGTCTGGAATGTTGAGTAAAGATAATTATTTTCCTGTAAATTTAAAAATGACTCACATTCTTTTATGATCGCCTGCACCTGTGAGTCAGACATGAATAATCCGCGTTTTGCTTTGTTCGTTTCAAATTGCAATAATGAGTCAAAATACTCCGGAGTTTCGGCGAGCAATTTAAAATAAGTCTCTATATCATCGCGCGTGTGAAACTGATATTCAGACAGCAGAACCGGGAACTGTGCCTGCACACCGGTCAGCGAGGACAGCGGTTCTTCATACCACTGGTAATTGGCATTTTGTTTTGCGGATTGGAAGGAATATTGCAAAATGTCGTAAGTAATCTGATTTTCAGAGGATAATTTTCTGCGATTGAAAGTATGTAAGCGGGAAAGCGCATTTTCCGCAGCGGCACAGGACGCTTCCGGATCGATATTGTAAGAGCCAAGCGATATGTTCTCTTCCTGTATGCCGTAAGCGGACGGATTTTTTAAAGTGTAATGCAGCGAAAGCGTGTTACCGGATAATTCCTGCCGGAACAGCTCACGCGTGTAAGTGCGGAATTTGGAATTTGCGGTCTTGACCGGAGCGGAAAAAGGCAGGGACTGCGGCAGCAATTGAGACAGGGATGCAGGCAATAAATGCAGCGCGAGCCAAGCGGTAATAATTATAATGGGAATAAAGAAATAGAAACGTTTACGGAATAGTTGTCGGAACATAAGAAACCTTTCGGAAGGAAGACATTATTACTAGAGTATATGCAGAGGAAGGGGAGAATATCTTTTAACCTTTTTAATCGTTAATCGTCTCAATGACTTGACACAGGCACGCTGATTATGCTACGATTTCATGTATTGGAAATATGTTAATCATATGAGCAAACACAGTGAAGAAGAGAGTACATTTTCCGTACATTTTACAGAGAAGTTCCGGCAGGCTGAGAGGAACAGATGAAGGAAGATGGAAGATGGCTTCGGAGTGGGATGGCTGAGCCGCGAGGTTAGGTCATGAAGGGATCGCCCTTTACAGCGGGAGGTGTTACATGCACCCGGTAAGGCTGCTGTCGTGAGGCAGAAGCGAACAGAAGTGGTAACGCGGGATATCCCGTCTTCTCTGATTTTTCAGTTTTTGAAAAATTGGAGATTTTTTTTTACCAAGGTCATAAGTCATGCTGTCACACTGTGCTTGCACAAGGGTGACAGCATGACTTCATGACCTGCCCCGCAATGAGGATAAAAGCATGGCGAAGCCAGGCGATATCCGAATTGCGGGTAGAATTGCGGGAGTGCGAAAGCACGGAGTAATCCGAAGGTAAAAAAATGTTGAAGTCATCACACTGTGCTTGCACAAACTCATAATTATCTAAAAGCAAAAGGAGAGGAAAACATGGATAAACCAAAATATTATATTACAACAGCGATTGCCTATACTTCCGGCAAACCGCACATTGGTAATACTTACGAGATCGTACTTGCAGATGCGATCGCAAGATATAAGAGAAGTCAGGGCTATGATGTATTTTTCCAGACAGGAACAGACGAGCATGGTCAGAAGATCGAGTTAAAGGCAGAAGAAGCAGGTATTTCACCAAAAGAATACGTTGACAAAGTTGCCGGAGAAGTAAAAGAAATCTGGGATCTGATGAACACTTCTTATGATAAATTTATCCGTACAACAGATGAAGATCATGAGAAACAGGTACAGAAGATTTTCAAGAAATTATACGATCAGGGAGACATTTATAAAAGCTCTTATGAAGGACTTTACTGTACACCATGTGAGTCTTTCTGGACAGAATCTCAGTTAGTAGATGGCAAATGCCCGGACTGTGGAAGAGAAGTAAAACCGGCAAAAGAAGAAGCTTATTTCTTCAAAATGAGTAAATATGCAGACCGCCTGATCGAGCATATCAATACGCATCCGGAATTTATCCAGCCGGTAGCAAGAAAAAATGAAATGATGAACAACTTCCTTCTTCCGGGACTGCAGGATCTGTGTGTATCCAGAACTTCATTCTCATGGGGAATCCCGGTAGATTTCGATCCGAAACATGTTGTTTATGTATGGCTGGATGCGCTGACAAACTATATCACAGGAATCGGTTATGACTGCGACGGAAATAATTCTGAGCGCTTTAATAAATATTGGCCGGCGGATTTGCATCTGATCGGTAAAGATATCATTCGTTTCCATACTATTTACTGGCCGATTTTCCTGATGGCTCTTGGTGTGCCGCTTCCGAAACAGGTATTCGGACATCCGTGGTTATTACAGGGTGACGGTAAGATGAGTAAATCCAAGGGAAATGTATTATATGCAGATGAACTGGTAGATTTCTTTGGCGTAGATGCGATCCGTTATTTTGTACTGCATGAGATGCCATTCGAAAATGACGGAGTCATTTCCTGGGATCTGCTCGTAGAGCGTATTAACTCTGATCTTGCAAATACATTAGGAAATCTGGTAAACAGAACGATTTCCATGACAAATAAATATTTCGGCGGCGTTGTTACAAATAAAAATGTGACATTAGATGAAGAAGGTGCTGCAATCGATGCAGATCTGAAAGCAGTTACAGAGAACACACCGAAGAACGTTGATGTGAAGATGAATGACTTGCGTGTAGCAGATGCAATCACAGAGATTTTCACACTCTTCAAACGCTGTAACAAATACATCGATGAAACAATGCCTTGGGCACTGGCAAAAGAAGAAGACAAGAAAGACCGTCTTGAAACTGTTCTTGCAAATCTAATCGAAAGTATCAAGGTTGGTGCAGGATTACTTTCATCCTTCATGCCGGAAACAGCAGAGAAAATCTTCGCACAGTTAGGTGACGGAAAAGTTACAGACAAGCCGGAGATTCTGTTCGCAAGACAGGACATCAACGAAGTGCTGAAGAGAGTAGAAGAACTGCATCCACATGTAGAAGAGAAAGAAGAAGTTTCTGACGAGGAAGTGATCGATATCGAAGCAAAACCAGAGATCACATTTGAAGATTTCGGTAAAATGCAGTTCCAGGTAGGAGAAATCATTTCCTGCGAAGAAGTGAAGAAATCCAAAAAACTTCTCTGCTCACAGGTGCGTGTCGGAAGCGAAGTAAAACAGATTGTTTCCGGAATCAAAGCACATTACAGTGCAGAAGAGATGGTCGGCAAGAAAGTTATGGTACTTGTAAACTTAAAACCGGCAAAACTTGCAGGCGTATTATCTGAAGGAATGTTACTCTGTGCAGAAGACGCCAATGGCAATCTGGCACTTGTATCACCAGAAAAAGATATGCCGGCAGGTGCTGAAATCTGTTAATATTTAATTGGGGACGGGGATTTTCTCGAAAAGCCCCGTCCCCAATTAAATTATCCCACGGATGTGGATAAATAAAATGTGGAAAAGGAGACAGAATTGTGGAAAAAATTAGAATTGGTATTGTAGGATATGGAAATATTGGACGTGGTGTAGAACAGGCAATCGCGCGTAACGATGATATGGAACTGAAGGCTGTATTCACAAGAAGAGATCCGAAGACAGTTTCTATTAAAACAGAAGGCGCAGAAGTAAAACATTTTGATGATATGGTATCTATGAAAGAAGATATCGATGTTATGGTTCTGTGTGGTGGTTCTGCAACAGATCTGCCGGTTATGGGACCGGAAGTTGCTAAGAACTTCTGTACTATTGACAGTTTTGACACACACGCAAAGATTCCGGAGTATTTTGCAAATGTGGATGCTGCAGCAAAAGCAGGAAACAATGTAAGTATTATTTCTGTTGGCTGGGATCCGGGAATGTTCTCACTGAACCGTCTGTATGCAGAATCCATTCTGGTACAGGGAAGCACTTATACTTTCTGGGGAAAAGGTGTCAGCCAGGGACACTCTGATGCAATCCGCCGTATCGAAGGTGTAAAAAATGGTATCCAGTATACTGTACCGATCGAGGCTGCAGTAGAGAAAGTAAGAACCGGAAGTGAGCCGGAGCTGACAACAAGAGACAAACATCTTCGTGAGTGTTATGTTGTTCCGGAAGAGGGAGCTGACTTAAAAGCAATCGAAGAGGCAATCAAGACAATGCCAAACTACTTCGATGAGTATGATACAACTGTAACATTTATCACAGAAGAAGAGTTAAAGAAAAATCACAGCAAGATGCCACACGGTGGTTTTGTTATCCGCAGCGGAGAGACAGGAACAGAAGGAAATAAACACGTGATCGAATATTCTCTGAAATTGGATTCCAACCCGGAATTTACAGCAAGCGTTCTGATCTGTTATGCAAGAGCAGCTTATAGACTTTCCAAAGCCGGAGAGAGCGGAGCAAAATCTGTATTTGACATCGCACCGGCAATGCTGTCACAGAAGACACCGGAAGAACTCAGAAAAGAGTTACTGTAAGATGATGATTTTCGATACGCATGCGCACTATGATGATGAGCAGTTTGACGCAGACAGAGAAGAATTGCTGATGTCCATGGAGGAAAATGGTGTCGGCACGATCGTCAATGTGTCGGCAACTTATGAGTCCTGTGCACGTGTGACAGAAATGGTGAAAAAATATCCGTTTATGTATGCCGCAGTCGGCGTACATCCGGATGAAGTCGGTGCGTTGGACGAAGAGAAACTTGTACGGATGGAAGCGCTTTTGGATCAGAAAAAGGTTGTTGCCGTCGGCGAGATTGGACTGGATTATTACTGGGATCATGAATCTCATGATCTGCAGAAAGAATGGTTTATCCGTCAGCTTGAACTTGCACGTAAGCATAATCTTCCGGTGTTGATCCACAGCCGGGAAGCTGCGGCAGATACGATGGAGATCATGAAGGGGCATGCGCAGGGGTTAAATGGTGTGATTCACTGCTACTCCTATTCCAAAGAGATGGCAAAAGAGTATGTGAAAATGGGCTTTTACATCGGCATCGGCGGTGTCGTTACTTTTAAAAATGCGAAAAAAGTAAAAGAGACAGTCGCAGAGATTCCGCTTACTTCAATCGTGCTGGAGACGGATTGCCCGTATCTTGCACCGGAGCCTTTCCGCGGCAAGAGAAACCAGTCTGCATATATCCAATATGTAGCGGAAAAGATTGCAGAGATCAAAGAGATCTCATATGAAGAAGTTGTTGCACAGACAGAGAAAAATGCACGTGCCATGTATGGTCTGGATGCATAAAGCATATGCACGCATCATGTATGGTCTGGATGCATAAAGCATATGCACACGTGCCATGTATGGTCTGGATGCATAAAGCATATGCACGCATCATGTATGGTCTGGCTGCATAAAGCATATGCACACGTGCCATGTATGGTCTGGATGCATAAAGCATATGCACGCATCATGTATGGTCTGGACGTGTAAGACATTATTTGCAATGAATCAGCGATAGTGAACTTTATTAAGTACAAATAAATTAATTTTATGAAATCCAACCAGGAAATTCCCGGTTGGATTTTTGCTACCTGTTTTTCTACATTTCTATATGTATTTCGCTATATTTTAATTTTTCCATATATTTTCGGAGTTTTCTTTATATTTTCTTAAGACTATTTTCGATTTTGGGTATATCATTAAGACAAAACTTATTGTATAATTAGAAAATACCTAAAATTCAGGGAGAAGTGAGAAAATGGTAAAACCAGATCTGGGAAATCCGCAGAATACAATTGAAGTATTACAGAAATATAAATTTAATTTTCAGAAGAAGTTCGGACAGAATTTTCTGATCGATACACATGTGCTGGATAAGATTATTTATTCCGCAGAGATTACAAAAGAAGACATGGTGCTGGAGATCGGACCGGGGATCGGAACGATGACACAATATCTGGCAGAGGCAGCCGGCAAGGTCATTGCGGTTGAGATCGATAAAAATCTGATTCCGATTCTTGCGGATACACTGCATGAATATGAAAATGTTCAGATTATCAACGAGGATGTTCTGAAGCTTGATATTGCGAAGATCGTAGAGGAGCAGAACGGAGGAAAACCGATTAAAGTGGTTGCGAATCTGCCATATTATATTACGACACCGATCATTATGGGACTTTTTGAAAATCATGTTCCGCTTCAGAGCATTACGGTCATGGTACAGAAGGAAGTGGCAGACCGTATGCAGACCGGACCGGGTAACAAGGATTACGGTGCTCTGTCACTGGCGGTGCAATATTATGCAGACCCGTACATTGTTGCAAATGTCCCACCGAACTGCTTCATGCCAAGACCGAAGGTAGGCTCAGCAGTTATCCGTCTGACAAGACATGCCGAACCTCCGGTGGAAGTAGAAGATGAGAAGCTGATGTTTGATATTATCAGAGCGTCTTTCAACCAGCGTCGGAAGACACTTGCCAATGGTTTGAAAAATGCAGGCAAATGGGATCTCCCGAAAGAAGTGATCGCAGAAGCAATCGAGACGTTAGGCAAAGGCGCAAGCGTCAGAGGAGAGGCATTATCACTGGAGGAATTTGCAAGACTGAGCAATGAAATTTATAATTATCTGCATAATCGTATATCGTGAAGCTTATGCTTCCTGTTTATGCTCATATCGGGGCGGGCCATTAAGTCATAAAATCACTCTGGTGTAATTGCATTGTGGTTTCTGACATCATATAAATGGTAAATAACAATAAATTTGTTGCAGAAAAAAACAATTGTGGATTGAAAAACAAAGATATTAACAAAGAAAGGATGATGCGCATGGAGAAAAAAAACAAATATGCACTGTTCGAGATCACACCGGAGATTGAGCATTTCGCAGAACTGTGTGAGAAGAATACGACAATAGAAAAAGACCTGTACAGCAAATACGAAGTAAAACGCGGACTCCGTGATGTGAATGGAAAAGGAGTACTTGCCGGCCTTACTAATATTTCCGATGTCTGTGCGACTAAGATCGTGGACGGCAAAGAAGTTCCGTGTGCAGGTAATCTGTATTACCGTGGATATAACATCAAAGACTTGGTGCGTGGATTTTTAGAGGACGGACATTTTGGATTTGAAGAGATCGCATATCTGTTGTTGTTTGGCGAGCTTCCGAATATAAAAGAGTCGGAGATGTTCCATGAGACACTCGTAGAGCGCCGGACATTGCCGCCGACATTTGTGCGTGATGTCATTATGAAAGCGCCGAGCCAGGACATGATGAATACGCTGGCGAAATGTATTTTGAATCTGTATACTTACGACCGCAAAGCGGATGATACAAGTATCCCGAATGTATTAAGACAGTGTCTGAACCTGATCAGCCAGTTCCCGATGATGATGGTGTACGGCTATCATGCATATAATTACCGTATGGGCGATGACCTGTTTATTTACGCGCCATCACCGGATCTGTCTACTTCTGAAAATATTCTGATGATGCTCCGTGAGGATCGTAAATACACAGAACTGGAAGCGAAGCTCCTTGATATGGCTCTGGTTCTGCATATGGATCACGGCGGTGGTAATAACTCAACATTTACGACACACGTTGTAACTTCTTCCGGAACGGACACTTATTCAACGATGGCAGCAGCGATGGCTTCGTTAAAAGGACCAAAACACGGTGGTGCGAATATCAAAGTAACGAAAATGTTTGAAGACATGAAAGCGCATGTATCAGACTGGGAAGATGAAGATGAAGTACGTCAGTATTTAAATGATCTGCTGGAGAAGAAAGCATTTGACCAGAAAGGTCTGATCTACGGAATGGGACATGCAATCTATTCTGTTTCAGATCCGCGTGCAGACATTTTCAAAAAATTTGTAAAACAGCTTGCAGAGGAAAAAGGCTGTGAAAAAGAATACGGACTGTATGCGCTTGTAGAACGTCTGGCTCCGGAAGTGATCGCACAGAAGCGTAAGATTTACAAAGGTGTTAATGCCAATGTAGATTTTTACAGCGGACTGGTTTACAGTATGCTGGATCTTCCTCCGGCACTTTACACACCGATTTTTGCGGCGGCACGTATTGTCGGCTGGAGTGCACACCGTCTGGAAGAGTTAAAGAATGCGGATAAGATTATCCGTCCGGCGTATAAGCCACTGGCTTCCTACAAAGAATATGTAAAAATGGAAGATCGTTAGGAGAAGGAAGTTGATATAAAATGAAGAAAGATTTCAGCTTTTTAAGTGCAGAAGGGAAGACGCGCTCACATGGAATCATCTGGATTCCGGAAGGTAAAGTGCGTGCGATCCTCCAGATCTGTCACGGAATGGTAGAATATATAGACCGCTACGATGAATTTGCCAGATACTTAAACGGACATGGTTATCTTGTGATCGGGCACGACCATCTGGGACATGGAAAGACTGCAGCAAAGCCGGAAGAATACGGACATTTCCCGGAAGAATACGGTAACGATTATGTAATCGGAGATATCCACAGAGTCCGCAGAGTCGGTGAGAAGAATTATCCGGATCTACCATATTTTATGCTGGGACACAGTATGGGTTCATTTCTGCTTCGTCAGTATCTGACGATGTATGCTGACGGACTTGCCGGTGCGATCATCATGGGAACCGGTGAACACAGCATGGCGGAATTGAACATGGGGCAGAAGCTCTGCAAAGGGCTTGCGGCAGCAAGGGGCTGGCATTATCACAGCCCGCTTGTGCATAAGATGAGCGTTGGTAATTATAATAGGAAATTTCATCCGGCAGTAACAGCAACAGACTGGATCAGTTCAGATCTGGATGTGCGCAGAAAATACGAGAAAGATCCACTTTGCTCTTTCCAGTTTACGGTTGGCGGTTATTATCAGATGTTTGAAGGAATGAAAGTGCTTGCCCGCAAAGAGAGCATAGAGAAGATTTCGAAGGATTTGCCGATATTCTTTGTATCCGGTGCAGACGATCCGGTTGGAGATTTTGGAAAAGCAGTACAGAAAGTATATGACAAGTACAAGAATGCCGGATTTGAAAAAGTAGAGATGAAGCTGTATCAGGATGACAGGCATGAGATCCTGAATGAAACAGACCGCAGTCAGGTATTTGAAGATCTGTATTTATGGATGGAAGAAAATTTATCACTTTAATTAAGTAAAACCCATTGACAAAACTAATGGGTGAGCATAAAATGTAGGTGAAATTAATAGAGCGTACAGGACGAAGGCGTCACAAACATGAGTTTGTGCGCCTTTTTTAGTGTAAAAAGGTCAGGAGAAGGAGGAATTTACAATGAAAACTTTAGGTTATTACAATGGCAAATACGGTGAACTGGATGAGATGACAATCCCGATGAACGACCGTGTCAGCTGGTTTGGAGATGGTGTATACGATGCAGGTCCGTCCAGAAATTATGAGATTTTCGCAATTGATGAACATATCGACAGATTCTTTAACAGTGCGGGACTTCTGGACATTAAAATGCCGGTAACAAAGCCAGAGTTGAAAGAACTCCTTCAGGAAATGGTAAATAAAATGGATACAGGTAATTTATTTGTTTACTATCAGGTCACAAGAGGAACCGGTATCCGTGATCATGCATATACAGAGGGTCCTGGAAACTTATGGATTATGCTGAAACCGGCAGAAATTTCCGATGGAACGAAGCCAATCAAGCTGATCACAAGAGAAGATACACGTTTCTTCCATTGTAATATCAAAACATTGAACTTAATTCCTTCTGTAGTTGCGACACAGAAAGCAAAAGAAGCCGGATGTCAGGAATGTGTATTCTACAGACCGGGTGGACGTGTAACAGAATGTGCACATAGTAATGTCCATATTATTAAAGATGGCAAACTGATAACAGCACCGACTGACAACCTGATTCTTCCAGGTATTGCAAGAGCACATATTATCAAAGCCTGCAAGAAATTGGAGATTCCGGTAAGCGAGACACCGTACACACTGGATGATTTGTTCAACGCAGATGAAGTTATCGTATCCAGCTCCAGCAACTTATGTCTGCATGCAAATGAGATCGATGGCAAGCCGGTTGGCGGAAAAGCACCGGAACTTCTGGAGAAGATCCGTGTAGCAGTTCTGGATGAATTTTACAAAGCAACAGATAAATAAATGAGAAGGTGAAGTCATGGGAGAAATAAAATATATGCCGGCAGGGGACCGGGCGCTGGTTGTGGAATTTGGCAATCAGATCGATCCTGCGATCAATGACAAAGTACATGCGCTGGCAGCGAGAATTGCAGAAACTCGGATTCCGGGTGTACAGGAAATGGTACCAACGTTTCGCTCTCTGATGATTTATTATGATCCGGCAATTACCTCTTTTGAAAATGTAAGGAAGCAGACAGCAGAGCTGACCGGACAATTGATTGGGAAGACAACAGAGAAGAAACGGATTTTAAAAATTCCGTGTTGTTATGGCGCAAGATTCGGACTGGATCTGGCAGATATGGAAAAACATACCGGACTGGATCGTGACGAGATCATAAAGATCCATAGTTCCGTTGATTATAAAATTTATATGATGGGATTCCTGCCGGGATTTGTTTATCTTGGTGGTCTGGATAAACGAATTGAAATGCCAAGACTGAAAAGCCCGCGCGTAAGGATTCTTCCGGGGGCTGTCGGCATCGGCGGCAATCAGACAGGAGTCTATCCGCTGGCTTCACCGGGAGGATGGAGACTGATGGGTGGTACACCGGTTGATTTCTATGATCCGTACAGAGAAGATCCGATCCTCTGTAAAGCAGGAGAATATATCCGTTTTGTACCGATCACGATTGGCGATTACTACGATATCCGCCACATGATCGTAAAAGGAGAGTATCAGGTAGAGGTTGTGGAAGAAGGTGATGAAGGATGTCAGTAAAAGTTGTTATTCCGGGACCGCTTACAACAGTACAGGATGCGGGCAGATACGGATATATGAATTCCGGTATCGGGACATCCGGAGTCATGGACGAAGTTTCTTATAAGAAAGCCAATTATCTTGTGGGAAATGAAAACGGAGAAGCCGTACTGGAAATAACTTTGTTCGGCGGAACGATGGAATTTACGGAAGATGCAGTCATTGCTGTTACAGGAGCAACAATGGACGTAAAGATAAATGAGGAACCGACAGAAATGTACCGTGCATACCAGGTGAAAGCCGGAGATATCTTATCTCTTGGAATGGTGACTGCAGGTTGCAGAACTTATGTAGCTTTCGCCGGTGGTATTGATGTTCCGGTTGTGCTCGGAAGCCGTTCAACAAATCTGAAGTGTAAGATGGGTGGTTACGAAGGAAGGGCGCTGGCAGCCGGAGATATTTTTGAAATTGGCAAAAATGGCAGAAGTTATGAAGCACTGAAAGACCGGATGGCAAAGCCGGATGTATATACATCACCAATCACTGTCCGTGTAATCGAAGGACCGCAGGAAGAGTATTTTACCGAGGCGGGAAAGAAAACATTTTACAATGAAACGTATACGATATCTGATCAGAGTGACCGGATGGGCTACCGGATGGAAGGTGCACCGATTGAAAGTGTAAACGGAACGGATATTATTTCCGATGGAATTGCACTTGGTTCCATTCAGGTTCCGACAAATGGAAAACCAATCATTCTACTTGCAGACCGGCAGACAACCGGAGGATATGCAAAGATTGCTACAGTGTGTTCTTTTGATATCCCGAAACTGGTACAGGGCAAGCCGGGGGATCAGGTGAGATTTCAGAAAATTTCGTTAGATGAAGCAGCAAAGATATGGAAAACAGAAAGCGGGGAAAGGTAAAGATGAGTGAAGCAGTAAATTACAGTGATTTGAAACCGGCAGAGGTCAGAAGACTGATCCGAGAAGGGAAAATAACATGTCCGACATCTGGTATGTGTGCGGGATATGCACAGGCAAATCTGGTTATCCTGCCAAAGGATCTGGCTTATGATTTTCTCTTATTTACCCAGAGAAACCCGAAACCGTGTCCGATCCTTGAAGTCAGCGACGTAGGAAGCAGAGACCTTCACTATATCGCAGATGATGTGGATCTGGCAAAGGATTTTCCAAAATACCGCATTTACAAAAAAGGTGAACTTGTCGGAGAGTATACCGACATTGAAGAGTTCTGGCAGGATGATTTTGTGAGCTTTCTGATCGGATGCAGCTTCTCTTTTGAATCTGCACTTTTGGAAGCAGGAATTCCGGTCAGACATATCGAGGAAAACTGTAACGTGCCGATGTTCAAGACAAATATCGCTTGCACACCGGCAGGTATTTTCAAAGGAAATATGGTAGTCAGCATGCGTCCGATCCCGAATGACCAGGTTGTGAAATCCGCACTGATCACGGGTGAGATGCCAAGAGTACACGGTGCACCGATACAGATTGGCAATCCGGAAGCAATTGGTATTTTTGATGTAATGAAACCGGATTTCGGCGATAGTGTAACGATCAATGAAGGAGAAGTTCCGGTATTCTGGCCATGTGGCGTAACACCGCAGAATGTTGTTATGAATGTGAAACCGGATATTGTGATCACACACGCACCGGGACATATGCTGATTACGGATGTAAAGAATGTAGAATTGAAGTACTAAAGAGGTTCTAATAGAGCCACTCACCATGATATGAGTAAAAGCGTAGCAGTGCAGTGATGGGAGAACACGAGTATTGTGCGGTTTTGAGAATAGATGGAAGTAGTCTGAAAAAAGATTTGAAACATAGAAAGAAGGAAGAAAAATGTTTGCAGTAGATTTGAACTGTGATCTTGGAGAAAGTTTTGGAAATTATAAATGCGGACTGGATGAGGAAGTCATTCCCTTTATTTCTTCTGCAAATGTAGCATGTGGATTTCATGCATCCGATCCGGTGGTAATGGCAAAGACCGTAGCACTTGCGAAAGAGCAGGGCGTCCGTGTTGGCGCACATCCGGGATATCCGGATCTGGTCGGATTCGGCAGAAGAAATCTGGCAGCATCGCCGGCAGAAGTAAAAGCAATGGTGCAGTATCAGATCGGGGCATTGAAAGCATTCTGCACAGCACAGGGAATTAAACTGCAGCATGTAAAACCGCACGGTGCAATGTATAACATGGCAGGAAAAGATGAAAAACTGGCAACAGCAATCGCAGAAGCAATCAAAGAAGTCGATCCTGAGCTTATCCTTCTTGCACCGAGCAGTAGCAAAATGATGGGAGCCGCAAAGGCAGTAGGACTTCGCGTGGCAAAAGAAGTATTTGCGGATAGAGCATATGAAGAAGACGGCTCGCTGGTAGCAAGAAGCAAACCGGGCGCAATGATCACCGATGAAGACGAAGCTGTGGCACGTGTCATCAAGATGATAAAGGAAGGAACCGTAACAGCGATTACCGGAAAAGAGATTCCGGTTGAAGCAAATTCTGTATGCGTGCATGGAGACGGACCGAAAGCACTGGCATTTGTTCAGAAGATCCGTAAAGCGCTGGAAGCAGAAAACATCAGGATTGCATCAATCGAAGAAGTAATTGGGAAATAAAACAGGCAGAAGACGACAGCAAAAATAAAGGAGAGATTAGAAGTGGGAGCACAGGCACAGGCGGCACAGACAAAAGTAAATATAAAAAAAGAAACCGTTGAAGATATTGTACTGCGTCATTCCAAGCGCGGTATGACTATCCTGCGCAAATATATGGGCGATTTCTACTGCAAGAGGGCAGCTGAGAAGATTCTGGAGCTTCCGAAAGGAAATATATTTCTGACAACCGGATTTTATGTAGCGGGACATGCAGAGACGGACGGTCCTCTCGGAACGATGACACTCGCAAAAGCACTGCGGGCTGTCGGATACCGACCGATCATCGTAACAGATAAATATTGTCGTGGATTTTTTGAACTTGAAAATCTGGACGTAGAATATGCACATATCTGTGATGGCGTGGAACAATATACAGAAGTTCTGGAAGATTACGATCCGGTTGCACTGATTTCCATTGAACGCTGTGGCAAAAATATTGAAGATGATTATGCAAATATGCGCGGTGTAAGCATTAAGAAAAATACAGCAAAAGCCGATATCCTTTTTGATCTTGCCAAAAAGCGCGGAATCCCGACATTTGGTGTCGGAGATGGCGGAAATGAAATCGGTATGGGCAATCTGAAAGAAGTTATTGTAGATAAACTGGCGCTTGTACCATGCAAGGTAGAAGTTGACAATCTAATTATCGCAACCGTATCTAACTGGGGCGCATATGCATTAGCGGCATATATACAAAAGATAGAAAAGATACAGGTACTTCCTACATATAAAGAAATCAAATCCTATCTGCAGGCAATCGTAGATCTCGGCAGCATCGATGGCGTGACAAAAGAACAGGTACTGAGTGTGGATGGTTTTCCACTGACTGTGGAAAAAGAGATCCTTGATGAACTCCACCGCGCAGTGGGGACGGGGATTTTCTAGAAAGTGCCAGGTGCAAATTGAAAAGGGGACGGGTCATTTCTAAAGGAATGAGAGTAAAGTGCACACCGGCTTGACCGGTGCTACTTTATGAGGGGGTGATAGTTGATGTGTTCTTCAACTATCTGACTCTTAGTATACAGGGAAAATGTGTCTAAAGTATGTTCCTTTTCTTAAACAAAACGAAATTTTCTTAAGGAAAAATTAACCAGAGTATGTTACAATTAGTCCACATGAAACGTAAAAAATAAAAGGAAAGGTATGGTATCGATTGAAGTTATATCAGTCAAAATTATTGGAAAAACTAAAAGAGTCATTGGAAGCCGTACTGCCGATCATAGGGATTGTTCTGTTGCTTAGTTTTACGATCGCTCCGATTCCGGCAGGAATTCTGATGGCTTTTTTAGTGGGCGCGATTCTTCTTGTTGTGGGAATGATGTTTTTTACATTGGGAGCTGAGATTGCGATGACGCCTATGGGAGAGAGAATTGGAACGAGAATTTCCGGTTCCAGGAGACTTCCATTTATTGTGTTATTGTGTTTTACGCTGGGATTTATTATTACGGTGTCGGAGCCGGATCTGCAAGTGCTTGCCGAACAAGTTCCGTCTATTCCGAACAATGTTCTGATCTTTGCAGTAGCGGCAGGCGTTGGGATATTTCTTGTGGTTGCGGTTCTTCGTATGTTATTTGGAATTGCGCTTTACAGATTATTGTTTTTGTTTTATCCGGTGATATTTATTCTTGCGTTTTTTGTGCCGGCAGATTCGCTGGCGGTCGCATTTGACTCCGGCGGAGTCACGACAGGACCGATGACCGTTCCTTTCATTATGGCGCTTGGTGTCGGCTTCTCCGCAGTACGAAGTGATAAATATGCAGAAACGGATAGTTTCGGTCTGGTTGCACTTTGTTCAATCGGGCCGGTACTTGCCGTCCTGCTTCTAGGCATTCTTTACCGCCCGGAGAGTGGCGTTTATGCAGGCATCCATATTCCGGATGTGAAGGATTCGATAGAACTTGGAAGACTGTTCACAGCGGAACTTCCACTTTATATAAGAGAAATGCTATTATCACTGCTTCCGATTGTTGTATTTTTCCTTGTGTTCCAGGTACTGGCTTTGCATCTGATGAAACGGACACTGGTGAAAATTGCAATTGGAATCCTGTATACATACATTGGGCTTGTGCTGTTCCTGACAGGGGCAAATGTAGGATTTCTCCCAACCGGTAATTATCTGGGACAGGTACTTGCAGGGTTACCGAATCCGTTTGTGCTTGTACCGATCGGTATGGTGATCGGCTATTTCATCGTAAAAGCGGAACCGGCAGTTTATGTGCTCATGGAGCAGGTAGAAGAGCTGACTTCGGGTGCGATACCTGGGAAGGCAATGGGACTGAGTTTGTCCTGCGGCGTTGCGGTCTCACTGGGGCTTGCAATGATCCGTGTACTGACCGGAATTTCTATTTTCTGGTTTCTCATACCGGGTTATGCAGTTTCTTTGCTTCTTGCGTTCCGGGTACCGAAAATCTTCACTGCGATAGCATTTGACTCCGGTGGTGTGGCCTCTGGCCCAATGACGGCAACTTTTCTGTTGCCTCTGGCACAGGGAGCATGCGAAGCGATTGGCGGAAATGTAGTTACGGATGCATTTGGTGTTGTGGCAATGGTTGCGATGACACCACTTATCACGATACAGATACTGGGTGCGGTTTACCAGCATCAGGAGAAGAAACGCCAGACCGAAGAGGCGGTTCCTGTACTGCCACTGGAAGCATACGGCGACATGGATATTATAGAGTTATGATGATACCAGAAGAGCTATATGTCAACGACACATGTTTAGTGCCGACCAGAGTGGAGTGTAGATGTGAGAGCGTACAGTATGAAACGATTTATTGGAATTAGAAAGGCGGAAAAATATGAGCCGGTTATATATGATGGCTGCGATCACAAGCCGCAGCGCAAGAAAAAAGTTTCGCGAATTTTATAAGACACACGAACAGCAGGTATTTTTTGAAATACTGGGAAAAGGGACAGCGAACAGTGAGGTGCTGAATTATTTTGGATTAGAAGAAACAGAAAAGATTCTTTTTCTCTCCATCGTGACCGGAGATACATGGAAACGACTGAAACGCGGACTGATCATTGATATGAAAATTGATGTTCCGGGAACGGGAATTGCTTTTGCAGTGCCGCTTGCGAGCATAGGCGGCAAAAAGACACTGCAATATCTGATACAGGAACAGCCATTTGAAAAAGAGGAGGAAACAGCATTGAAGGAGACAGATTATGAACTGATGATTGCCATTGCCAATCAGGGATATATCGATACGGTTATGGAAGCCGCAAGAGAAGCAAATGCGGGAGGCGGTACAGTTGTCCATGCGAAAGGAACCGGAACAGAGCTCGCCAGAAAATATCTTGGTGTTTCCCTCGTGGAAGAGAAGGAAATGATCTTCATTGTTACTCGTTCCTCACAGAAAGCACAGATTATGAAAGCAATCATGGAGAAAACCGGATTGAAGAGTAAGGAGAAGGCAATCGTATTTTCACTGCCTGTTTCGAGTGTGGTCGGACTTCGCATGACAGAGGAAGATATTAAGGATGATCTGCTGTAAGGCATATTATTATCAAATACCAGAAACGAAAGCCTGCGAAACCTTTCATTCACTGTAAGTGTTATTTGGAAGCCACAGATGCTATGATTACATCAATGAAAGGAGAGCAGAGAATGAGTATTTTAAAAATTGAATCTTTATGTAAATATTATGGAAACAAGAAAAATGAGACAAAGGCACTGGATGGAATCAGCCTGGAAGTACAGACAGGGGAATTTTTAGGAATCATGGGAAGCAGCGGATCCGGAAAATCCACACTTCTTAACTGCGTGGCAAGTGTGATCCGTCCGACAGGAGGACAGATTCTTGTAAATGGAACCGATATCCGTTCGCTGAAAGGCGCAGAACTTTCCGATTACAGAGGACGCCAGATCGGTTACCTTTTCCAGAACTTTGAACTTTTAGAGAACCTTACCGGAAGAGAAAATATTCTTCTTCCGCTGGCTCTTCATAAATATGAAGAGAAAAAAGGAGAACAGAAGTTAAAAGAACTGGCAGCATATCTTGAGATACAGGATGTACTGGACAAATTTCCGACACAGATGTCCGGCGGGCAAAAACAGCGTATAGCAGCAGCCAGAGCATTGATCATGGATCCACACCTGATTCTGGCAGATGAACCAACCGGGGCGTTGGATTCGCGTAATGCAAAAGCATTGATGGAGAAACTCTTCGGTTTAAATCGCAACAAAAAAGCAACAATCATGATGGTGACACATGATGCAAATGCAGCAAGTTATTGCGGACGGATTTTATTTATCCAGGATGGAGTACTCTTCCATGAGCTGCGCAGAGATTTCGCAGAAGAATCCCAGCAGGAGTTTTACGAGCGCATTTTGAAAGTGTTGGCGCAGTTGGGAGGAGGCAGTGCAAATGTTCTTTAAACTTGTCTCCAGAAACAGTAAGAGAAGCCGCAGGGAAAATGGATTGTTTCATGCTTCACTTCTCGTTGTCGTAATTGCATTTTATGTGATTCTGGCACTGCCGAAGCAGGATGTGATCATTTTCCTGAAAGAGATGGAAAGTGATGCTATACAGAAAATCTTTCAAATGGTTCCGATACTGTTTGGCGCATCGTTATGCATTTTGTTCTTTCTCGTATATTTTGCAGGACGTTACCAGATGGAGCGGAGAAAACATGAATTTGGTGTGTACCGTATGATGGGCATGAGCCGGAGCCGGCTGTTTTTTATGTTGATGACAGAAGATATTAAGAGCAGTCTTCTGATCCTTGTGGCAGGAATCCCGGTTGCAGTCTGCATTTCCGAGCTGGTCAGCCTGATCACAGCGAAGGTAGAGGGGCTTGGAATCCTCGGTCATCAGAGTACATTTTCATTCGCCGCAGTGATTGGAACCGCTGTCGGTTTCATACTGGTAAAATTATTTGCGTGCCTGTTCTTAAGCGGCGCGGTAGTTAAGGACGAGATCGGCAATCTTATGAATCCGCAGGCAAAAGAGCAGGGAAAAACAAGACCGAAGGTTCTGTATGTGCTTGCCTTTGCGACAGGATGCGTGTTATTGTTTGTGGCATTTTATGATGGAATCCGTGGACATATCTGGGATGACCTTCTTATTCTTGCACGGACAGTAGTCTTTGGAATTGCCGGAGTATTTCTTGTATTCTATGGTTTCCGGCTGATACTGGAACAACTGGGCAGATGGGGCAGCCGACACGAGAGACTGGGAATGTTTACATTCCGCCAGCTGGAAGAAATGTTTATCCGCAAGAGCAGCGTCCCGGCGGTGAGCTGTATTCTGATCCTCGCAGCACTCTGCCTGTTCGGTGCAGGAATCGGGATTGCCAGAAGTTATACGGTACAGAGCGAGCGTGTCGTAGATTATACATTTGACGATGACAATGAGGACGTCAGTACAACTATTGAAAAATTGCAGAAGTCCGGGCTTCGCTCAGATTTTGAAAAGCTGATCCAGATTAAAACCGGATATATAGAATCTTCGATCGAAAATCTGGATAAGGAAGGTAAACCATCGAAAAAGAAGAACCGGGTAGTTGGCTTTAACGCAGATGAACTCGTAGACAAGTTGAAAAAAGATGGAAAGACACCGAATGAAAATGTATTTGCAATGGAGATAGAACGGGAAGATACACCGCATATTATTGCATTATCCGGGTATAATGAGCTGTTAAAACAGGCAGGAGAAAAGCCTCTTGCATTGAAAGATCACCAGGCAGCAGTTTACCTTGGATCGGCACTTTATTCCGATGAGTTTAAAGAAATAATGAGTAAAGCCTTACAGGGAAATATACATGTTACAATGGACGGAAAGACATGGAGCCTTGGGGAAAAGGTTATGAATAAAGAAATCGTTGCCGACCGCGCGATTACACTTGGATTTGCGCTGATCGTACCGGACAAGGCTTATGAACAGATGACAGCCGGAAAGGGCACCACATATCTGGATGGCGTGCTAAAACCTTCAAAAACGGAAAAACAGGGACTTATCCGTGTATATCAGGAAATGAACCAGAAACTTGACAAAGTCGGAATTTCGTATGACTGTTTTTTGCAGAGCCTTGGACGACGTATGTTCTACGGTGTATGTGCAAGTTATATTACAATCTATCTGGCAGTGATCTTCCTGATTATTGGAAATACGGTAATCAGTGTACAGTTCCTGACAAATCAGCAGAAAATTGGCAGACGGTATCAGACTCTGATACGGCTCGGAGCAACCTCCAATGCGCTCTGCCGTTCCGCAAGAAAGCAGATTAACTGGTATTTTGGCATTCCGGTATTCTTAGGAGCAGCCGGAAGTATTCCGGCGATGGCAAGCTTATTTTCCCTGTTTGTGGAAACAGGAGAAGGTACACAGAAAGTATTGCTCTTAAGTGCAAGCGGGATGATCCTGCTGCTTCTGATCGTAGAATTGATCTATATTCTGGAAGTCAAGAAACTCAGCGACCGATATCTGTTGTATCTGATGGTGCCGGAAAGAGAAGAATAAAAGAAAGTATGATTTTATGAAACGAATAGGAATTGTGGAAGACGAAGCCTTCATACGTGAAGAATTAGGAGAAATACTGGAAAAGGCCGGATATGAAGTCGTGGCGGTAGAAGATTTTGAAAAGGTGGAAGAGGAGCTTTCTAAAGCTCCTCTTGATCTCGTTCTGCTTGACCTTAATCTGCCGGGGAAGAGCGGATTCCAGATCTGTCGGGAGTTGAAGCATAAAGGAACGACGCCGGTCTGTGTACTGACATCGAGAGACCAGATGGCAGATGAACTGCGTGCGCTGGAACTGGGTGCGGATGAATATCTGACAAAGCCATGCCGGAAAGAAAGACTTCTGGCGAGGGTGTCCAATGTGTTAAAAAGATATGAAGGCCGCAAGCATTTGCTGGAAGGGAAAAAATTTTTGCTGGATCAGCAGACATATACACTTTATATCCATGATGAATCGATTGTCCTGCCAAAGAATCAGGGAAAATTACTGGAAGTATTTCTTAAGAAGCGTGGGCAGATCGTGACAAAAGAAGAACTGTCGATTGCACTTTGGGATACAATAGATTTTATCGATGAAAATGCATTGCAGGTAAATCTGACGAGATTAAAGAAAACCATGCAGAAACTTCATATGGAAGAAGAGATTGAAACCATCCGGGGAACAGGCTATCGTTTGGAAATTCGGTGATAAAAGGCAGATGTCAGGCAACTCATTAAAAGAAAAGTAAAAAAATGATGTAAGGAGAACGTACAGGATGAAGAACTACGGAAAGAGAATAGCAGAATATATGCCCTGGCTTTTGTTGACAGGGTGTGTGGAAGGTATCTGTATTTTATTTCTTGCGCTTGCAGACGTCCAGGTGTTACAAGTACTTGCAGGAGTTCTCACATTGATGACCGTATTAATGTATGCCGGGGTCTGCATTTATATCGTAAAGAAAGAACAGAAAAAAGAAGAGGCATTTGCTCTATTTTTAAAGGAACCAGAGGAAAAGACTGCAGAACAGTTATTGCTATACTGCGGGAAAGCAGAGAAAGAACGGATGCAGAATCTCCTCGACTATTTGCAAATACAACGAAAAGAAAAAGAAAATCTGTTGAAAAAGACAGAAGATTATGAAGAATATATTGAAGGGTGGTCACATGAGGTAAAAACGCCGTTATCTTTGCTTGCATTTATACTGGGAAATCATAAAGAAGAATTTTCAGAGCCGGTCGGATATAAGCTGGAATATATTCAGACACGTATGCAGGAATCGATCGATCAGATGTTATTTTATGCAAGGTTAAAGGGTGGTCACAAAGATTATCTGTTTGAAATGCTGAATCTTAAAGAATCACTGGGGAAAGTCCTGGAAGATTACGGTCCGCTTCTGGAGGAGAAGAAATTTCACGTGGATATCCAGATGGAGCCGGAAGGGATTCAAATCTACAGTGACCGGAGAGGGCTTGAATTTATGCTGGGACAGTTTATCAGCAATGCGGTCAAATATTGTGATAAAGAGCCGGAAATCCGTATCCATGTGGAAAAAAGAGAAGAAAACAGGAAGAAAATGTGGATACTTTATATAGAAGATAACGGTTGTGGCGTAAAAGCCTGCGATCTCCCGTATATTTTTGATAAAGGCTTCACCGGCAGTGATATCAATGTCAACAAGAAACCAACCGGCATGGGGCTTTATCTTGCAAGAGAGATGGCGACAGATCTGGGCTTGAAATTATATGCTGTATCGGAATATAGGGAAGGTTTGACTATGAAAGTTCAGATCCCAATTGTGGATCGTCCATGTGTTCCAGGTTCAGACTGCGGGGTTCTACCGGGGTAGAGAAAACAATCTGAATGACTGGAAAGATATTATCAATGGAAGAGAAAGAATATTATCTGAAGTTGGGATAAATTCTAAAGAAGATAAAAGAATTCAACAATAGCGAAAACCCGTTAGCATTGTGCTAACGGGTTTTCGTTGTTTTTATAGTTATCTAAAGGAATGAGGGATTATCGAACTGGTTTATATTGTGTTACAAAGTGTTGTAAAGCCCGGAATTACAGGCTTTTTTAAAATTGACTTACATATAAAGTGTTATATTTATTTATCCTGATTTGACCGAAATTTGCCCCGAGATTCTTTGTTTGGATTTGTTTGAAAATAGTTTGATAAAAATAAAATAGAATGAAATATTTGAAATAAACATAAAAAAATATAGACAAAATAGGGAATAAGATATAATATTAAAGTAAATATATAATCTAAGGAGGAAGGATATTTATGAGAAAAATTTTTAAACGATTTGCTTCACTTTTGACAATCTTTATATTGACTATTATGTCAATAGTTCCTGTCCATGCATCGGAGAATACTTCTGTTGTAAATGTTACGGATGATTTGGCGATACAGATGGCAGAACGTTTTGCAAAGGGAATAGGAGAAAATAGCAATATTGTTGCTAATAATCCGAGAAAATTTTATGATACAACAGGTCAAGCTATTGGATATATTGTAAATTACAATTTAGAAAACAAACCATATGGATATGTAGTTTTTGATACTACGTGTGAATCTTTGATATCAGAATACTCATTTGGTAATAATTCAGCAAATCCATATGAGGTGATTTATCAAAGTGAAGCAAATGTATTTAGTGAAAAAGCAAATACCTCTGAAATATATAAAATAGCTCCGTTTGAATATGGTATTGTTGATAATTTGGGAAAGATTAGAACGAATTATGGTGAAACATTAGAAAAAACAGTACTGTCCTTGAATGAGAGTAGGGGAAAAGACCCAGCTACTTGGGATGAGGTTTTGCTAGATATTGATGAAGTTTATGAAAACTACACGCTTGTTTCAACAAATCATCTTCAAGAATTTATTTCCTTTAATGAGCCGTATATAGAAAGTGTAACAGGACATTATGCATGTGCAGTTAGTGCATTATTAGCATGTGGTGCATATTATAATGCTGTTGATTATACAGATATTGCAGGTGATTATATGGATATTTGGGATTCAACAGGAACGACAGTTTCATCGGAGAGTGGAGGAATAACATATGGTTCAACAACTATTGGCAATATTGGACCTGGATTTGTGGACTTTTGTGCTGGAAAGAATGTTTCTGTAACACAAAATACTGACTATAGTCCCAATTATAATTTTTTCACTAATTGCATTGATAGAGGAGATATAGCAGTTGTCCATTGTGGTATAATTAGCAGTGATACTGGAGAACGTGCGGGGCATTCAATGGCAGCAGAGGGATATGCAACTTTGCGAGCATATAATTCTGGAAATACAGTACATACATTGATGGTATTTGATGGATGGGGGGATACAGTACGTTATTTGAATTTTGATTTTGATAGTTGGACAGACATATCGGGGACTACATTTAATGGATAAGAAACGATTGATTTTGTTAATCATACTTTTGCTTGCAATAGTATTAATTGTGCTTGGCGTAAAAGGAAATGTTTTTAAGGAGAATCGTCAAAATATGGAGTTGCGTTCTAGTGGAGATGATAATTCTCATTGGTTTCATTTGAGTGGGGTTGTTGTAGAGAAAACTTTTGATACACTTTTAATAGAACTAAATGAGAAGGAAGAAAGTAGTCTATTTTTTGATACGACAAAAGTTAGTTTAGATTGTACTAAGTGTAAAGGTGATCTAGAACAAGTATCAGAAGGAAATGTTATTAAATTTTATTTTTTTAAGTATAATATTGATGGTGAAACGGTAAAAATTGAAAGAATAGTAAGATAAAAGTATAAGTAAGAGTTCTGCTATCAGAACATTATTATTAGTGAGGTAAAGGAACAAGGCGAAGCCGAGACGCCGTAGGGCAGTCCTTTACGGAACGGACACAGCCAATACCATCATGATACATAAGAGGACTTGAAAGGTCACAAACCTTGCAAGTCCTCTTGTTTATCTTATGGGTTACTTCTGTCGGATTGCATTTTCCAATAGACCGCTTCTTTCGTGGCTTCTCGGAAAAAGCTATCCTGTCTGGTATATGACAGATGTTCATTCTGGATATAAGCGTCTGATTCGCAATCATATTCGTAAGGGATTACCTGTGCTGTTCCCTGTTTTTCATCAATTCCATAGATAATTACTTTGGAATCTCTCAATGCCAGTCCGAGTGTCAGAAAGCCGGAAGTGAAATAATTGTTGTTGTGTGGAGCGGTTATGCTTTTCAGTGCATGAAAGAAGTCTGCTACTTCCTCAGTCTGTCCATTCTCAAAAGCCGGAATGATATGTAAGGTGTTGTTTGCCTTATCTGCATATGCCCGGCAGACCAGAACGGAAGAATCCGCTTTTTGTATGATACCGTCAAAATAATCGCCGGAGTATGCAGTTGGCTGATAGAAAATGGCGGTTTCTTTTGTTGTAAGGTTATGATAAGTCAGAAAGCCGTTTACAAGCCGGACAATCTCGATATCATCCCCGTAGGTAAATCCGTTCTGCTCTAAAAGAGAATAGAAAGTTCTGGTAAATTCTTCCGGCAGTTCAATCCCCAGTTTTTCTGTGACAAGCATATCTACATATTCTTTAAATGAACCATACAGAAGTTCATTCAGCGTCATATTGCCCAACGTGGCAATCTGCTTCAAGCGTTTCTCATTGGGAAGATTCACACCCTTTTCCCAACTGTTTACAGAGCCTTTCGGGGCATTATCTATGATTTCCCCAAACTTCTGCATACTGTAACCGTATTTCTTGCGTATCTGTAAAATTCGTTTTCCTACTGCTTCTTTATTCACAAACATATGCACACCTCGTTTCTGTTTTCATCATAACACAAGATAAGGATAAATGTAAGGGTAAAATTATAATAAGTTATAAAAAGATATAGTTAAGCGTTTGAAATACAAAAATAAAAAGTAAGGGAAAAAGTAAAATAATTGTTGACAAGAAGAAAAAACAGGTCTATGATGAGGTTAAGAGGTAAGGAGAAAAGTAATGAAATAAATATAGACGTGGATATGAAAAGGACTTGTCACACTTACCAGACACTCATTCACCATGATTTCAAAAAAGGAGAAATGTAGCATGCAGATTACATTGACAAAAGAACAGGTCAGAGAAGCGTTCGGGGAACTCCGTTACATGGGAGCAGACTACTGCTACAAGTATGATAAGGAAACCCGGAAGAAAACCGAGGAAGTGGAAGCATTGAAACTTCACCTCGGAAGCATGAAACTTGGAAACAGCGTAGATATCCGTCTGGAAGCAACAGAACTTCCAAAGGTAGAGCCTTACACAGTGGTAGAACTAGAAGAAGCGGTATATGCCCCTTATGTGCAGAGAGGAAACTTCCCGGTATTGGTGGACAGAATCTCCTGCAAGGGTATCCGTGTTGTTACCGGAAAAGGAAACGTGTAGAGACTGTTCCCGGAAATTCTCTGCGGACTGCTCCGTACAGCGTGAAAGGAGCAAAGGGAGTAGAGAAGTTCCGGGAACGTGGCGAAAGCCACGGCATACTACGAAAGGCAGGGATGATGATAACAGAGGTAATGAAAATTTCAGAACCCCCCTATACTAACAGGGGGGGTAACTCGTCAGAAAGAAGATTTGACAGCACTGATTGACTGGTGTCAGATTACTGTCAAAGGTGTAGACGTGTTCATAATCATAGAAGATATCTTGCGGATTCCACTGAGTTTTATGGAACTGCATGGTAAGGAAAAAGGAATTGCTGGACACGAACTGATAGCAAGATTTGACAATATCAAGATTCTGAAACCGACAGGAAATGCACAGTATGAGGGATTTCAGATTCTTATGAGTGGTTCGGGGTGCAGGAATTATGAAAATTTCCTTATGATGAATAAGGAAACATGGTTTGATTTTCTGGAAAGAGTTTGCAGATACCCGGTGAATTTTCCGAGGATAGACTTGGCAATCGACGATACAAAGCCTTATCTGTCTATCCCGGAATTGATTCGTCTGAAAAACGAGGGGCTGATATCTAGTCAGTTGCGTGATACAGCAGAGAATCGTTCTGATAGACTGAAAGAGGATGAAATAGAAGCGCAGGGAAAAACACTATATCTCGGCAGTAAACACAGTGATTTTCGGATTACATTCTATGAAAAGGGATATGAACAGGCAGAAAAGTTCGGAAAAGAACTCAACCCGGACTGGAACAGATATGAACTTCGATTCCGGCACAAAAAAGCGGTCAGATTAGTAGAAGAACTTCTGAAAGACAGGGATGTGGCACGGATTGCGTTGTCTGTATTAAACGAGAAAGTGCGGTTTTTACAGAAGCCGGAAAACAGCACGGTTACAAGAAAACGGCTTTATCCTACTTATCCCCCGTGGGAAGAACTCATGCAGGATGTAGGGAAGATAAAGTTGACCATGAATCCAGAGAAAAAGACACTGGAACGAACATGGCAGTGGCTGAACGTAGCAGTTTCGCCCTCTTTAAAGCTAATGGATAAAATCGGAAAACTGGATAACAGAGATTATATCCGCCAGCTAATAGAACGGGGGCAGATGAACGAAGAACAACAACGCATATATGAGGACTATAAAAAATCTTTCCTTTTGAGGGAAGAAGAAAGGAGAATCTTTGACAGAACATACACAGAAAACGATACAGACAAAGAAAGCCCTTACAGTGAATGAAGCGTCAGAGTATACGGGAATTGGAAGAAATAATCTGCGAAAGCTGATTACATGGCAGAAGATTCCGGTCATAAGGATTGGAAATAAGATTCTTATACGCTCTGAGGTTTTAGACCAGTTTTTGAAGAAAAACGAAGGGCATAATCTGAAAAATAAATATGAAGTAATTGCAGTATAAACACAAATAAGCATATAATACTGTCAGACCAGTTCTGATAGTCCTTGCACGGAAAGGAGCGTGCAGATTGGGCAAGGACTTAAAAGGAAATCCATTACCGCCGGGAATTATGCAGAGAAAAAGCGGAATTTACAGAGGGCGGTTTTATTACAAAGGAGAAACGTATACAAAAGATAATGCGGACTTAAAAAAGTTAGTTCAAGAAATGGAAGATTTACGCTATGAAGTCAAGCATGGGTTGAAAGGAAAGGGCGATAATATCACTCTGGATACATGGTTTGATATCTGGCTGAATACCCATAAGAAGCGGACTATCAAGGAGAGTACACAAGTACGTTATGATGATTTTTACAGACGTTACATAAAGAAGCAGATAGGAAAACAACGTGTGGCAGATTTTAATCCGATTATTTTGGAACGTCTGCTTCAGAATATGGCAGATGATGATTACAGCACAAAGACTATACGGGATGTGTATAATATTCTCAATGCTATGTTCAAATATGCAGTGCATAACAGGATTCTTACATTCAACCCATGTGCAGGAGTGGAAGTTCCCAAAACAAAGACAAAACAGATACGGGTACTGACTGTGAAAGAACAACGGGAAGTATTGGAACACGCAAAGGAGAGAATACACGAGAATCTCATACAGGTAGCACTCGGAACGGGAATGCGTGGCGGAGAACTGCTTGGGCTTACATGGGATGATGTAGATTTTCGGAAACGGGAAATTTCTGTAAATAAAACGTTGGTGTATATCAAAGATAAGGAAACAAAGAAGTATGTATTCAAGTACCAGACACCAAAGACAAAGAACAGTATACGGACGATTCCCATGCAGGACAGTGTGTATAAGGCTTTAAAACGTCAGTGGATTCAGTTGAAAGAAATGCAGTTGTCAGCTAGTGAATGGCAACCATTAGAGGGATTTGAAAATCTTGTGTTTGTTGGAAAGAACGGAAAACCGATTACAGAACACACCTTTCAAGTGACGTTAGACTGGATAGAAAAATCTATCAATAAGGAACGAAAAAAGCAGGCAGAGAAAAACAAGACAGTGTTTATACCGATTCCGCATTTTTATCCACATGCACTTCGTCATACTTTTGCAACGCGTTGTTTTGAAGCCGGGATTGACGCAAAGGTAGTACAAGGATTCCTCGGACATTATTCCATAGCAATCACACTGGATTTGTATACGCACGTCACAGATGATAAAGCAAAATCGGAAATGGATAAATTACAGAATTTGTATAAGGAAATCATATAATCAGAACAAGAATAAGAAAGAGAATAGAAAAGGTGCAACATTTCTTTAGAAAATTATTTGACCGAGATTTGACCGAAGCGGATTTTGCAACAAGTACAGAACAGCGAAAACCCGCTAACCACAAGGGCTAACGGGCTTCGTTGTTTTATAGTTATCTAAAGGAATGAGAGTAAAGTGTGCATTGAACTTGTGTCAATGCTTAACTTTATGAGGGGGGAGATAGATAAGTGTTTCTCATCTATCTGTCTCTTATTATATTAGATAAATATGTCCAAAATATGTTAAAACTATAAAAGAAATCGAAAAAATCTTAAGACGACCTTAAGATGATGGGAAGAAAACCTAAAGACAGGCCTCTGTACGCAACTGATTGTTAAGGTAATTGGCTAGTATATCGAAAAATTCTCCCGCGGTTGGACGGGCATGCAGTGGATACATGGCAATTTCCTGAAGAAGGGGACGGTTCCCGCGTTCCCAGCAAATGCGGATCACTGTGCGTATGTCACGTTCTACGCTGCTTCCGGTTGTGAAGTAAGCTTCTGCAATACGGGTATATAATAATTTACCTACTGATAGCAGGTAATCTTCATTGTCCATGCAAAGGGATACGCCATAGACAAGATAATGATATCCACGGTAAGTGGCTCCAATGCCAAGTGAGCGGATAAGCTGTTCAATTTCGTGTTTTCTCATAAATTACCTCGCACTTCTTCCGAGATTAAAACCGCCTGCAAAAGTAAAAAAGTGATGACTATTATTCGACTATTATAATAGAAAATCGGTACTTTTCTTAATAATACTACAAAATAAGGAAAACTGCGACAGACATCGACACACATTTTTTGGCTCTTTTCATAATTTCTTAAGGAAATTCCTTATTTGTCCTTAAATTTTTTCTGTTATTCTTGTATAGTAAGAGATGAGGTGAAGAAAAATGGCGAAAATATTAGTATGTGATGATGATAAAGAAATCGTAGAAGCGATTGAGATCTATCTGAGTCAGGAAGGACATCAGATCCTGAGAGCATATGACGGTGAGGAAGCACTTAAGATTCTGGAGACAGAAAAAGATGTGGAACTTCTGATCATAGATGTCATGATGCCAAAGTTGGACGGAATCCGTGCAACACTGAAAGTTCGGGAAGCGAATAATATTCCGATTATTATACTGTCAGCAAAATCGGAAGATGCGGATAAGATCCTGGGACTGAATGTCGGCGCGGATGATTACGTGACAAAACCGTTTAATCCGCTGGAGCTGATTGCAAGAGTCAAATCCCAGCTTCGCAGATATACACAGCTTGGAAGTACATCCGGTAAGGAGCGGGAAGAAGTCTATACGACCGGTGGACTGGTGATCAACGATGATCTGAAAGAAGTAACAGTTGATGGGGAACAAGTAAGACTGACACCGATTGAATATAATATTTTACTGTTTCTTGTAAAGAATCAGGGAAAAGTATTTTCCATTGACCAGATTTATGAAAATATCTGGAATGAAGATGCAATCGGTGTAGATAATACAGTTGCGGTACATATCCGGCACATTCGTGAGAAGATAGAAATCAACCCGAAAGAACCAAGATATCTGAAGGTTGTATGGGGAGTCGGTTATAAGATTGAAAAGATTTGCCTATAAGTAGCAGGGTATAAAAGATATAGGAGACGATGTATGAAAAGTAAATGGTACCGGTCAAAAGGAATGAAATTCATCCTGATTATTCTGGCGCACATTTTTGTGATCACGGCGACGACAGGTGGACTCTGGGTAACCGCGTATCCGATTTTCCGACAGGAGATTTTTGAAGGAAAACCGGCAAAAAAATACGAGGATTCCAGGAATTTTAATACTCAGATGAAGGACTATACGGCACAGGTTGTGAACGAAATCAGTGCGCGAAAGTATTTTGAAACAGAAGGAAAATTTGATCCGAATAAAATCGTAGATATTGAAGCTTATGATCAGAAAAAAAAATATACGGGCAGGAATGAGAGCGGACTGGCGTATCGATTAAAGGATTTGCTGAAATGGAATGACACGATGAATTCCACAAAAGATACGAATGCGGAGAATCCGATTATTGTCTGCAGAAAGAAAGATGGTTCTTATCATTATTATCGCTATTCTAAATTTGCAGCGCTTGTTAATGCAAAGAAACTGAAATTTATTTTGAATGCAGGAAGCGAAACATCTACAGAAGAGATTCTTTCTTCTTTAAAGGCAGGAAATTATGATTATGACAGCGAGAATTATGTTGGGGGCAGTGAGATTCGAGGGATTCAGGGCAGCAATAATGAATTAAAGTATGTAGATTGTTGGAGCTATGATGGATATTCGATGGAAGAGCCGTATGCCCCGGTAGGAGCCGACAGCCTGATGAATCTTGCCAATAAAGATTCCAGATGGAATGGCAGACTGAATGATGCTTATAATCTTGTGACAAGTGTGGTAGACAGTCTGAGTGAGCGTTATTCAGAATATCAGAACACGAATGAAGATATTGAAGAAGGAGACTCGAACTTCTATTATATTTACGCAGATATGAAGGCGGGAACGATTTATACAAATCAGAAAAGACTTGAAAATTTTCAGGAACTGGACAACAATTTAAAGCTGCTCCGTAAAACCGGAAAATATGTAATTGTAAAATCCAAATTAAAGGATTTTAAGACGAATCTTCGAAGTGAGATTGCAGAAGCATGGCGTGATGAGATTAAAAATACAGGAATCCAAAAGAAGGATTTTGTCTTTGCAGCATGTGTAAATACAAACTATCCGATTGCAGATCATTTTTATTCAGAAAATCAGCTTTATGAAAAATACGGTTCAGCTATCCGTGGAATCTGTATGCTCTCAGTGATTGCATTTGCACTTTTTGTGATCTGTGTAATCTGGCTCACAGCGATTGCGGGACGCAGAGCAAAAGATGAAGAAATGCATCTGGCGGGATTTGATCGGTGGAAAACGGAGATTGCCGCAGTATTGATCATAGGTCTCTGGGTGACAGCAGCTGTAGTGGGTAATTTTGTTTGCTTTGATGATTATTTACAGAAAACAGAGGGGACTTTTTATAGTCAGGCAGATTATGTAAAAAATGCGATTCCATATATTATTGTGGGAGGAATTTTCGGTTCATATACATGCAGTATGTTTCTGATCGGATTTTTAAGTTTCGTCCGCAGGATCAAAGCGCATATCGTCTGGAAAAACAGTCTTTCACGAATGTTCTGTCACCTGGTCAGAGATATTGCGCAGAATATGTCTTCGCTGTGGCGTAATATCATGCTTTTTGTACTTTTTGTTGTTTTGCACTGGATTGTCATGATTACAGATACTTATGGATTTCCGCTGTTCATGATGCTGTTGGCGGAGCTTGCAGTGTTTGTATATCTGGTCTATGATGGAATCGGAAGAGCGAAGATCAAAGACGGTGTAAAGAAGATTGCAGCAGGGGAACTGGACTATAAAGTGCCGACAGAAGGTATGTTTAGCAGTCAGAAGGAAGTGGCAGAAGGAATTAACTCTGTTGGTGCCGGTCTGGAAGTGGCTGTGGAAGCGAGCGTTAAGAATGAACGTCTGAAAACGAATTTGATCACGAATGTTTCGCATGATATTAAGACGCCATTGACATCGATCATTAACTATGTGAATCTCCTGAAAAATGAGAATTTCGATGATCCGAGAATCCAGAGATACATCGAAGTGCTGGAACAGAAATCCATGCGTCTGAAAACATTGACAGAAGATGTTGTGGAAGCATCTAAGATTACTTCCGGTAATATTAAGCTGGAATGTATGAAACTGGATTTCACAGAGCTTGTATTGCAGACAAGTGCAGAGTATGAAGAGAAGTTTGAAGAAAGAAATCTGACGGAAATTCAGCATCTTCCAAAAGAAAAAGCACTCGTTTATATTGATGGAAGAAGAACATGGCGGATCCTTGCGAATTTATACAATAATGCCGCCAAGTATGCAATGACGGGCAGCAGGATCTATACAGATCTGAAAGTGACGGAAGGTGCGGTTATCTTCAGCATTAAAAATATTTCCGAACAGCCGTTAAATATCAATGCAGATCAGCTGACAGAGCGCTTTATCCGCGGAGATATTTCCAGAAGTACAGAGGGAAGTGGACTGGGACTTTCCATTGCCCAGACACTGACAGAGATGCAGAAAGGTAAGTTTGAACTGTATCTGGACGGTGATCTGTTTAAGGCAACCGTTACATTTCCGAAAGTACAGGAAGAACAAAGTACACAAATCTGATTTTTCTGTTATAATATATGATTATGGAAGAATTAAGAAAATTATTAAATGAACAATTAAATAAAGATTTCGGCTCCGCTGTATTAAGCGGAGCCCATGATAAGACGGGGGTGACGAAAGTGCGCGTCCGTCCACTTATAAAACGGGGAGAACTGCTCTTTCAGCTGGAGTCTTTCCGCAACAATCAGGCATTTCATGAGAACTTATCAGTAGAAGAGACCTGTGAGAAGATCCTTGCATATATGCAGTCAATGAAACAGATGCAGATGGAGACGCGAACTTACAATTATACGGTTCTTGTCAGTAAGAAAGGAAAAGTGACCATCAAAAGACGAATGCAGCAGGGAAACTGGAAACAGGTAGATCTTACGCACAACCGGAAGAAACACTATATTCTGGAAGAAGGAACCATGGTGCCTTTTTTGCGTGATCTGGGTGTTATGACTGCCGAGGGGAAGGTCGTGCATGCGAAGTTTGACAAGTTCCGGCAGATCAACCGTTTTCTTGAATTTGTAGAAGATGTGTTGCCGCAGCTTCCAAAAGACAGGGAAGTTACAATTCTTGATTTTGGATGTGGCAAGTCTTATCTGACATTTGCCATGTATTATTATTTGCATGAACTGAAGAAATACGATGTCTGCATGATCGGACTGGATCTGAAGACGGATGTAATCCGTCACTGCAATGAACTGAGTGAGAAATATGGCTATGAGAAACTGAAATTTCTGGAGGGAAATATTGCCGATTATACAGGGGCGAGTGAAGTAGATATGGTGGTTACACTGCATGCCTGCGATACGGCAACGGATTTCGCACTTGAGAAGGCGGTTGGCTGGAATGCAAAAGTAATTTTGTCGGTGCCTTGCTGCCAGCATGAAGTGAACCGCCAGATTGCCAGTGATACATTAAAACCGGTATTAAAATACGGACTTTTAAAAGAACGTTTTGCGGCGATTGTGACAGACGGACTTCGTGCAGAATATCTGGAATCTGTCGGTTATGATGTACAGATACTGGAATTTATCGATATGGAACATACGCCGAAAAATCTGCTTATCCGTGCAATAAAGAATGACAAAAAAGAACAGAGCAGAGAGCAGAGTAAAGAAGAAATCCGTAAGTGCGAAGCATTCTTACATGTGAAACCGACACTGGGACAACTGTTGAAGGAGATGGAATGATTTTGAAAAAAAGAATAAGAGATGGAATTATCTTAGCCGGTGTATTTATCATGGCTGTTCTGGTATTCAGTTATCTGACAAATAAAGGGGATGACTCCATGACAGCAGATCTCGGATCAGCGACATTTCCACAGATTTCATTTGATTGTGACGGATTTGGTGTCAATGCCGTGCCGGGATATGCAAAACAGATGAATATTACAGAGGTCCGTGATACGATTACTCCTGTATTGAAAAATAAACTGGATATGGAGCTGATTCCATATGACAATAAGATCAGCAGTCTGGAATATAAGATTTATACACTGGATGGGACAGAATGTCTGCATGAAGATACGGTGAAGAATCCGGGAACAGATGTGAGTCTTCCGCTTGGCTCGGCAAGTGTACTCGGTGAAGAGCGTGTAATGGAAGTGATCCTTCATCTGGAGACGGGAAAAGATGTGTATTTTTATACAAGAGTTGCGCAGACGAATGAGACAAATATGAGTGCCTGCATGGATTATATCAAGGCATTCCATGAGGCAACGGTCGATAAGAATACGGATACGGATATCAGCACAGCACTGGAAGCGGATGAAGAGAGCAGCAATACATCCTATGGGCATGTAACGATTCATTCCAATTATTCACAGGTTACGTGGGGCGATTTAAAGCCCGAGATTGAGGGCGGTGAACGCTGGAGCGTAAAGGAGACGACTTCTACAGGAACGAGTGTCCAGCTTGAATATCGGGTGAAATGCAAAGGCGAAAAAAACAAACAGGATACGTATAATGTAAAAGAATTTTTCCGCGTGCGTTACGACAAGACTGCACGCAGAGTCTATCTGCTTGATTATGACCGGACTGCGGAACAGGTATTTGATCCTTCTTCCAAAGTGCTTTCAGCAAAAGGAATACTGCTTGGAATTACGGATGCAGACGTTCCGTATCTAATCAATAAAAAAGGTACGATCGTGTCATTTGTGCAGGCGGATGAACTGTGGAATTATAACAAGGACCGCGACGAGCTGTCACTTGTATTTAGCTTTGCAAGTACAGAGAACAATGATGCAAGAAACCTTACATCTGAACATGAGATCCGTCTGCTCACAGCAGATAAAGCGGGAAATATCACATTTGCCGTATGTGGTTATATGAACCGCGGCGAACATGAAGGCGAGGTCGGTATTGCCATTTACTACTATGATATAGAGAAAAATTCCGTAGAAGAGAAAGTGTTTGTGCAGACGGATCAGTCCTATGGAATTACTTCACAGAAACTCGGCAAATTAATTTACTACAGTGAAGATAACGGAGAGTTATATCTGTTAAATGATGGCGTTTTAAGAAAGACAGATGTAAATAAGAACCGGAGTGAAGAATTACAGACTGGTCTGACGGAAGGCAAATATGTTATTTCCGGAGACAGTCATCTGTTAGCATACTGTGCAGATGAGGACTTTTCCAGAATTACAATTCTGAACCTGCAGAATGGAAAAGAACGGACAATTTCTGCAAAGAATAAAGAAGGTGTTCGTCCGCTTGGATTTATCGGTGGTGATTTTGTGTACGGACGTTTCCACCTGTCGGACGTTGGAAAGACAGCGGCGGGAGAATCTACAGATCCGATGTATCAGGTAGAAATTCGGAGCAGTAAAGGGGAGGTTGTGAAGAAATACAGCCAGAAGAAGATCTATGTGCTGGATGCGAAAGTAGAAGATAACCGTATTATTCTGGAGCAGGCAAAGAAAAAGAACGGCACATACATTAAGACAACCGAAGAATATATTACAAATAATGAAGAAAAAGACGAAAGCAATATTATGCTGGAGACTTATAAGACTGATTTGAAAGGCGCACAGATGCGTCTGACTTATGCAGACGGAGTTTCTGACAAAGAACCGAAGCTGTTAAGACCAAAACAGGTATTGTTTGAGAAACCGAAAGTTGTAAATGTACAGAAAGCAGAAAGTAAAGAAGAATACTATGTATTTGGATATGGAAAATTGCAGGAAATTTACAAACAGGCGGGCGATGCGATTCAATCAGCGGATAACTACGGAGGTGTAGTGGTTGATCAGAATCAGGAATATATCTGGCAGCGGGGCAACCGTGATCTGCAATATAAGATCAGCGCCACAAGTAAGCCGGTAGAAGGACTGCGTTCTGAATTGAATGGCGGCGCGACACCGATGGAAGCGATCAGCAAGATATTTGGCGAGGATGCGTTGGACTTGAGTGGCTGTAAAGCTGAACAGATTGCATATGTAATGAACCAGGGAAAACCTGTGATCGCAGTTACGGAAAATAAAAAATATGTGATTTTGATCGGTTATACGGAGACGGATGTGACATATGTTGAAGCGAAAAATGGCAAGAGCCATACGGTAAGTCTGGAGAAGATGGATAAAAAAGCCAATGGAAATTATATTGGGAGTTAACTGAGAAAGAGCTGTGACAGAGTGAAGAATTCACACTGACGCAGCTCTTTGTTATGTAATAGGAAACTTCGTTTCTATTACATAACAAACCCTCCGGGAGGATGCGCACTCGCACGAAACGTAGAGCGTTGCAAGCTGTCTACGTTCCACTCCGGTCGTTGCTAAACGAGCGTCACAGGCGCTCAGCAACGCGCTCGGCGCGAGAATGTGCCAAGGCACATTCTATTTTATTTATGCATTTTGAAATACGATGTGTTTGTATTTGTCCAGCGCATATGCAAGGATCAGTCCGAGTATACCACAGGAAATCACTTCGCCGATACCTACCGTCAGCATCATGAACGGAATTGGTAAAGTTACACCGTAGCCATAACGCAGAACGAATGGAACAACAATAATATTTGCAATGATTGGTGGAAGTGGTGCGAGGATGCGGTTCTGGTTGCGAAGCTTCCATGTAAAGAAAGCACCGATCAAAGTGGCAAGACTTCCGAAGATGATATCCGGAAGGATTGCTCCGCCTAAGATGTTACCGATCAGGCATCCGACAAATAATCCTGGAACGGCAGCCGGAGTAAAGACCGGAAGAATTGTAAGCGCCTCCGAAATACGAACCTGTACTTCTCCGAACGAGAAAGCTGCACCGACATAGGTGATGACAACATAGATGGCAGCAATCATGGCAGCCTGTGTCATGTAAGTGATGTTTTTGTTTTTCATTTTTCATATCTCCTTTAGTTTTGTTTTACGAGTGGAAGGTCACGAACACTCGATTCATTTTCGCGCGGCAATGAGTCAGGCGTCATGCTTGCATGAATGTCTGACGAATGCCACGGAGGCATATACAGTTGGTATATGGCCTACGCCGGAAATCGGCGGTCAACCCAATAAGACCTTGTTTTTGTGGGGTTATAACGGGTGATAGTATAGCATATCCGGCGGCAGGATTCAAGCGGGAAGGGCAGTGAATCGCACATTTATGCATGAATTTTTAAATTTTCGTACCATATTCTAATGAAATTTGCATATTGTATTGCAAAAATACATATGATATAACGCCAATAGGCAAAAAGATAATGCTATTCCTAATTCTGGTGTGGAAAGGCTTAACTCCACAGGCTAATTGTCACTATCTAACCATTTGATGATGTAGTGGCAAACTACACCAGCCACAACAGAATGTTGAACATGTTGAAAAAATATCACTATAGATTTCCTTTATAACGTTTATTATAATTATAAATTTGACTTGTACAAGCATGTTTTCTAATATGGAAGATATAAACATACTAGGCTTATAGTGTGCTTATAATCCTACAAAAAGAGGAAAGGAAGGATGGATGTTATGAAAAAATGTGTAAAACGTCTCGCACTGTTCGGCCTGATGATGGCTGTTGCATTTTCTATGATTCTGCCAACAACCACTAACGCCGCAGCAAAGAAGCCAACCAAGATTACATTGAAGGCTTCTAAAACAACTGTCACTGTTGGCAGTAAAACAAAAGTGAAAGTGAAAACTGTAAAGCCAAAGAGTGCTTCTAAAGCAGTTACTTTCAAATCAAGCAACAAGAAAATTGCTACTGTTACATCAAAAGGTGTTGTAACAGGTAAAAAAACAGGAAAAGTCAAAATTACAGCAGTTTCAAAGAAGAACAAAAAGGTAAAAGCTTCTGTTAAGATTACTGTAAAGAATCCGGTAGCAAAATCTCTTAAGATTGCCGCATCATGCACAAATGTATGCGAAGGAGGAACATGTACGGTATCTGTTACATCTGTAAATCCGAAACTTGCTTCCAAAGCTGTTACATATTCTACAAGCGATAAAGACATCGCAACTGTAACTCAGAAAGGTCTTGTTTCAGCTCAGAAAAAAGGTACTGTAACTATCACAGCTACTTCTAAGATAAACAAGAAAGTAAAAGCTTCTGTTAAACTCAACGTTGTATACGCTCAGTCCGGTACTGTTAAAAATACAGTTGACATGTCTAACAAACCGGCTGGAAAAGTTGCCAAAGTATGGCTTCCGGTTCCTACAAGTGATGACAACCAGAAGATTACAAATGTAAAAGTTGATGCCCCAAAAGCAACAAAAGTTATAAAAGCAACGAAAGACTCTGCCGGAAATACAGCATGCTATATCGAATGGGATGCTTCTGTAGTTCCTGCTGATCGTACTGCAACACTTTCTTATCATGTAACAAGAAAAGAAGTTGTACGTCCGAACTTAGTTGAAAAAGGATCTGTAGACAAAGCTAAATTTGCTGAATATCTGAAAGAAACAGAAAAGAGCGGATCTTTTAAAGAAGGAAGCATTGTAAAAACACAGGCTGACAAGATTGTCAAAGATGCCAATGCAAAGACAGTTCTTCAGAAAGCAAAAGCTATTTTCGATTGGGAAGTTGCAAACCTTCATCGTGATAATTCCGTAACAGGATGCGGTCTTGGTGATGTTGAAAATATCCTTACAACAACAAAAGGTGGAAAATGTACAGACCTTAACTCTGTATTTGTAGCACTGTTACGTGCAGAAGGAATCCCGGCAAGAGAAATGTTCGGTATCCGCATTAATGCAGCTGATATTACAGGAAACCAGCACTGTCGTGCACAATTCTACTTACCTGGAACAGGATGGGTAGAAGCGGATCCTGCTGATGTATTAAAACAGGCTCTGACTGACGGAAAGAGTAATACAGACGCAGACTGGAACTCTTATGTCGAACCAGTAAAAGACAAATACTGGGGAGGAAATAACGAGAAATGGGTAATGCTTTCTATAGAAAGAGATATCACATTATCTCCGGCACAGAGTGCAAAAGCTGCCACCGGTGGAATCCTGAATGCTGATGGAACACTTAATAACTTCGGATATCCTTATGGAGAATTTGATGGTGAGTATGTATCTTGCTACAACGCAAAAGATTTCAGCTATACTTACACATTTGCAGAAGATCACAACCGCGACTGCTGCTAATTATTATAAGCGATAAAAAAATAGCCTCACTGTGAATTTGAAGTTCACAGCGGGGCTTATTTAGTGCAAGATTTCTTCAATAATAGCAGATTTAATTCTATAAGTTCATTATATGTTATTTCGACAGTCAATCATAAATCCGGAAGCATTTGCATCTTCATCAGGATTTTGTATAGAGGCAATATAATCCTATATAAGGGAAATTCTTAGTGTTAATATGAAACAACGGTCAGGTATGCGATATTTATTGCATACCTGACTGTTGTTTTATATTAGTAATTATATGTGTAAAGTTTTGGATAATACAAGTGTCTTGTCACCTGTAAGACAGTATGGTATAATAGTATGACTTTAAATAAACGAGGTGACGGAGCAATGTCAGTAATTGAAGAGATAAAGAAATTAAAAAAAGAAAAGAACGCAGTGATCCTGGCTCACTATTATGTGCCGGCGGAAGTGCAGCAGATAGCAGATTATATCGGGGATTCCTTTTATCTGAGCAGAGTAGCGGTAGATCTGGACGCACAGCTGATCGTATTCTGCGGTGTTGGATTCATGGGAGAGAGTGCGAAGATCTTAAGTCCTCATAAGACCGTATTAATGCCGGCAGCAGATGCAGACTGCCCGATGGCACATATGGCAGATGTGGAGACAATCCAGAAGGTGCGTGCGGAATATGATGACCTGGCGATTGTCTGTTATATCAACTCTACAGCAGAGCTTAAGAAATATTCCGATGTCTGTGTTACATCTTCCAATGCAGTGAAGATTGTAAAAGCACTTCCACAGAAGAACATTTTCTTTATCCCGGATCGAAATCTGGCACACCACGTTGCAGAGCAGGTGCCGGAAAAACATTTTATATATAATGAAGGCTTCTGTCCGACACATGAGCGGATGGAAGAGGATGAAATTCTTGAACAGAAAGCTTTGCATCCGGAAGCAGAAGTGCTGGCACATCCGGAATGTAACCAGTGGGTATTGAAGCATGCGAATTACATAGGCAGTACAAAAGGAATTATCCAGTATGCGACAGCAAGTGAGAAAGAGGAATTTATCATCTGCACAGAAGAAGGTGTCGGATATGAGCTTAAGCGTCAGAATCCGGAGAAACAATTTTATTATCCAAAGAGTGTTCCGGTATGTCCGAATATGAAGAAGGTTACATTGGACAAGGTTCTGCATGTCCTTCAGACCGGAGAGAATGAAGTACACGTTGATGCAGAACTTCGCGAGAAGACGAAGCTTCCGCTGGAGCGTATGTTACAGCTTGCAAAATAAAAAATTGCTCTTGCTATATAATTAGGAGGGATAAGAGTGAAAGAGAGAAAAGTGGATGTGGTTATCGTCGGAACCGGAGTATCCGGTCTGTTCCATGCGTTGAATCTCCCGGAAGATAAGCGGATTCTGATGTTGACAAAGGCAGATTTAGAAAGTAGTGATTCATTTCTGGCACAGGGAGGAATCTGTGTAATGAGAGATGAGACAGACTATGATAGTTATTTTGAAGATACAATGAAAGCCGGACATTATGAAAACCGGAAAGAATCCGTAGACATTATGATCCGCAGTTCCAGAGAGATCATTGATGATCTGGTATCTTACGGAGTAGATTTTGAGAAGAAGAACGGCGAGTTCTGTTATACAAGAGAAGGTGCACATTCCAAACCGCGTATTCTCTTCCATGAAGATATTACCGGAAAAGAGATTACGAGCAAACTGCTTGCTCAGGTTAAGAAGAGAGCGAATGTTGAGATTCTGGAATATACAACAATGACAGATATTATAGAAGAAGCTGGTAAATGCTGTGGCATTTATGCGGCAGAGCAGGATGGAGATCAGTTAAAGATCGAAGCGGATTATACGATTTTTGCAAGCGGTGGTATCGGTGGTCTGTATGAACATTCTACGAATTTCCCGCATTTAACAGGAGATGCACTGGAAGTTGCGAAGAAACATGATATCCGTCTGGAGCATCTGGACTATGTGCAGATCCATCCGACAACATTATATTCCGAGAAGCCGGGCAGACGTTTCCTGATCTCCGAATCTGTACGTGGAGAGGGCGCTGTATTATATAATAAAGATAAAGAACGTTTTGTAAATGAATTGCTGCCGAGGGACGTTGTGACAAAGGCAATCCGGGAGCAGATGGCAAAGGATGGCACAAAATATGTATGGCTTTCTATGGAACACATTCCGGAAGAGACAATTTTAAAGCATTTTCCCAATATTTATGAGCATTGTCTGGAAGAAGGCTATGATGTGACAAAAGAATGTATTCCGGTAGTTCCGGCGCAGCATTATTTTATGGGCGGTATCTGGGTAGACCGGAACAGTCATACATCGATGGCGCATTTATTTGCAGTAGGAGAGACAAGTTGCAACGGTGTACATGGAGCGAACCGTCTTGCAAGCAATTCACTGCTGGAAAGTCTGGTATTTGCGAAGCGTGCGGCGAACTGCATTACGGAAGAATATGCACGGATGGAAAAAGAGACAGCGTAGGAGGAACAAAGATGAATAAGATTTCAATGACACTTCAGGCAGATCATCTGATACTGGAGGCGTTAAAAGAAGATATATCAAGCGAAGATGTCAGCACGAATGCGGTGATGCCGGAGGCGGTAGACGGAGAAGTGGAACTGATCTGCAAGCAGGATGGCGTGATCGCAGGACTGGATGTTTTCAAACGGGTATTTGAACTGCTGGATGCAGATACAGAAGTGATTTTTTTCTGCAAAGACGGAGATGAAGTGAAAAAAGGACAGCTGATGGGAAAAGTAAGAGGAGATATCCGCGTACTGTTATCCGGAGAGCGTGTGGCGCTTAATTATTTACAGAGAATGAGTGGAATCGCAACGTATACACATACGGTGGCGGGTTATCTGAAAGGAAGTAAGATCAAGCTTCTGGATACAAGAAAAACAACGCCGAATATGCGTATTTTTGAGAAATATGCAGTCCGCACAGGCGGTGGATATAATCACCGGTATAATCTGTCCGATGGTGTGCTTTTGAAAGATAACCATATCGGAGCAGCCGGAAGTGTGACAAAAGCGATACAGATGGCAAAAGCATATGCGCCGTTTGTACGCAAGATCGAGATAGAAGTTGAGACGCTTGACATGGTTAAAGAAGCGGTGGCAGCAGGGGCAGATATTATCATGCTGGACAATATGACACCGGAGCAGATGAAAGAAGCAGTCGCATATATTGACGGCAGAGCCGAGACAGAATGTTCCGGCAATGTAACACTGGAAAATATCCAGAGACTGACAGATATCGGAGTGGATTATATTTCCAGCGGTGCACTGACACATTCCGCACCGATCCTGGACATTTCACTTAAGAATCTACACAGGATTTAATAGGTATGAGACTTTAAAAACGGGTCGCAATATGTTATAATACCAAGAGCATATTGCGGCTATTTTTGTCGCTGTACAGGAAAAGGAGTTAAATTGGCATGGAATTGATTTCAATCAGAGATTTATACAAGAACAAAGAAAACTATCTGGATAAGACCATCACGATTGGTGGATGGGTTCGCAGCATCCGTGATTCAAAGACATTTGGATTTATTGTAGTGAATGACGGAACATTTTTTGAACCACTGCAGATCGTATATCATGATAAAATGGAGAATTTCGCAGAGATCTCCAAACTGAATGTCGGTGCGGCAATTATCGTAACCGGTACACTGGTAGCAACACCACAGGCAAAACAGCCATTTGAGATTCAGGCAGATACGATCGAAGTTGAAGGTGCATCCGCACCGGATTATCCGCTTCAGAAGAAGCGCCACAGCTTTGAGTATCTCAGAACTATTTCGCATCTGAGACCGAGAACGAATACATTTCAGGCTGTATTCCGTGTGCGTTCACTGACAGCTTACGCAATTCACAAGTTCTTTCAGGAGAGAGGATTTGTATATGTGCATACACCACTGATCACAGGAAGTGACTGTGAAGGAGCAGGAGAGATGTTCCGTGTGACAACACTTGATATGGAGAATGTACCGAAGACAGAAGACGGGCAGGTAGATTATTCACAGGATTTCTTCGGCAAGGAGACAAGTCTTACTGTAAGCGGACAGCTCAACGGTGAGACATACGCACAGGCATTCCGCAATATTTACACATTCGGACCGACTTTCCGTGCAGAGAACTCCAATACAACAAGACATGCAGCAGAGTTCTGGATGATCGAGCCAGAGATGGCATTTGCAGATCTGGATGATAACATGATTCTTGCAGAGTCTATGTTAAAATATGTCATCAATTATGTACTGGAGAATGCCCCGGAAGAGATGAAGTTCTTCAATTCATTTGTTGACAAAGGACTTTTAGAGAGACTGCAGAATGTCGTATCTTCTGATTTCGCAAGAGTGACTTATACAGAAGCAATTGAGATCCTGGAGAAACACAATGATAAGTTTGAATATAAAGTATCCTGGGGCACAGATCTTCAGACAGAGCATGAGCGTTATCTGACAGAAGAGATCTACAAACGTCCGGTATTCGTAACCGATTATCCGAAGGAAATCAAAGCATTCTACATGAAGATGAATGATGATAATAAGACGGTAGCCGCTGTAGACTGTCTGGTTCCTGGAATCGGTGAGATCATCGGAGGAAGCCAGAGAGAGGATGATTACGACAAGCTGCTTGCACGTATGAACGAGATGGGACTTAAGGAAGAAGACTACAAGTTCTATCTGGATCTTAGAAAATATGGCTCTACCAGACATGCAGGATTCGGTCTGGGGTTTGAGAGATGCGTGATGTATCTGACAGGTATGGGAAATATCCGTGACGTGATTCCATTCCCAAGAACAGTCAATAACTGCGAACTGTAAGATTTAATTACTAATTGGGGACGGGGCTTTTTGAGAAATGCCCCGTCCCCTGGTTTTCAGGAGGGATTGTATGAATATATTAGTAGTGGATGATGAGAAAGAGATTGCAGATGTAATTGAACTGTATTTACAGAATGATCAGTATCAGGTTCTGAAGTTTTATACAGGGCAGGAGGCACTGGACTGCATTAACAGCACGAAGATTGATCTTGCAATTCTGGATATTATGCTACCGGATGTGGATGGTTTCCAGATTTTAAAACAGATCCGGGAGAAATACACATTTCCGGTGATCATGCTGACTGCAAAGACGGAATATATGGATAAGATCACAGGGCTTACACTGGGGGCAGATGATTATATTCCGAAGCCGTTCAATCCGCTGGAGCTTGTTGCAAGAGTCAAGGCACAGCTCAGACGTTATACGCAGTACAATGAAGGCAGTAAAGACACCGGAGATATCATTGATTTTGCCGGACTTTTATTAAACCGAAAGTCTCATGAGTGTGTTTACAATGAAGTTCCGCTGACATTGACACCGATTGAGTTTGATATTCTCTGGCTGCTCTGTGAGAACAAAGGCAAAGTCATAAGCTCAGAAGAATTATTCGAGAAAGTATGGCACGAGACTTACTATAAGAACAGCAATAACACGGTGATGGTGCATATTCGTCATTTGCGGGAGAAGATGAACATACCGACCGGCAAATCTGATTTCATAAAGACCGTATGGGGAGTGGGATATAAAGTTGAAGAATAATTATCGGAAACTCAAATTCAGTATATTATTGCAGACGGTATTGGTAACGGCACTGACCGTGCTGGTAGGTGGATTTATTCTGCGCTATATTATCGATGGACCGTATAATGACAAATTCAGCAAGTTTTTCATTAAATATCTGAAAGACCTGAATATTGATGAATCGACAGCGATTCATTTATACTGGAAATTGATCGGAGACAATAAGACCTTTTTCATGGTTGTCGGTTTCCTGCTTTTATTTGCGCTCTTTTTCTATATTGCGCTCTCAAAGATGACAAAATATCTGGATCAGGTGGGAGACGGAATCGAAAATATTGTATCAGATTCCAACGAACCGGTGCATCTGATCACGGAGCTCAAGCCAATTGAGATCCGTCTCAATGAGATCAAGGCAACGATTAAGAGACAGGAACTGGAATCGGAAGAAGGCGAGAAACGGAAAAATGATCTGGTGCTTTTCCTTGCACATGATCTGAAGACACCGCTGACGTCCATCGTAGCTTATCTTACGATGCTGGACAGCCATCCGGACATGTCAGATGAAGAACGGGAAAAGTACATTCACATCGCATTAGAGAAATCTCTGCGGCTTGGCGATCTGATCAATGAATTTTTTGATATTACCCGCTATAATCTGCAGGACATAGAGTTGGAACCGGTTGAGATTAATTTATCTCTGATGCTGGAGCAGATTGCGGACGAACTGTACGGCGTACTGCAGGACAAGAATCTGTGTTGTGAAGTGGAAGTGGAAGAAAATTTGGAAGTGACCGGAGATCCGGATAAGCTTGCCAGAGTTTTTGATAATATTTTAAGAAATGCAATTGCATACTGCTATGCCGGAACGAAGATCCAGATCTATGCACAGAAAAAAGAAGATGACGTAGAGATTGTATTCAGCAATGAAGGGGATAAGATTCCGGGAACAATGTTGCAGACAATTTTTGAGAAATTTTACCGTGTGGACGATTCGAGATCCAGCGGTACCGGTGGAGCCGGACTGGGGCTTGCGATCGCGAAGGAAATCGTAGAACTGCACGGTGGGCATGTGCGTGCGAAGAGCAACGATCAGAAGACAGAATTTATTGTAACACTGCCTTCAAAGAAGGAGCAGGAGGAAGGAGAAGAAGATGAAGTTTCTGCACCTCGCGGACATACATTTAGGGGCAAGTCCAGACCTGCCAAACGGACTCACAGAGAAAAGAAAAAAGGAGATCTGGAATAGTTTCCGCAATGTGATCGAGACATGTGAGCGGGAGAAGATAGATCTTTTACTGATTGTGGGAGATCTGTTTCACAGACAACCGCTGCTTCGTGAATTAAAAGAGGTCAGTTACCTGTTTGGAAAATTGACAAAAACACAGGTGGTTCTGGTCGCAGGAAACCACGATTACATAAAAAAAGATTCTTATTACCGTACATTTCACTGGCAGAAACATGTGCATATGATATCGGCAGATGAGCCACAGTGTATCGAACTTCCGGAAATCAGTACATCTGTCTGTGGGTTTAGTTACCATTCGCGGGAGATAAGAGAACGTCTGGATATCAGCCAGTTGAAAAAGGGAAGACAAAAATACGAAATTTTGCTGCTGCATGGAGGAGATGAGACACATGTTCCATTTAACAAAGAGGATCTGCGGCGCGTAGATTATGATTATGTGGCACTCGGACATATTCATAAGCCACAGACTGTGATAGATGGGAAAGCGGCATACAGTGGTGCGCTGGAACCAATCGATAAGAATGATACCGGAAAGCATGGTTTTATCAGAGGTGAAATAACAGATGAAGGCTGCAGGATACGTTTTGTGCCGGCAAGTGTCAGACGTTACATCCATGAGAAAATCACAGTGACACCGCAGTTTACCGATCAGGAGCTGCAGGAGCGAATAGAAGCATGTATCCGCGAACAGGGAGAACAGCATTTTTATAAATTTATACTGACCGGCTTCAGGGATCCTGATATTATGTTTGAGACGGTCCGGAGATTTTCTCCCAGTGACAGCTTATATGGTCATCCGGCGTTTGGAAATGAACATGGATGGAATATACTGGAAATCGCTGATCGGACAACGCCGGCATATGATTTTGGGCAGCTTATGAAACAGCATAAAGAAGATATCCTGGGGGCATTTATCGAAGAATTATCAGAATATCCACAGGAAAGCATACAGTATCGTGCGCTTTGTGAGGGAGTACAGGCGCTGATGGATACAAGAAGGGGTTAGTTATGCGTATACGAGAGATCTGGATGAAGAATTTCGGGCGTTTTGCAGATCGCAGAATTACTGTAAATGACGGCATACAACTGTTTTATGGAGAAAATGAAGCAGGTAAATCAACGATTCACACATTCCTGAAAGGGATGTTATTTGGGATGGAGCGAAAACGTGGACGTGCTTCAGCAACTGATGAAAGCCATCTGTATGAACCGTGGGAAAATCCTAATTACTATGCAGGTGTGTTGCGATTTGAAGCGGGAGGCAAGACATTCTGCCTACAGAGATCATTTGAAAAAACAGGGAGAAAGGCAGAATTGTTCTGTGAGGAAGACGGAGAAGAATTTTCGGTAGAAAATGGAGATCTGGAAATGCTACTCGATGGGCTGACTGCTTCAGGATACGAGAATACAATATCCTGTGGGCAATTGAAAGTAACACCGGATGCTTCACTTGGAACAGAGCTTCGCAATTATGCAACCAATGCTTGTGCGCAGGATAAGGGAGACATCGATCTGGGGGCGGCATTTGCCCGCTTGAAGGAACGAAAAAAGGACATAGAACGCCGGATAAAAATAAGACTGGAAGAACGACAGAAAAAGCAGGAAATTACGGAGCAGGAAGCATCCTATGTATGGACAGATATCCATAAGTACACCGAAGAGAAGAACCGCATCAGTGAAGAACTGGCACTCCGGGAGATGGGAAAACAGAAAAATAAAAAAGACAGTCTGGCTTATACAGAAGAAGTTTCCAAATGGCGGATTCATCCGATGGAGCTGATCGTATTTGTTCTTTTGATTATTTCCCCATTATTTATTGTGTCAAAACCGTGGAATTATCTGATGGCGATCATCATTTTCCTGTGCTGCCTGATTTATATCTGGAATCGGATGAAAGTAAGTAAACGTAAGGAAAAAACAGAGTCGGAGATTCTACTTGAAAAGATCCGACCGGAAGAAGAAAAAGCATCCAGAGAGAAACTGCTCTGGGAACAGAACCGCATAGAAGCAGAATTGAAAGAGAAACAGACACAATATGAGAATCTGAAAGAACAGCTGGAAGAACTAGATTTGACAGATGATGTTATTGAGAGATTACAGCAGACGAGAGAAGCGGTTACGATGGCGTATGAACAACTGGAAGCTTTGTCGGGAAGACTGCGCGAGCAGACGGACAAGTTGTTAAATGGCAGAGTATCTGAGATTGTCTGTGCGTTTACAGGTGGAAAATACGAGCGGCTTTTTGTAGACGAAGACACGCGAATTTATCTCATTACAGAGGACAGGAAAATCCGGATAGAACAGGTGAGCCGTGGAACAGCGGAACAGATCTATCTTGCACTTCGTATTGCAGCCGCAGAATTTCTCTATGAAGAAGAATTTCCACTGATTCTGGATGATACATTTGGATTTTATGATGAGAAACGTCTGGCAAATACATTACAGTGGCTTGCAGAAAATAAAAAACAGGTGTTGATTTTTACGTGTCAGAAACGGGAAGAAGAACTGCTTAAGAAAATGCATATTCCGTATAATAAGGAAAATGTATGATGCCATAAAACCACTCCTGTGCAAGCACATCGTGGTTTCAGGCTTTTTGACTATATGATTCTAAATGTGAGAAGAGATGATTTAAATCTCTTCTCCTCTTTTATATTTCTCGACAACGTGCTGGATTCTTTCGTTCGGGGAAAGAATGCTGCTGACAGAACCGTCATGGTTCAGTGTGTCGATCAGGAGTGCGATATATTTACTCATATCACAGTTGATATAGTAAGGGCGCTCAAGAAGTTCAGGTGTCTGATAGATCAGATTTGTTGTCAGGATACCATCAATAGTACCTTCTTCGTATGCCTGGTCGAATTTGTCCAGTCCGTTTGTGAACAGTCCGAATGTTGCGGCGGCAAAGATACGTTTTGCTTTGCGGCGTTTTAACTGTCTGGCAACATCTAAGATACTGTCACCGGAAGAAATCATATCATCTAAGATGATTACATCTTTTCCTTCAACAGAAGAACCAAGGAACTCATGTGCAACGATCGGATTGCGTCCATCTACGACTTTTGTATAATCACGTCTCTTGTAGAACATACCCATATCCAGATTCAATACGTTGGCAAGGTAAACAGCACGACCGGTAGCACCTTCATCCGGGCTGATCGCCATCATATGTTCGCTGTCGATCTGGAGATCTTTATATTTGCGTAAAAGTCCTTTTACAAATTGATAGGTAGGACGAACGGTTTCAAATCCACTGAGCGGGATTGCATTCTGTACACGCGGATCATGTGCATCAAAAGTAATGATGTTGTCTACACCCATGCGTACTAACTCCTGCAGAGCAAGTGCACAATCCAGAGACTCGCGTCCGCTTCTCTTGTGCTGGCGACTCTCATAAAGGAATGGCATGATCACGTTGATACGACGACCTTTTCCGCCAACGGCTGCGATGACACGTTTCAGATTCTGGAAATGATCATCCGGAGACATATGGTTTGTATGTCCACTCAGGGAATAAGTCAGGTTATAATTGCATACATCAACCATTAGATACAGGTCTTTACCGCGGACAGATTCACCAATAATACCTTTGGCTTCTCCGGAACCAAAACGCGGAACCTTTGCATCAATCAGGTAATTGTCTCTTTCATAACCCTTGAATACTACATCGTTTTTAAATTCATGGCTGTCTTCACGACGCCAGTTTACAATGTAGTCATTAACTCTTTTTCCCATCTCCTGACATCCGTCAAGGGCAATGATTCCAAGAGCTCCAACAGGTATATTATCCAGAACACGTTCGTTACGACGTAACATCTTTTGTACCTCCTAGGTTTAATAATTTTTTTTGGATGCGAATATCATCTCCGGTCAGACGAAGCATTGTATAACTGCTACTGAGCCGGGAGAAAATTCTTTCTGAATAGATGTTTTTGATATCATCTAATGCCAGATTCGTAGAAATAATCGTAGATTTCCGGCGTAAAATACGTTCGTTCAGACACGCAAACAACTGGGAAGATGTAAAACCATTTGCCATCTCTGTGCCGAGATCGTCAATGATCAGAAGATCACAGTTGTAAATGTAATTGGTGTCCGGGGATTCCTCATCGTAAGAATCTGAATCCTTTTTGCCAAACGTATTCTCAGCAAGTATATCAAAAAAATGCTTGGAAGAAAAGTAGATGACAGAATAAGCAGCATCTATCAGCTCTTTGGCAATACAGTTTGACAGAAATGTCTTGCCGACACCGGTGTCTCCATATAATAGTATGTTCCGAAAATCCGTGGAAAATGTATCTACAAATTCATGACATGCATGTAGAGCAGTCTTCATAGAATCCAGAGAGGATCGTCCTGTTACCGGATCTATGTGGTTGCGTGAGTAATAATCCAGAGAAAGTGTAGAAAAATTCTCGGATTTTAAAATCTCCTGCAAGTTTGACTGTGTATATAATAAATCCACAATTGCTTTTTTGAAGCAGTGGCATTTATTCGTTTCGATATAGCCCGTGTCTTTGCAGTCCGGGCAGAGATAATGCGGCTCCAGATAATGTGCCGGATATCCATGTGATTTGAGTAATTCTTTCTTGCGGGCAGATAAGGTATGTATCTCTTGCTTTAAATCTGCCAGAGCAGAAGTCTCGCCATTTAACAGAAGTCTCGCCTGCCGGATACTGGCAGAAGAGATGGCGTTATCTATTTCTGCAAACTCAGGGATCGCCTGTGTGACGCGTTCATAGCGCTCTTGCACCTGATGGACGGCGTCCAGCTGGCGCTGCTCATAGATGCGCATCAGTTCATTGTACTGTGAATTTGAAAGTGCCATAAAGAAAATCTCCCTTGTCTGCTTATTGCTGTATCAGTCTGCGCTCCAGATCGTTCATGTCATAAGAGCGGTTTTCAAAATTGTTAAACTTATTCCTTCCGGAAGGTTTGGAAGGCTGCGTTGTCTGCTGTCTGGCTTTGTCTGCTTTCGCACGTGTAAATGCAGCATCCAGAACAGAGACGTCTTCTAAAGTGTGGACGTTTTTCTTATACCAGTTCTTCAGAATAGAATCTGTATATTCAAAATTCGGCTGATGGATCATATTCATGGTTCGGTCACATGCTTCCAGAATGATTTCCAGAGAAAAAGCATATTCTTCGTGCCACTTGCGGATATATGCGATCTCAGATGCTGCCGGAGCACGTCCTTTGATTCCGTAAGCATTCAGAATAGAATAGCAGTTCTTGTTGTAAAGAACAGAATTGGTCTTTGCCTGTTCTGCAGTGCGGATATCCTGACTGTGCCAGGATAAAGCAACTTTCTGGATGTAATGGATACTCTTATGTCCGTTTTCAACACAATATTCGATTAGATACTCGATCAAATCAGCTGACATCTGTAATGTCTCATAAAAATATGTAATCGCATTAATATCTGTAGCAGATAAAGTCTTGCCAAGATACTGTTCAGCTACAAAAAGTAATTCTTTAAATTCCTTGCGGTTACCATGCTTTCTGGTGTTCACAGACTTGTCCGTACACGAAACCGGTGCAACAGTCAGCGAAGCTTCTGATGGAGAAACTTCAGCTTGTAAAGAACGGTCCGGAGCTTCTTCTTTGTATTCGAGAAGTCCCTGACCTTCCCAGTATTTGAAAGCGCGTAAAATATCTTTCTCCGTACACTCTAAAAGATCAGCCAGTCTGGACGGAGCCGGCAAAGAGGCAGACTCGTCCAGGTGGCGAAGAAGCATAAGATAAACTTTTACATATTCTCCATTTGCTTTTGGCATATACCGGTCAATGAATTCGTTCTCCAGAACCGTAACTGTTTTTTTTGCCTGATTTGTTAAAGTCAGTGTTTTCATACCCGCCTGATGAGCCTCCTAATGTCTTTCAAATGTTGCAGGATTATTATAACATCAGTTGACCGGGCAAAAAAGAAATTTTTAAGCCAAAAATCAGGTTTTTTGTGGATAAAATCCTGTGGAAAATGTGGATAACTCTTACTTAACGAGCGTTTCCCCAATGTTTACAACGTCTCCGGCTCCCATAGTTATCAACACATCACCTTTTTGACAATGTTCGCGACAGAAGTTTTCGATCTCTTCAAAAGAAGGAAAATAATATACATCTGCACCTTTTTCAGCGATTGCGTCTGCAAGGTCTTTGGAAGAGATGCCGAGTGTGTCTGTCTCTCTTGCGGCATAAATATCTGCAAGGATCACATGATCCGTATGAGATAATGCTTCAGCAAATTCCGGGAAGAGAGCCTTGGTACGTGTATAAGTGTGAGGCTGGAAAATACACCAGATCTCACGGTGTGGATAATGTTTTGCAGCAGTCAGGGAAGCAGTGATCTCTGTCGGATGATGTGCATAATCATCAATGACAGTGACGCCGTCAAATTCACCTTTGTATTCAAATCTGCGGTTTGTACCGTGGAAATCTTTCAGTCCCTGTCCGGCCGTCTTCGGATCGATTTTCAGAATATCAGCCACAGCAAGTGCTGCCAGTGCGTTAGATACGTTGTGATCTCCGTTGACAGAGAGTGCGATTCTTGTTACAAACTCTCCATTTTTCACGAAATCGAAAGAAGCCTCTCCGATCTGGTCGTGAAGAATATTTGTTGCACTGTAGTCATAAGAACTGTCCGGACCATAAGTTACAACACGGCATGCAAGCCCGTCTGTGATCTCGTGAAGCTCCGGAATCTCACCATTAATAACAAGTGTGCCGTCTGCCGGCAATAGCTCAGCAAACTTGCGGAAAGAGTGACGGATATCCGCAAGGTCTTTGAAGAAATCCAGATGATCCTCATCAATGTTCAAAATAACTCCAATCTTCGGGAAGAAATGCAGGAAACTGTTCGTGTATTCGCATGCTTCTGTAAGGAAGATTTCGGAATTACCGACGCGGATATTACCACCGATGGCTTTTAAAATACCGCCGACAGAAATCGTTGGATCCATCTCGGCACTTAAAAGAATGTGGGAAAGCATGGAAGTTGTTGTTGTCTTGCCATGGGTTCCGGATACAGCGATCGGAGTATCATAATTAGTCATTAACTGTCCGAGGAGTTCGGCACGGCTCAGCATAGGAAGTCCTTTCTGGACTGCTGCCTGATATTCCTCGTTGTCTGCATGAATTGCTGCCGTGTAAACAACAACATCAATTCCTTCTATTATATTAGAAGCTTTCTGTCCGTAAAAAATAGTGACGCCGGCTTTCTCAAGCTGTTCTGTAAGCGGAGAACGTTTGTTATCTGATCCGGAGATTGTGAAATGTTCTTCCAAAAGAACTTCTGCCAGACCACTCATGCTGATTCCGCCAATTCCAATGAAGTGTACGTGTACCGGTTGTTCAAAATTGATTTTATACATAAGCTACCATCCTTAGTTTTAATGCTCCGGCGGGTTGCCGGAAAGTGTTCATAATTTACTTACTTCTATCATATTATTATAAACATATCTGGCAAAAAAACCAACCTAAAATTTCTTGGTATATTTTCATAAAAAGGTCACGAAACGTTTACTAAAATTGTGAAAAATGTTCACGGAAGGATAAATATATGCTATAATAAGATAATAAACGACTGTGAAGGGGTGAAGACATGAGAAAGAAGGAAATGATAGCAATGCTTCTGGCAGGCGGACAAGGCAGCAGACTTGGAGTCCTAACTGCTAAAGTTGCAAAACCTGCAGTAGCTTTCGGAGGAAAGTACCGGATTATTGATTTTCCTCTGAGTAACTGCATTAATTCTGGAATTGACACCGTGGGAGTACTGACACAGTATCAACCGCTTCGATTGAATGCTCATATCGGAATCGGAATTCCGTGGGATCTGGACAGAAATTATGGTGGAGTAACGATTTTACCACCATATGAGAAGAGCACGAGCAGTGAATGGTATACCGGAACTGCGAATGCGATTTATCAGAATATTGATTACATAGAGACTTTTCATCCGGATTATGTACTGATCTTATCCGGAGATCATATCTATAAGATGGACTATGAAGTTATGCTGGATTATCACAAAGCGAATAATGCGGATGTGACGATCGCAGCGATGCCGGTGCCGATGGAAGAGGCAAGCCGATTTGGAATCGTGATCACAGATGATGATGGAAGGATCACAGAATTTCAGGAAAAACCAGAGAAGCCGAAGAGTAATCTCGCATCTATGGGAATTTACATATTCAGTTGGCCGGTGCTCAAAGAAGCATTGCATACGATGAGAGATGAGTCTGGATGTGATTTTGGTAAACATATTATTCCATATTGTCACAGAAAAGGTGAACGCTTATTTGCTTACGAGTACAATGGTTACTGGAAAGACGTAGGAACGCTTGGTTCTTACTGGGAAGCGAATATGGAACTGATCGATATCATTCCAGAGTTCAATCTTTATGAAGAGTTCTGGAAGATTTATACAAACAGTGGCATCCTGCCGCCGCAGTATATTTCCGAACAGGCAGTGATCGACAGATGCATTATCGGTAATGGATCAGAAATTTACGGTGAAGTTCACAATAGTGTTATCGGATCTGGTGTTGTGATAGGAGAAGGAACCGTTGTGAGAGATTCTATCATTATGAAGGATGCAGTAATCGGCAAAAACTGTGTTGTGGACAAGGCGATTATCGCAGAGAACTGTAAAATCGGTGATGAAGTTGTAATGGGAATCGGAAGAGATGTACCGAACCGCCTGAAACCGTCCGTATATTCTTTTGGACTGGTAACGATTGGAGAGAATTCGGTAATCCCGGAAAAAGTACAGATTGGAAAAAATACTGCGATCAGTGGTAAGACAACGGCAGAGGATTACCCGGATGGCGTACTGGACAGCGGAGAGACTTTGATAAAGGCAGGTGAACGGGTATGAGAGCAGTAGGAATTATTCTAGCGGGTGGCAACAGTTATAAGATGAAAGAACTTACACAGAAACGTGCAGTAGCAGCAATGCCGATCGCAGGAAGTTACCGGGCGATTGATTTTGCACTCAGTAATATGTCCAACTCACATATTCAGAAAGTGGCAGTTTTAACACAATATAATGCCCGTTCGTTGAATGAACATCTGAATTCCTCCAAGTGGTGGGATTTCGGAAGAAAACAGGGCGGACTTTATGTATTTACCCCGACAATCACAGCAGATAACGGATACTGGTACAGAGGAACCGCAGATGCGATTTACCAGAATCTTGATTTTTTGAAGAGATGCCACGAACCTTACGTTATCATTACATCCGGCGATGCGGTGTATAAGATGGACTATAACAAGGTTCTGGAATATCATATAGCAAAACGCGCAGACATTACGATCGTGTGTAAAGAACTTGCTCCAGGAGAGGATGCGAGCCGGTTTGGAACATTGAAGATGAATGATACGATGCGCGTGGAAGAATTTGAAGAGAAGCCGATGGTGGCTAAGTCCAACACTATTTCCACCGGGATTTATGTGATCAGGAGAAGACATCTGATCGATATGATCGAGCACTGTGCGGAAGAGGACAGACATGATTTTGTGACCGATATTCTCATCAGATACAAGAATCTGAAGAAAATATATGGTTATAAAATAAAAGACTACTGGAACAGTATTTCGACCGTGGATGCATATTATCGGACGAATATGGATTTCCTGAAACCGGAGGTAAGAAACTACTTCTTCAAGGAACAGCCAGATGTATATTCAAAGGTAAGCGACCTGCCGCCTGCAAAGTATAATCCGGGTGCGGTTGTAAAGAACAGTCTGATTGCAAGTGGAAGTATTATCAATGGTACCGTCGAAAATTCTATATTATTTAAGAAGACATTCGTCGGAAATAATTGTGTAATTAAAAATTCTATCATTCTGAATGATGTTTATCTTGGGGACAATACTTATATTGAAAACTGTATTGTAGAAAGTCGTAACACCATCAGAGCGAACACAAGGCATGTAGGGGAAGATGGTGTGAAAGTGGTCATCGAAAAGAACGAGAGGTATGTGCTGTAGAAAGATTACAGTACAACGGCTGAAAGAAAGGGGCTAGAACAAATGCAGATTACAGATGTACGAGTGAGAAAGGTAGCAAAGGAGGGCAAATTAAAGGCGGTTGTCTCGATCACAATGGATGAAGAATTTGTCATTCATGATATCAAAGTGATTGAAGGCGAGAAGGGACTTTTCATTGCTATGCCAAGCAAGAAGTCATTGGACGGAGAGTACCGTGATATTGCGCATCCGATCAATTCCGGAACGAGAGAGCGTATCCAGAATATTATTCTTAGCAAGTATGAAGAAGCAATGAGTAAAGAAGTTATGGAAGCGTAGCCGCTATCATATAAACTGATTAAGAAATGAAATGTTTAAGGACGGAAGAAATGCATCTCTTCCGTCCTTAAAATTTTTCTTGTAAAAGAGAAAGAATCATCGCACTTTACGCGACTGCCCGTTTTGTTGCAGATGTCATAGTATTTAGAAGTATGCTCATATCGGGTTGGTCATCAAAATCAGGCTAGTAAAGAAAAATGCATTTTTTTATGTGTGACAGGATGTGTAAAATCAAGTTTATATGCACACAGACATAATGTCTGCCATCCTTTTTTTGCACGGCAGTCTGGATTGTATTTTGTGTCGCCGACGATCGGGCATCCGATAGCAGCGAGCTGGCAGCGGATCTGGTGAAAGCGTCCGGTGTCCAGATGGATTTTGAGAAGTGTCTTCGTGGACTGCCCGTTGTCCACAGAGGTGCTGCTTGAAAAAATATCCTGGATGTCTGAAGCATGTTCATCCCCGGCGTTTACGGGGTTTTTACTGAAAAAAATATCTTCGGAATTTGTGTTGATAGTATCTGGAGTGGAACGGGAAGTATCTGTGAAAAAATCTCGTAACTCATTATGGATTTCGTAGAAGAGGCGAGCTTTTTTTGCGCCTTTCTTTTTTGCATCACAGACAGACGCAGTGTTAGTCTGCGGATTTTTATACAAATAATTTTCCAGTGTTCCAGAAGTGTCAGACGGAATTCCGTTTGTCAGGGCAAGATAATATTTTCCAAAATCACCATTCTGAAGCTGGCGGTTTAAATCTTTTGCGGCAGCAGGTGTTTTGGCAAAGACAAGAATACCGCGGACTGGCTGGTCCAGTCTGTGTATTACTGCGAGATATGGCTCGCTTTTATCAGAAGATGTTTCATAAATGTGGCGTTTGATCAGATTTACCATATCAGGCGAACCAATACGGCGGCTCTGCGTTGCTGTGCCGTGCGGTTTTTCACATACGATAATATCGGAATCCTCGAATAAAATATTTAAAGTAGAATTATTTTTTCTGTAATTTTTTTGAATATGATTCTGCATGAATGATTTCCTCCTGTCAGAAATCTGGATTTCTTTTTTTATTTAAGCACAGAGCTATGGAATATGCAAATAAATTATAGCGGGATTGCCGGAAAATACAAATGCAGGAGGCTGACTTGAAAAAGTAAATTCCAGTGCGGAACTAAATTCCACTCAGACTTTAAAAGTTGTGACTTTTATTGAATTTCTACATTGTAATTTGTTGTGCATATGCAAAATATAGAGTAGAGCCTTGATAGAATGATTTATTTTGTGTTAAGTGTTTTACATATGTGAATTTAGAGCTTGCAAGGTTAAATTCTATTTATGCAGGAGTAAGATCCATCATGGAGATTAAGAGTGGAGTTTAAATTTTCAATTTAGGAGCGAAAAATAATCATGCTTGTTGCTTGACAAAAGAAAAACCATAGATTAAAATTATGAACAATTCCATAAATAATATGGCGATGAAGAGAATTAGTACATGGTAGCGGGCAGCAGAGAGGACATCATAATGGTGAAAGATGTCTGGCAGGAGCACTGTGGAACCGGTCTTGGAGCCACTGTATGAAAATACAGCGTTTCCGTCAGCGTTAATGATGAATGAAGAGAACTGCAAAAGGGTTGCAGTTAACTAGGGTGGTACCGCCGAGCTTTTCGGTCCCTTTTTAGGGAGCTGAAAGGTCCGGCGTTTTTTATTATGGCGACGAGGAAAATGTACCATGCTTGCATGATCACATTTGACGATCGCTAATCAGCGGATAAAACTTGAAAAGCGTGTTTTATGCTATCGCTATCATTATTGTCCTGACCACCGGAAAAAATTGTCAGTGGCAGGTTCTGTAGATGTTTTATTAAGATGATGTTGAAATCAAAACCTTTCACCATGTTTTTCGCTTATAGGCTTACAACGTAGTGAGTACCAGATGATTTTATTTATGAGCAGATTCGCAAACGATCTATGTTCCACATCAGGGCTTGCTAAATGAGTGTTATAGTTGTTCCGTAATGCGGCTGATGCAAGACATGTGTCAAAGCATATTATATTTTTTTCTGGCACTGTAAAAATGTTGGATTTATATTTGTAGCTTTATAAAAGGAGCTCCCAGAATAAAGTAGAAAAGGAGAAAGAAAGATGGCAAAAGAAAAATTAGTAAAAAATATCACATCTCGTGACGAAGATTTCGCACAGTGGTACACAGACGTTGTACGTGAAGCAAATCTTTGTGATTATTCCAGCGTAAAAGGATGCATGAACTACTTACCGAATGGTTATGCGATCTGGGAACTGATTCAGTCAGATCTGGACAGACGTTTTAAAGAAACAGGTGTAGAGAATGTATACCTGCCGGTTCTGATTCCGGAAGAACTTCTTGAGAAAGAAGCAGATCACGTAGAAGGATTTGCACCGGAAGTTGCATGGGTAACACATGGTGGAATGGAGAGATTACAGGAAAGATTATGTATTCGTCCGACATCCGAGACTTTATTCTGTGACCTGTGGGCAAAAACAGTAAAATCATACAGAGATCTTCCGAAGGTATGGAACCAGTGGAACTCCGTACTGCGCTGGGAGAAGACAACAAGACCGTTCTTACGTTCCAGAGAATTCTTGTGGCAGGAAGGCCATACACTTCATGCAACATACGAAGAAGCTGAAGAAAGAACAATTCAGATGTGGGAAGTTTATAAGGATTGCTATAAAGAGACAATGGCTATTCCATTTGTAGCAGGAAGAAAGGCAGAACACGAGAAATTCGCAGGAGCAGAAGACACATATACGATTGAAGCATTGATGCATGACGGAAAAGCACTTCAGTCTGCGACAAGTCATTTCTTCGGAAGTGGATTCCCGGATGCATTTGATATTAAATATGTAGATAAAAATAACGAATTACACAGTGCTTATGAGACATCATGGGGATGGTCTACAAGAAGTATCGGAGCACTTATTATGGTTCACGGTGATGACGACGGACTTGTATTACCACCGCATGTTGCACCGGTAGAATGTAGAGTTATTCCGATCGCACAGCACAAAGAAGGCGTTCTGGACAGATCATATGCACTGTTTGATGAGCTGAAAAAAGCAGGATACAGAGTGAAGATTGATGATTCCGACAAGAGCCCGGGATGGAAATTCTCTGAGCAGGAGATCCTCGGAATCCCGACACGTATCGAGATTGGACCAAAAGATATCGAGAAGAATCAGGTTGTGGTTGTACGTCGTGACAATCGTGAGAAGATCGTTGTATCTCTGGATGAGATTGCTGTAAAACTGCGTGAAATCCTTGAACAGGAACAGCAGGATATGTACAACCGCGCAGAAGAGTTCCTGAACAGCCACATCGATACAGCAACAACAATGGACGAAATGGTAGAGAAGTTCAAAGCAAATCGTGGATTTGTTAAAGCCTGCTGGTGCGGAGATCCAGAATGTGAAGGCGAAGTAAAATATCTGACAGGCGGAGCAGCAACCAGATGTCTGATTGAAGATGAAGAATTTATTTCCGACAAATGTATCTATTGTGGAAAACCTGCAAAACAGATGGCATATTGGGGAAAATCTTATTAAAATATAATTGGGGACGGGGATTTTCTAGAAAATCCCCGTCCCCAATTGAAAAAGACCTGTCCCTTTTTAGGAAAGGAGACAGGAATGCCTCGTAAATCAAGGAAGAAAAGTATATCAGATATTTATCATGTAACTAATCGAGGAGTCAATCATTTATCTATATTTGCACAAAACCGAGAAAAAGGACGAATGTTAAATTTGATTCGGGAGAATTGTGACAAATATCATGTGGGCATATATTCTTATTGCATCATGCCCAATCATTTTCACCTTTTAATAAAAGCAAGTTTATCAGATTTATCAGCATTTATGGCTGTTATATCATCAAAATATGCATCATATTATAATTATAAACATAAAAGATCAGGAGTTGTTTTTCAAAATCGTTTTCAAAGCCAGTGCATAGAAGATGCCAATTATTTTTGGAACTGTTTGCGCTATATTCATTTGAATCCCGTAAAGGCAAAATTATGTAAAGATCCAAGATCATATAAATATGGAAGCATGAATGAATTATGTAAAATAAGAAAAAAAGAGATCTTGGATGAAAATGTATATAAAAAAATCAAGGAATTTTTTGGAACAGCAGAGCAGTTCTGGGCATTTCATAATTTGCCGGATAGTAGTAACAAGCTATTATTTATTGATATAAAGGAAGAAGAATTTGATCAAATGAAAGAGATTGCTGTAGAGATATTAAAAAGTATGTCACAGCAATATAAAGAATCTATGAAGGAAATATTAGAATACTCAGCAATGAGAAACGAATTTGATCGAAAAATAAAAACGGCTCTTAATATTTCACAATGTATGGTGGAAAACATAAGAAAACAAGTGTTAGAAGAAATATATTAGATAATTAGGGACAGGTCTTTTTGAATTGGGGACGGGGATTTTCTGGAAAAACCCCGTCCCCAATTCAAAAATGTGGTATGATAAAATGGAATGTGGATAAGTGGAGGTAAAAATGTGGAATATTTAGAATTACAATTACCAGAGAATGTGCAGAAGATTATCACTACATTGCAGATGTATGGTTATGAAGCGTATGCAGTTGGTGGGTGTGTAAGAGATTCACTTTTAAATAGAACGCCGGGTGACTGGGACATCACAACATCTGCGATGCCCGGAGAGACAAAATCTTTATTTGATAAAACATTTGACACAGGGATTGAACACGGTACAGTGACGGTTGTATTTGGCAGAGAGGGATATGAAGTTACAACGTACCGGATTGACGGGGAATATACCGACAGCAGACATCCGAGGGAAGTGACGTTTACAAGAAGCCTGAAAGAGGATTTGCTGCGCAGAGATTTTACAATCAATGCAATGGCATACAATGATAAAGACGGACTGATTGATATTTTCGGAGGAAAAGAGGATCTGCAAAGGAAATGTATCCGGTGTGTGGGAAATGCCAAAGAACGTTTCAGCGAAGATGCACTCAGAATCTTGCGAGGTGTGCGTTTTGCTGCACAGCTGGGATTTGATATTTCAGAAGATACAAAAGAAGGTATGCGTGAGCTGGCACCAACACTTAGAAATATCAGTGCGGAACGGATACAGGTGGAGCTTGTGAAGATGCTCACTTCCGACCGACCGGAGTTACTTAAAATGGCATGGGAATTGAAAATTACACAGATATTTCTGCCAGAATTTGATCGTATGATGGAAACGATACAGGAGACACCGCACCATATGTATAACGTGGGTGAACATACACTGCATGCGATGAAAAATGTACGTGCAGATAAGATACTGCGTTTGACTATGCTTTTACACGACACAGGAAAACCAGCTCTAAAAACGATGGATGCAAATGGAGTTGCACATTTTAAAAAACATGCGGCAGAGAGTGAGAAAATTGCCGGACGTGTATTAAAGCGCCTGAAATTCGATAATGATACATTGCGTAAAGTGACAAAACTTGTAAAATATCACGATTACCGCATGGAAGCAACGGAAAAAAATGTGCGGCGCGCGATGAATATTATAGGTGAAGAATTATTTCCATATTATATGGAAGTAAGGCGTGCGGATGTACTTGCGCAGAGCCTGTACAAAAGAGAAGAAAAAATACAGAATCTGGACGAAATAGAAGAGTTATACCGGAAAATTGTCGCACTTGGGCAGTGTGTATCTTTGAAAACACTGGCAGTAAACGGAAGTGATTTGATTGCAGCAGGAATGAAGCCGGGTAAAAAAATCGGAGAAAAATTAGAAGAATTGCTGGAACTTGTAATTGACGATCCGGATATGAATACAAAAGAAAAGTTATTCCAATATTTGGGATAACTAAGTGTATAAATGTGTGAATAAGTAAGTGGATAAAGTAACCAAAAGGGGACGGGGATTTTCTAGAAAATCCCCGTCCCCTTTTGGTATATTCACGCCTGCTTTTACATACATTTAGAAAGAATATGATATGTAAAGTGCAGGGGATAGATATGCAGGAGTTAGAACAAAATGTGTTAGAACAATATAATATGGAGATAAGCAGCACCCGCAAGATCAGGGGTGCTGTTTTATGCGATACAAATCGGGGATGGTTTCTGCTTAAAGAAGTGTCGCTGACCGCAAACCGGATTCCTGCACTCTGTGAATTATATGAATATCTGAGAACTGAAGGATACACTCATTTGGATCATATAGAAATGAACAGGGAAGGCGGGCATATTACAGAAATGGAAAATGGGGAGAAATATATATTGAAGCGCTGGTGTGATGGAAAAGAATGCGAAATACGCCGATCAGAAGAACTGGTGGAGGCGTCGGCAGAGCTTGCAAAGCTTCATCTCCTTCTTCAGCATCCCATGGAAAATAAATGCGGACAGGCGGAACATCTGGTGAAAATATATGAAAAGCATGACAGAGAACTGAAAAAAGTGCGCCGTTTTATCAGAAAGGTGCCTTTGAAAGGAGAGTTTGAATGTGCATTCCTGAAAGCTTTCGACAGTATGTATGAATGGGCGCAGGCGGCAACGGAAAGGCTTGGCAATTCAGACTATGAGAAACTTAGAAATGACTGCTTTCTCACGGGCAAGATGATTCATGGGGAATACAATTATCATAATATACTGATGTGCCGGGATATGCGCAGCAGCAAGGTCGCTGCGATCACTAATTTCGAAAAGTTTCATCAGGATGTGCAGGTGGAAGATCTGTATTATTTTCTCAGAAAAACAATGGAGAAAAATGGATGGAAAGAACGTTTTGCAGATGCAGTGTTAAATGCGTATTCAGCGATCCGTCCAATTAGTTCGGATGAAATGGATTATCTGCGCATCCGGCTTATGTATCCGGAAAAATTCTGGAAAGTTGCGAGTGTGTACTATCATTCAAATAAGGCGTGGATGTCTGTAAAAAATGTCGAGAAATTGCAGACGGCAGTGATGCAGATGAAACAGAAAAAGAAGTTTTTAAAAGCTGTTTTTAATGAACCAGTACAGGGGCTTTAAAAGAGACTTTCAGAAAACTGCAAAAAAGTGTGAAAATGCCGGAAAATGGGCATTTTCTGGATGAAATTCCTTGACAAACAATAAGAAAACAGGTATAACAGTAACTAAAGGCGGTTGGCGCGGGGACGTGAAAACCGATGACAGAATAGAATAAATAAGGGATTCTATAGTTAAACAAGAGGAGGAAAATTATCCATGAACAAAACAGAATTAGTAGCAGCAATCGCTGACGCAGCAGAATTATCTAAAAAAGATTCCGAGAAAGCTTTAAAAGCATTTGTTGATGTTGTTACAGAAGAGCTGAAAAAAGAGCATAAAATCCAGTTAGTTGGTTTTGGTACATTTGAAGTAAGCAAGAGAGCTGCAAGAGAGGGTAGAAATCCTCAGACAGGTAAGACAATGAAGATTGAGGCTTGCAAAGCTCCAAAATTCAAAGCTGGTAAGGCTTTAAAAGATGCTGTTAATGCATAATCAGTAATAGTAGTGGATTATAACGGAGTGTCTTGCGCTGTGGCGTCAGGCACTCCTTTTGTTGTTAGGGCAAAGTCCTGTTTTACATTGTGGAGTTTTTCGTTGATCCGAAAAACGGAACTTTGGAAAACAAATAAACCACCGGCTAAGCCGGTGGTCGTGATTTATGGCGATGAGGAAATGCAGGCTGCCTATAAAACAACACCTTTCAGACTATCTACAGGTTGGGTGAAAGCACTTTAACATTATGAAGAAAACCTTCAATAATGTAATGAAATATTCGTCAATTGTATTATTAATTAAAAGAGATTGTACAAGAAGAACAATAATAATTTATCACATACAAAATGAAATTACAGATATCATATTTTTTTCAGCTAAATATAGAAAAAAGTGGTGTGCAGAAATCTTAAACAAAATAGATAAGTTGCAGGCAGCAGAGTGTGAAGGTATATAGAAAATTTATTTCCTGAGAAAAATTTCGAGGAGAAGAAAAACATGAGATTAGACAAATTTTTAAAAGTATCCCGCCTGATCAAGCGCAGAACCGTGGCGAATGAAGCATGTGATGCGGGACGTGTGCTTGTCAACGGGAATGTTGCGAAAGCATCCGTGAAAGTTAAAGTCGGAGATATTATCGAGATCCAGTTCGGTACGAAGACAGTTAAAGTCGAAGTCCTGGCAATTCAGGAGACAACGAAGAAAGAAGAAGCAAAAGAATTGTTTAAATATTTATAAAATGTCATATTTTATCCTGATCTTTCATAAAATTATTTTAGTCGGAGGAGACGCTTGCTTCTATGAATAAATGGCGGGCAATAAATATGGCCTGGAGGAAATGCCAATTTCGGTTAAGATAAATGCTCCGCAGGAATGTGCAGCAATTTTCTTAGGTGAATGTTAGCAGTGTTTATCAGAAGCGTATGCAACTCCTGCGTGTCCGGCTCGATTAAGAAAGGTTGGGATACAGATGGAAGAAAGAACAACGGTATCGAAAAATCATAAACTGGTTGTAAATAACCGGAAGACAAGTCTGGTGACAGGTGTGCTGGATGTGTTGTCTTTTGATCTGAATGAAGTGTTTCTGGAGACGGAACAGGGAATGCTTATGGTCAAGGGGAGCGATCTGCATGTGAACCGGCTGAATCTGGAAAAAGGCGAGGTGGATCTGTCCGGGACGATAGACAGCATCGCTTATTCGGATGTACAGTCGGCGGTCAGCAGAGGCGAGAATATTTTTGCAAAATTGTTCCGGTAACGCATGCCACAGATTCGGGAAGAAGTCGTGATTTTTCTTGCTGCACTGCTTACTGGGATGATCGTGCGGTTGGTTTATATCGGACTGAATGTGTTCCGTCAAATTGTCAGACATAATCTTCGCATTATGGAGAGTGAAGACCTAATTTTCTGGATTGGATCTGCATTTTATATCTTTGTGCAGAATTACCACACAAATAATGGTAGTATGAGATGGTATTGCATACTAGGTGTGGTAGGAGGCGCGATTCTTATATCAATCCTGTATACTCATCTAAAAAAAGTGCAAAAAAAAATCTACACACGCAAGAAAAATAAATGCCCTTAAAAACTTGCGAAATGTCCGAAAAACATTTATCATATATAAGTAATTAAGGGAAAAGCCTGGGTGGGACCGGGCAAAAGGGTGAGTATATAATTATGAATGCAAAGAGACAAAAGAGACGCGTGAGCTTTGGGCAGAGAAGGCGTGTCAGAACACACAAGAGAAGCATGATTGCAATTGGAACTGTGCTGGTGCTGATGATCATTACACTGACCGTAAGTGGAATGTCACTTAAGGCAAAGGAACAGCAGAGTATTGCAAGAGAAACAAAGTTAGAAGAACAGATCAAACAGGAGAAAGCACGGACTGCACAGATCGAAGATATGGAGAAGTATGCAGATACTGATGCATATGTAGAAGAGATTGCACGTGAGAAGTTACATCTCGTACATAAGAATGAGATCATATTTAAAGCAAAATAAAAGATACAGATGATAAGCTTTGGGAGAATTCCCAAAGCTTTTTCAGTTATGGCGACGAGGCAAATGCGCCATGCTTGCATGGTAGCATTTACCGACCGCTAATCAGCGAATAAAACTTGCAGCGCGTGTTTTATCGCTGATTTATTGCTGGCATTACAATTATAAAAGGGGAGATAAGGGTGGAAGAATTAAAAGAAAAAGGAGCATTTTCCAATCCGTATGTGATGCAGATGGACAAATTTGCAGATTCGCTGGTTCATTTATCCAGAACATTCTTTACACTGGAAGGGTATAAGGGAACATTTTCAAGAGAGGAACTGGAAACAATGTTTTCCAGAGTGACGGAGCAGGTATGCGAAAATTGTGAGAACCGGGAAGAATGTCTGGGCGAGAAAAAGATCCAGACATATCAGCGTATGTACGACATCCTGTGTGCAGTGGAGAAATACGGTGCGGAAATCAATATTGAATTAAAAAGAAAACTTCAGAAACAGTGCGTGATGGCACCTCGTTTTCTGCGGGAGACATTGGAAGCATTTGAAAATGCAAAACAGCAGCTCATATGGAACAATCGGATGGTGCAGAACCGGGAAGGCTATGCAGGACAGCTGCAGAGCTTTGCGAAAATGATCCAGTATACGACAAGAGAACTGGAGGCAAGTATTTTTGAGGATCGGCATCTGGAAAAGAAATTAAAAAATTACTTGAAAAAACAGAACATTAAAATGATGTCGGCAGTATTCTATATTACCCCGCAGGGAAAATATGAAGTACATTTAAGTGTAAAAGCGCCGAAGGGGCAGTGTATTGCGACAAAAGAGCTTGCACACGAAGTGGGGAAATGTCTGGGACACCCGATGATTCCGGGGCAGAATGAGCGCCCGATTCTCGGAAATGAATATGCGTCCATCGCCTGTGTGGAAGGGGCAAAATACCAGACGATACAGGGAGTTGCCAGAATCGGCAAAGAAGGCGAGAGTATTTCAGGAGATACATTTTTGATGACAGATCTTCCGGGTGGTAAGAAAGGTATTGCCCTGTCAGATGGCATGGGTTCCGGGGAAGAAGCATTCCGGGACAGTACAATGGTTGTGGAAATGTTGGAAGAACTTCTGGAGGCAGGATTCCCGGTCAATACAGCAATCCAGATGATGAACACGGCGCTTGTAATCGGAAGAGAAGAGGTGCGTTTTTCCACGGTGGATGTCAGTTTGTTTGATCTGTATGATGGAACATGCGAAATTGTAAAAGCAGGCGCGTCAACGACATTTATCAAGAGAAAGAACAAAGTGGAAATGATTCGCTCTACATCCCTGCCAATCGGAGTCCTTGCGGATATTGAAACAGATCAGGAAAAACTGGAACTGGAATCCGGCGATATGGTGATTATGGTGACGGATGGAGTACTGGATATGCTGACGGTAGGCGAGCAGGACACAATTATGTGTACGCTGATCGAACAGTCTTCGCTTGTAAATCCAAAAGAATTTGCCAATTATCTTCTTGGACAGGCGCTGGAATGGGGACAGTCACTTCCGGGGGACGATATGACGATCATTGTGACAGGCATCTGGAAACTGTAAGAGGGAAAAAACGGTGCAGCCCTTGTAAAACTTGCAATTTTCAGCAAAATTATATATATTAAAAATGATATCATAAAACAATTTTTAGATATCATGGATGGAGAATTTGCTCCGAATTTAAAATAGCAGGAAAACAAAGGATATAAGAAAATGTATCAGAAAGTAAAAGCATATGTGAAGAAATGGCATATGCTTCAAAAAGAAGACAGTGTTATTGCAGGTATATCGGGAGGCGCCGATTCGGTATGCCTTCTTTTCATGCTGCTAAAGCTGCAAAAGGAACTGGGATTTGCCCTAATGGCAGTGCACGTAAATCATGGCATCCGCGGTGCAGAAGCAGAACGCGATGAAGCTTATGTGAAGCGGCTGTGCAGACAATGGAATGTCCGGCTGAAAGTGTACCGGGAAAATGTGCCGGCATATGCGAAGGAACATGGTATGACCGAAGAAGAGGCTGGAAGAGATATACGGCGTACTTGTTTCTGTAAAGTATTAAAAGAGTGGGGTGGAACGAAGATCGCCCTGGCGCATCATGAAAATGACAATGTGGAGACACTGCTCTGGAATCTGTGCAGGGGTACCGGTATCCGGGGTTTGGGAGGAATCGCGCCGGTAAATGATGTGTGGATAAGACCACTGCTCTGCGTAAAAAGGCGGGAGATTGAATCATATCTGAAAAAGCGGGGAATATCTTATTGTACAGACACGACAAATGCAGACCGCAGGTACATGAGAAACCGTATCCGGATGGACGTTATCCCGTATTTGGAAGACTGCGTGAATACGGAGAGTGTTTCGCACATGGGAAAGACGATGGAGCGGATGTATGAACTGGAGCAATATATATTAGAAGAAGTCGGGAAGTATAAAGAGAGCTGTACAGGCTGGAAGAATGGTAGACGGATCATTCGCCAGACAGAATATACAAAGATCCCGAAGGCACTCCGGGATAATGTCTTACATGAGATTTTATGTGAGACAGCAGGCAGACGCAAAGACATTGAAGAAGTGCATATACAGATGCTGCGGGATTTATTTACAAAACAGGTCGGCAAAAGGATCGATCTGCCTTACGGGGTGACAGCAATCCGCACATATGAAGGTGTCCGGTTTGAAAAAAATATACCTGAAGCGTCTTATGCCGGAGACGAAAATGAATTATTTTCCATTCGTGTATTTGACAGAGAGCCTGGAAATGTAACATTTCCAGAAAAAATATACACGAAATGGTTTGACTATGATATAATTAAAAATACTGTAAAAATAAGACATCGAATAGCTGGCGACTCCATTGTGATCAACAGATACGGAGGCAGGAAAAAGCTGAAACAGTACTTCACAGACCAGAAGGTTCCGCAGGAAGACAGAGATAAGATCTGGATCGCAGCGGACGGAGATGAAGTGCTGTGGATCGTCGGTTACAGGCAGAGCCAGAAATACCAGATTACAGAGAAGACAACGAAGATATTAGAAATACAATATTACGGAGGAGAAGAAAATGGCAGAGACAATTAAAGTTATGATTTCTGAAGAAGATGTAGAGAAGAGAATCCAGGAACTGGGAAAACAGATCAGTGAAGCATATGCAGGAAAACAGGTGCATCTGATCTGCGTGCTGAAGGGCGGAGTGTTCTTCATGTGTGAACTTGCAAAGAGAATTACGGTTCCGGTTTCCATGGATTTTATGAGCGTAAGTAGTTACGGAGACGGAACATCCTCAAGTGGTGTTGTTAAGATCGCAAAAGACCTGGATGAGCCTCTGGAAGGAAAAGACGTTCTGGTTGTAGAAGATATCATTGATTCCGGACGTACCTTATATTATCTGCTTGAGATCTTAAAGAAGAGAAATCCAAACAGCATGAAGCTGTGTACGCTTCTGGATAAACCGGACAGACGTGTGCGCGATGTAAAAGTAGATTATGTCGGTTTTGAGATCCCGGATGAATTTGTGGTTGGATACGGTCTGGATTATGCACAGAAATACAGAAATCTTCCATATGTTGGTGTAGTAGAAGGCGTAGAATAAAAAAGGAGGATGAGCCGGTGACAGATAATAAAAAGAACAGAGGACTGAGTGGAATTACTCTGTTCCTGTTTGTACTTATTGTACTTGGCGCACTTTGGTTTACAAATACACTGGATAGCAAGGAGAGTCAGTTGAGCCGACAGAAATTTGAAAAACTGATTACCAGTGAAAAAGTAGACAGTGTGACGATAACACAGAATAAAAACGTTCCGACCGGAAGCGTGGAAGTGCAGTTAAAGAACAAGAAAAACGGAGAAAATGAGAAGAACTACTTATATGTATCTGATGTAAATGAGATCCAGAAATATCTGGACAAAGCAAAGATTGATTATGAGATGTCGGATGTTCCGAGAGATAACTGGTTTGCAACAACGATTTTCCCGGTATTGCTTACGATGGCTGGATTTTTCCTGATTTTTATGATGATGAACCGTCAGGGTGGCGGTGCAAATTCCAAAGCGATGAGTTTTGGAAAAAGCCGTGCAAGACTCAGCACAGAGCAGGATAAGAAAATTACGTTTGCACAGGTGGCAGGATTACAGGAGGAAAAAGAAGATCTGGAAGAGATTGTTGATTTCTTAAAATCCCCGAAGAAATATATCCAGGTTGGCGCAAGAATCCCGAAAGGTGTACTTCTTGTGGGACCTCCGGGAACCGGTAAGACTCTGCTTGCCAAGGCAGTCGCCGGAGAAGCAAAAGTACCATTTTTCACAATTTCCGGTTCAGATTTTGTGGAAATGTTTGTCGGCGTAGGAGCATCCCGTGTGCGTGATCTTTTTGAAGAAGCTAAGAAGAACGCACCGTGTATTATTTTCATTGATGAGATCGATGCCGTGGCAAGAAGCCGTGGAACCGGTATGGGCGGCGGACATGACGAGAGAGAACAGACATTGAACCAGTTACTGGTAGAGATGGATGGATTTGGCGTAAATGAAGGAATTATCGTAATGGCTGCGACAAACCGTGTAGATATTCTGGACCGTGCGATCTTACGTCCGGGACGATTTGACCGTAAAGTTATGGTTGGAAGACCGGATGTAAAGGGACGTGAGGAGATCCTGAAAGTCCATGCCAAAGGCAAACCGCTCAGTGAAGAGATTGATCTGAAACAGATTGCGCAAACAACAGCGGGATTTACAGGAGCAGACCTGGAGAATCTTCTGAACGAAGCGGCAATCCTTGCGGCGAAAGACGAGAGAATTTACCTGAAACAGGATGACATTAAGAGAGCATTTGTCAAAGTCGGAATTGGTGCGGAGAAGAAGAGCCACATCATTTCCGAAAAAGAGAAGAAGATTACAGCTTATCATGAGGCGGGACATGCGATCCTGTTCCATGTACTGCCGGATGTCGGACCGGTTTACAGCGTGTCTATCATCCCGACCGGAGGAGCCGGCGGTTATACAATGCCGCTTCCGGAACGTGATGAGATGTATAATACAAAGGGCAAGATGCTGCAGGATATTACGGTATCGCTTGGCGGACGTGTAGCAGAAGAAGAGGTGTTTGACGACATTACAACCGGAGCTTCGCAGGATATCAAACAGGCAACGGGTCTGGCAAAATCCATGGTTGTAAAGTTTGGTATGTCTGATGAGATCGGACTGGTAAGTTATGATAATGAAAACGATGAAGTATTTATCGGACGCGACCTGGCACACACATCCAGAGGTTATGGCGAGAGTGTTGCAACTGTGATTGATAAGGAAGTAAAGCGTATTATTGATGAATGCTATGCCAGAGCAAAACAGATCATTGAGGAGCATGAGGATGTACTTCATGCATGTGCAGAGCTTCTTCTGGAAAAGGAGAAAATCTCAAGGGAAGAGTTTGAAGCATTATTTCACGATGAACCAGTGGAAGCGTAGCAATCGGAACCGGCAGAAGGAAGGACGATAGAACATGAATAAGCAGGCTTTATTTTGTGACGGAACAGCGAGGTATGTGTGTCCGTTGGAACCGGAAGTGGGGGAGACAGTTACACTTAAGTTCCGGGCGGCAAAAGAAGATAATATACAGATAAGGCTGGCGATCAATAACGAATTATATACGATGGAAAGTGAACGCACCTATGGTGCGTTCACTTATTACCGGGCAGAATGGAAACTGAAAGATGGGATGACTTCCTATTATTTTGAGATTCAGGATGGTGAGGAAGTCTGGTATTACAATCGAAGCGGGCTCACGGATGGGCGGATTCCATATTATGATTTTCGCCTGGCTCCGGGATTTTCCACGCCGGATTGGGCAAAAGGCGCAGTTATTTATCAGATTTATACGGATCGTTTTTATAACGGCGATCCGGAAAATGATGTGGAGACAAGAGAGTATTTCTATATTGGCGATTACAGCAGCAAAGTAACGGACTGGAACAAATATCCGGCGGCGATGGGAGTCCGGGAATTTTACGGTGGTGATCTGCAGGGAGTGATTGACAAACTGGACTATTTACAGGATCTGGGAGTGGAAGTACTGTATTTCAACCCACTTTTTGTCTCTCCTTCGAATCATAAATACGACATCCAGGATTATGATTATATTGATCCGCATTTTGGAAAAATCGTTGAAGATGGCGGCGAACTGCTTTCGCCCGGCGAGAAATCGAATAAAAAAGCAACGAAATATCAGAAACGTACGACTTCCTTTGCAAATCTGGAAGCAAGCAACGAATTATTTATAAAACTGGTAGAAGAGCTGCATCGCCGCGGTATGAAGATTATTCTGGACGGTGTCTTCAATCACTGTGGATCATTTAATAAATGGATGGATCGGGAGTGCATTTACGAGAGGAAGAAAGGCTATGCTCCGGGAGCATATATTTCCAGAGAAAGTCCGTATCATGATTATTTCCGGTTCTTCTCAGATGAGGAAAAAGACTGGCCATATAATGGAAAATACGATGGCTGGTGGGGGCATGATACTTTGCCAAAATTAAATTATGAGGAATCGGTGAAACTTGAGAACTATATTTTAAATATGGGACGCAAATGGGTGTCGCCGCCGTACAATGTGGATGGCTGGAGACTGGATGTAGCAGCGGATCTCGGACGAAGCAACGAGTACAATCATCAATTCTGGAAGAAATTCCGTGAAGTGGTAAAAAATGCGAATCCAGATGCGATTATTCTGGCAGAGCATTACGGAGATCCGAGAGAATGGCTCGGAGGCGATGAATGGGATACCGTTATGAATTATGATGCATTTATGGAGCCAATCACCTGGTTCCTGACCGGAATGGAAAAGCACAGTGATGAGATGCGTGAAGAGCTCCGCGGAAATGCAGATAATTTTACTAGAGCGATGACGTATCATATGGCAAATATGATGGTTCCATCCCTTCTGACATCCATGAATGAATTGTCCAATCACGATCATTCGAGATTTTTAACGCGTACGAATCATATGGTTGGCCGTGTTGCCGAACTGGGACCGGAAGCGGCGAATGAATTTGTTAATCCGGCTGTAATGCGCGAAGCGGTTGCCTTCCAGATGACGTGGATCGGGGCGCCAACGGTATACTATGGCGACGAGGCTGGTGTCTGTGGATTTACAGATCCGGATAACCGACGAACCTATCCGTGGGGACATGAAGATCAGCAGATGCTGGGATTCCATAAAGAAATGATCCGCATACACAAAGAGCATGAAGCGCTGCGGACAGGAGCTGTAGTTATGCTGCACTGTGAGAAAAATATACTGGCTTACGGCAGATTTACAGAAGAAGAGCAGATTATTGTGATTCTGAATAACCGGAGCGAACTTGCAGAAGTAACGGTTCCGGTATGGAAGGCGGAAGTGCCAGTGAAAACAAATATGAGACGACTGATGTATTCTTACAAGGATGGATATACAACGGAATATGAGAAATATCTTATCAGGGACGGCGAACTGGTGGTGAATATGGGAGCGTATTCGGCGTTAGTTGTCGAAACGATAGACGAAATGGGGACGGGGATTTTCTAGAAAATCCCCGTCCCCATTTCAAGTAGTTATCCACAGGCTGATTTCAGCGTTTTCCCGATGAAAATGTGGATTACTTTGTCAATACTTCAGCCCCATCTTCTGTGATGAGCACCATATATTCAATTTGGGCAGATAGACCGTCGTCAATGGTAAAAACTGTCCAGCCATTATCTTCGTCTACGAAGAAATCCGGGCTACCTTCGTTGATCATCGGCTCGATTGTAAACATCATACCTGGGACGAGAACCATCTCGCTTCCCTTTGGTGCGACATAGCATACGAAAGGATCTTCGTGGAATTCCAGACCGATTCCGTGTCCACCGATTTCTTCTACGACAGAGTAACCATTCTTCTGTGCATGACGGTTGATCGCAAAAGCGATATCGCCCAAATGTCCCCATGGTTTTGCTTCTTTTAATCCGAGTTCTACACATTCTTTTGTGACACGGACGATCTTTTCTGCTTCCGGGGACACATTTCCAATCGTAAACATACGGGATGCATCAGAAAAATAACCATCTAATATAGTAGAAACATCTACATTGATAATATCGCCTTCTTCCAGAATCTCATTTTCATCCGGGATACCATGGCAGATGACATTGTTGATAGAAGTGCATACACTCTTCGGGAACCCTTCGTAATTTAACGGAGCCGGAATGCCGCCATGTTCGGTTGTAAAATCATAAACCAGCTTATCGATCTCAGCAGTGCTCATGCCTGCATGGATGTGCGCGGCAACGTGGTCTAACACGGCTGTATTAAGATCTGCACTTTTTCGGATCGCAGCAATCTGCTCCGGTGTTTTTAAAAGAGAACGATCCGGTACAATCTGTCCCTTTGCTGCGAGGGACCATAATTTCACATCTAATTTATCCACATTAAATACCTGCTTTCTGTAAAATATTTAGAACTGTATTTTATTATAGCACCTTTTTGGTAATTTGGTATCCTCCATTGCGTAGATGATAAAAATCATGTATAATTTTAAAATGATTGGTTATTTTGCAAATATATACTTTACAAAAGTGTAATTGTGAAAGGATGATGAATATGTTTAGATTAGGTATGCTTACCAGTGGTGGAGATTGTCAGGCGTTAAATGCAGCAATGCGCGGCGTTGTAAAGACACTCTGCGAGAAACGTGATGATGTAGAGATTTATGGATTTCAAGATGGATATAAAGGTTTGATCTATTCAAATTTTAAGATGCTGACAGCAAAGGACTTTTCCGGAATCCTGACAATGGGTGGAACGATCCTGGGAACATCCCGCCAGCCATTCAAATTAATGCGTGTTCCGGATGAGAATGGGCTAGACAAGGTGGAGGCTATGAAACACACGTATCATAAGCTGAACTTGGACTGTCTTGTGATCTTAGGTGGAAATGGCACACATAAGTCTGCAAATATGCTGAGAGAAGAAGGGCTGAATGTAGTCACACTCCCAAAGACGATCGACAATGATCTCTGGGGAACGGATATGACATTTGGTTTCCAGAGTGCGGTAGACATTGCGACGGATACGATCGACCGGATCCATACGACTGCAACATCCCACAGCCGTGTATTTATCGTGGAAGTTATGGGACACAAGGTTGGCTGGGTGACACTTCATGCGGGTATTGCAGGAGGAGCGGATATTATTCTGCTTCCGGAGATCCCTTATGATATTGATGTGATCGCAGAAGCAATCAATAAGAGAGGAAAAGCCGGAAAACATTTCACGATCATTGCGGTTGCAGAAGGTGCGATTTCCAAAGAAGATGCGAAACTTTCCAAGAAGGACCTGAAAGCAAAAAAAGCAAAAGAAAAGTATCCGTCTGTTGCGTACGAACTGGCAGAGAAAGTGCAGAAGAAGACGGATCAGGAAGTCCGTATTACAGTGCCAGGACATACACAGCGAGGAGGTTCTCCGTGCGCATATGACCGTGTGCTTGCAACAAGACTCGGTGCGGCGGCAGCAGAGGCAATTCTGGACAGCGATTTCGGCAATATGCTCGGAGTTAAAAATAACAAGATTGTCCGTATCCCACTGGCAGAGGTGGCTGGTAAATTAAAATACGTGGATCCAGAATCTGAGATCGTGCATGAAGCAAAACTTGCCGGTATCAGTTTTGGTGATGAATAGATAAATGACAGATAAACAGGGAGTGTAAATAAATGTCTTATATGGCATTGTATCGTAAATTCCGGCCGGATGAATTTGAAGATGTTAAAGGTCAGGATGCGATTGTTAAGACTTTAAAAAATCAAATAAAAGCAGACCGTATCGGTCATGCATATCTGTTTTGTGGGACAAGAGGAACCGGTAAAACAACGGTTGCCAAAATATTTGCAAAAGCAGTAAACTGCGAACATCCGGTAGACGGAAGTCCATGCGGAGAATGTAGTATGTGCAAGGCAATCAGTGCCGGCAATTCCATGAATGTAATCGAGATTGATGCGGCATCGAACAACGGTGTGGATAATATCCGTGAGATCCGTGAGGAAGTTGCTTACAGACCAACTGAAGGACGCTACAAAGTTTACATTATCGACGAGGTGCATATGCTTTCGATCGGCGCTTTCAATGCACTTTTGAAAACGCTGGAAGAACCGCCGGAGTATGTTATTTTTATTTTAGCGACAACAGAAGCGCATAAGATACCGATTACGATTTTAAGCCGCTGCCAGCGGTATGATTTTAAGCGGATTTCCATAGATACGATTGCCGGACGGCTCCGGGAGCTGATCAATAAGGAAGGCTGGGATGTGGAAGAAAAAGCAGTGCGGTATCTGGCGCGGATGGCAGATGGTTCTATGCGAGATTCCTTAAGTCTCCTGGATCAGTGTGCGGCTTTTTACATTGGAGAGAAGCTGACATATGACCATGTGCTGGAGGTGCTTGGCGCTGTCGATACCGAGGTATTCAGCAAGCTTCTGCGCAGACTGCTGGACATGGATGTGCATGCAGTGATCGAGACAGTGGAAGAACTGACGATGCAGGGCCGCGAGCTGTCGCAGCTTGCAGCTGATTTCACATGGTATTTGAGAAATCTGTTACTTGTGCGCTGTTCAGATGACATGGAAGATGTGCTGGATGTTTCTACGGAGAATCTTGCACGTCTGAAGGAAGAAGCGCAGATGATCGATAACGATACACTGATCCGTTATATCCGTGTATTTTCTGATCTTACGAATCAGTTAAAATTTGCAACACAGAAGCGAGTGTTGCTGGAAGTTGCGTTGATCAAGTTATGCAAACCGGCGATGGAGACGAGTCAGGATGCACTTTTGGACCGCATCCGCGCCGTGGAAAAACGTCTGGATGAAGGCGTGGTAGTTGCAAATGCGCCGGTAGCAGCTTACCAGATGCCGGTATCGGATACTTCTGCAGCACAGGAGAAGAAGCCAGAGCTTCCGAAAGCACTGAATGAAGATGTGAAAGCGGTTGCTGCAGATTTTCGGATGATCGCCAATGATGCATCCCCGATGCTGCGTAACTTTCTTAAGCGGGCAAGGCTCAGCGCAGGTGAAGGCAACCGGCTTATGATTGTACTTCCGGATGAAATGAGTGCAGATATGGTTGGCTCGGATGCACATAAAGCAGAGATAAAAGAGCTTATTTCAGAGAAGATTGGCAAAGATGTCGAGATCGATGTACGGCATGTAGAAGAAGGACATAGGTTTGAAGACCAGTTTGTGGATATTGAAAGCCTGATACACATGGACATAACAGTTGAGGACGAATGATACTTAAATATCAGGTTTTAGGTTTTTTTATCAACTTGAACTTGTTTATGAGTGGATGAAAGATTTTGAAAACTGCCCAGTATATGTATAAAAGTGGGATTGAGATTCTACGACATATAAATGGTGGGGAAAAGTGTGAGAATGCGGAATACGGAATACGGAACCGCTCGCAGATATTATAATTAGAATTATATACAACAGATAGACTGATAATTACAAATTTTATTACAAAACAGGAGGATTTTAATCATGGCAAAAAGAGGTGGATTCCCAGGCGGCGGAATGCCGGGAAATATGGCAAATCTGATGAAGCAGGCACAGAAGATGCAACGTCAAATGGAAGAACAGGCAAAAGAGATGGAAACAAAAGAATTTACAGCAACAGCAGGTGGCGGAGCTGTGGAAGCAACAGTTTCAGGTTCCAAAAAAATTGTGAAACTGAAACTGGATGAAGAAGCAGTAGATCCGGATGACGTGGAGATGCTTGAAGACCTGATCGTTGCGGCTGTTAATGAAGCACTTGAGAAAGTAGATGCAGAGTCTGCTTCTGCAATGTCCAAATTTACAGGCGGAATGGGCGGCGGAATGCCGGGATTATTCTAATACGGGAATGGTGAGCAGAAGATGGATTACTACAGTAACCAGATAAGCAAACTGATCGAAGCCTTATCCTGTCTGCCTGGAATTGGTACGAAGTCGGCGGCAAGGCTTGCATTTCACTTGATCCATATGCCAAAGGAAGATGTACAGAAACTGGCAGATACAATGGTGGAAGCAAGACAGAATGTTAGATATTGCGCAGAATGCTGCACACTGACCGATCAGGAACTCTGCCCAATCTGCAGTAATAGAAACAGGGATCATAAGACGATCATGGTTGTGGAAAATACAAGAGATTTGGCAGCTTATGAAAAGACGGGAAAATACAACGGGGTTTATCATGTCCTGCATGGAGCGATTTCACCAATGCTTGGTATCGGTCCTGAAGATATTAAACTGAAAGAGCTGATCAAACGACTGGAAGGCGATGTGGAAGAAGTGATCATCGCGACCAATTCCAGCCTGGAAGGTGAGACAACAGCGATGTATATCAGCAAATTGATCAAACCGATTGGCGTGAAAGTTAGCCGGATCGCCAGTGGTGTTCCGGTAGGCGGAGATCTGGAATATATTGATGAAGTGACATTGCTCCGAGCGCTGGAAGGCAGAACGGAATTATAAAGTAAAAGGGGACGGGGATTTTCTAGAAAAGCCCCGTCCCCTTTTAAAGAGTGTGGAAGGATGTGTGGAAAACTATGGGAAAACGTAAAGTGACATCTATGGATATCGCAAAAGCTGCCGGAGTGTCGCAGTCGACCGTTTCAATGGTATTAAATAAAAAATATAATGTGTCTTTTTCAAAAGAGACTGTGGAAAAAGTTGAGCGTGTGGCGAAAGAATTGGGATATGTTCCGCAGAAACGTAAACACCGCAAAGAAAGTAAGAAAGAAAAACTTCTGGTTGTATTTTGCTCCAATCTTACAAATCCATACTATGTAATGCTTCTGCAGGGGATTGAATCGCGAGCGAAAGAGCAGGGATTCGGACTGTTTGTCTGCAATACGCAGCGTGATTTGCATATGGAAGAACGATATCTGAAAATGATGTGGGAATTAAAGCCACTTGGCATTATTTATACATGTAATCCGAGTCATTGTTTTATGGAACTGGTAGAAGAATTGTCAAGATCGATTCCGGTTGCAATCATCAATAACCAGAATGAACGGCTGAATGTAGATGCTGTGGAACTGGATAATTCCAAACTGGGACGCATGATGGCAGAACATCTCCTTGAACTGGGACACCGGAAGGTGGCATATGTGGCGCCGCCATTGACGACCAGGCAGAAACAGCGGTCAAAACGTGTGGAAGGTTTTCTGAATGGATTTGCGGAAAAAGGTCTGAAAGACCAAGTCATCATCAAAGCGGCGAGAGAAGAAATTGATCTGGATGTGGCACATATTGATTCGGAGTATAAGATTGGTTACGAGCTGACACGTGAGCTCCTGAAAGAATCGCCGGAAGTGACGGCTATTGTTGGCCTGAACGATATGATCGCCTTTGGCATTCTCGATGCACTGCACGAAGCAAAACTTAAAGTGCCGGGAGATATGTCTGTGATGGGATGCGATAATACATTATTTGCCCGGATGCACAAAGTAGATCTTACGACTATTGAACATTTTGTAATATTCAAAGGAAGGGATGCATGCGATATTATTATGAAGAAAATCGCATCTCACAATACGAAATATTCGGACATTGAGCCAATCAGTACCTATCATGTCGAATATGAACCGCAACTGATCGTGCGCGGAACAACATCTTACCCACGGGAAATAAAACGCAGGCGCAGGTAGGTGCTACATATAGAAATAAAGAGTGGGAACGGATAAAGCTTACATACAGAAATAAAGAACAAGAATAAGTGAGCTTTGTGTGTGGGAATAAGGCAGGGAGTTGGGTGAAATCTGCATGCAGAATTATGGATAAAAATAAATTACAGATGGAAAATTAATATATTTTCGAAAATTATTATTAATAATATGGCATCGAAAAAGCAGCATGGCATGAAAACAACAGAAAATAAAAGAATATCGAAAAAATATCGTAACAATTTTACAAGGAATTAAAAAATGTTAACTAATATAACATATTTATTAATAGAGAAAATTATTAATAAAAAAATGAACTATTGACCAAATGTCGCATGATAGGATATAATTTTATCATGTGAACATAAGGATCTGTGAAGAGATTCACGAATGATTAAAGGAGGAATAAAAAATGAAATTTTTCATTGACACAGCGAACGTTGACGACATCAGAAAGGCTAATGACATGGGAGTTATCTGTGGAGTAACAACAAACCCATCTCTGATCGCTAAAGAAGGAAAAGTATTTGAAGAGGTAATCGCAGAGATCGCATCTATCGTGGATGGACCGATCAGTGGTGAAGTAAAAGCTACAACTGTTGATGCTGAAGGCATGATCAAAGAGGGAAGAGAAATCGCTAAGATTCATCCGAACATGGTAGTTAAGATCCCTATGACAGTAGAAGGATTAAAAGCTTGTAAAGTACTTTCTTCAGAGGGAATTAAGACAAATGTTACATTAATCTTCTCTGCTAACCAGGCACTTCTGGCTGCAAGAGCAGGAGCAACATATGTATCTCCATTCCTTGGACGTCTGGATGACATTTCTGTAAGAGGAACTGACCTGATCACAGAGATCGCTCAGATCTTCGAAGTTGCAGGAATCGACACAGAGATCATTGCAGCAAGTGTACGTCACCCAATGCATGTAACAGACTGCGCATTAGCAGGAGCTGATATTGCAACTGTACCATACAAAGTTATCGAGCAGATGACAAAACATCCATTAACAGACGCAGGAATCGCGAAATTCCAGGCTGACTACAAAGCTGTATTTGGAGAATAGAGAGCATTTTCATATTAGGAGGAACACCATGAACAAATTAGAATTAATGAAGATGGCGAACGAAGTTCGTAAAGGTGCCATCACAGCAGTTCACAGTGCCAAATCCGGACATCCGGGCGGATCACTGTCAGCAGCTGACATTTATACATATCTTTATTTTGAAGAGATGAATGTAGATCCAAAAGATCCTAAGAAAGCAGATCGTGACCGTTTTGTACTGTCCAAAGGACATACAGCACCAGGTTACTATGCGACACTTGCCAACAAAGGCTTTTTCCCGGTTGAAGATCTGACTACACTTCGTAAAGTGGGATCTTACCTGCAGGGACATCCGGATATGAAACACATCCCGGGAGTTGATATGTCAAGTGGTTCTCTTGGACAGGGGATTTCAGCAGCAGTTGGTATGGCAATTTCTGCAAAATTAAATAATGCATCTTACAGAGTATACACTCTGCTTGGAGATGGTGAGATTCAGGAAGGACAGGTATGGGAAGCTGCTATGTTAGCAGGTCACAGAAAACTGGACAACCTTGTAGTAATTGTAGATAACAATAACCTTCAGATCGACGGAACTGTAGAAGAAGTAAACTCCCCATATCCAATTGACAAGAAGTTTGAAGCATTTAACTTCCATGTAATCAATATCGACGGACATGATTTCGATGCAATCGATGCTGCATTCAAAGAAGCAAGAGAAATAAAAGGACAGCCAACAGCAATCATTGCCAAGACTGTGAAAGGTAAAGGAGTTTCCTTTATGGAGAATCAGGTATCATGGCACGGATCTGCTCCGAACGATGAGCAGTATGCAGTTGCTATGGCAGATTTAGAGAAAGTAGGTGAAGCATTATGTCAGAAGTAAAGAAGATCGCAACAAGAGAAAGCTACGGTAATGCTTTAGTTGAATTAGGTAAAAAACATGACAATGTTGTAGTTTTGGATGCAGACCTTGCAGCAGCTACAAAGACAGGAATCTTCAAGAAAGCATTCCCAGAGCGTCATATTGACTGCGGTATCGCAGAGAGCAATATGATTGGTGTGGCAGCAGGACTTGCTACAACAGGAATGGTTCCATTTGCAAGTTCTTTTGCAATGTTCGCAGCAGGACGTGCATTTGAGCAGGTTCGTAATTCGGTCGGATATCCGAAGTTAAATGTTAAGATCGGAGCAACTCATGCAGGTATTTCTGTAGGAGAAGACGGAGCAACACATCAGTGTAACGAAGATATTGCTCTGATGAGAACAATTCCGGGAATGGTTGTTATCAACCCAGCTGATGATGTTGAAGCAAAAGCAGCAGTAGAAGCAGCTTACGAACATGTAGGACCTGTTTATCTTCGTTTCGGAAGACTTGCTGTTCCGGTAATCAATGACAATCCGGATTACAAATTCGAGCTTGGAAAAGCTGTAACATTAAGAGAAGGAACTGATGTTACAATTATCGCATCAGGACTGACTGTTTCTGAGTCACTTGTAGCAGCAGAGAAGCTTGCAGCAGACGGAATCAGTGCAGAAGTAATCAACATGCACACGATCAAACCGTTAGACGAAAAAGCAGTTATCAAAGCAGCAGCTAAGACGGGCAAGATCGTGACAGCAGAAGAGCACTCTGTTATCGGAGGACTCGGAAGTGCAGTATGCGACGTTGTTGCTGAGAAAGCACCTGCAAAAGTTCTGAAGATTGGTGTAAATGATACATATGGAGAGTCTGGACCGGCTGTAGAACTGATTAAGAAATACGGACTGGATGCAGACAGCATTTACGAAAAAGTAAAAGCATTTGTATAAGAAAAAATATGACCTAAAAGGGGACGGGGATTTTCTAGAAAATCCCCGTCCCCTTTTTACATTTATTCACACCCTGTCGAAAACTTTATCCACTTTATCCCCATCATATGCTAAAATCTGCAAAAATCCCGTGCTACCATATACAAAAATTTCATAAATGAGGTGAGGAGTATATGGAAAGACAATTTCCAAAAAATGTAAGGCAAATCGGGAACGTCAGTGACGAACCAAAAATCTACATGGAGGACTATGTAGATACGTATCTGAATCAATTGCGGATGAAAGCAATTGATTCGCCGATAGCAGCTCTGCTCACAGGGGAGATTGTGGAGCAGGAAGGACAGGCAGTTGTATACATATCAGGAGCGCTGCAGATTGAAACGGTCGAAGTTGCAGGGACAGAGATTCGGATGGATGAAGAGATATGGAAACGGACGCAGGAGGAGCGGGAGACGCATTTCCCCGAACAGGAAGCAGTCGGCTGGTGTATGATTGAGACCGGTCATCCGATGGGACTGAATCAGGGGGCGGGAGAGCTCCATAAGAAATTATTTGAAAAGGAAAATACCGTTTTCGTATGGCGTGATGCACTGGAAACGGATGAAATTTTTTATGCGTGCAAATATGGTGAGCTGATGCAGATGGGCGGACATTATATTTATTATGAAAGAAATCCGACGATGCAAAGTTATATGATCCGGACGAGAAAAGAAAATGGCGTGACACCCAGTGAGCTGGTTGAGGATCGAGCTGCAAAGAATTTTCGTAGTACAGTAAGAAACAAAAAGAATTATCGGGAACAGAGGCAGTCATCCAGATTTAGCTATGCGATGAGTGTATCTCTGGTAGTTGTTGTGCTTGCAATCGGAATCTCAACCATGAATAATGTGGACAAGATGCGCTCGGTACAGAAATCCCTGGACATGCTGTCCATGTCGATCGGCAAAACCGAAGAGACAAATGGAACTGTAAAAGAAGCTGAAAATAATAAAGAAGATAAACAAAATCAGAAAAATAAAACGGAAGAAAAAACCGTGGATAATAAAGCGGATAGTAAGGAAACCGAAAATCGAAAAAAAACAGAAAATGAACAGCAGAAGACAGAACAGTCAACAGCCACAGGAAAACAGGCGCAGGAAGATTATTATACTGTACAGCGCGGCGATACACTGGACAAGATCAGCCTGAAACTGTATGGAACAGCAAATCATGTAGAAGCTATCTGTAAGATGAATGGTCTGACAGACGGAAATCTGATTTATATAGGACAAAAACTTTTGCTTCCATAATATTTTAAATAAGAAAAGCAAAGCCGGAACTGTGAAGTGACAAGTTTTGGCTTTGCGTCTGTTTCTGGGATGTGCTATACTGGTCACAAAATCAAAACAAAGGGGATAAAAACGTGCAAAGTAAAAATAGAAAATTCCGGGTTGTAGATGAGAACCATTCTCCAGATCCGAGAATCCCGAATGTAAAGCGCAAAAGAGTGTGGAAAAAGAGTACACTTCTGTTCGCGGGAGGGTTGCTACTTTTGGTGCTGGTGATTTTCGGGATTATTTATTTTAGAACATACACTTCTGTCCGCGTATCTGAAACTTATGCGCTCAGCGGAGCAGCGAACAGCAGTTATAAAACATTTGCGAAAGGGGTATTAAAATACAGCCGTGACGGTGTAGCCTATGTAAATGAAAAAGGGGAAGAGCAGTGGAACCAGTCCTGCCAGTTAAAGACACCGATCGTAAAAGTCATGGGAGACTGTGCCGCAATTGCGGATGAAGGTGGAAATGATATTTTTATATTTGATAAAAATGGCGAAAAAGGAGAAGTGCACACGACCCTTCCTATTGAAAAGATCGCCGTATCAGGACAGGGAATCGTAAGCGCAATTGTAAAGAATGAATCCGCTCCGGAGATTGTCTGCTATGATACTGCCGGTAATCTGCTTGTGGAACATCAGGCATCACTTGGCGGAACCGGCTATCCGCTGGATGTTTCCATGTCAGAGGATGGAGAAGTCATGCAGGCAGTTTATATGCAGGTACAGGGAGGAAAACTTATTTCCAAAGTAGCATACTACAATTTTGGAACGGCAGGAGAAAATGTAAAAGATCACGAAGTTGCGAAAAAAGAATATAAGGACAGCGTGTTGGCTGATGGATTTTATATGAAAGGCAATGTATCCGCTGTTGCAGGTGACAACTGTCTGACATTTTTTGATGGCAAAGAGACACCAAAAGAAGTTACAACCGTAACGATCAATAAACAGATCCAGAGCATCTCCCATAATGAAAAATATGTTGGTATGCTGCTTAAAAACACAGGAAAAGATGGATACGAGCTTCGCTTGTACAACACTTCCGGTAAAAAAGTGCTTTCCAAAGAAATAAAAGAAAATTACCGGAACATCAGAATCTGCGGAAATCAGGTGATTCTTTTCGATGGTAAAAAATGCAGTATTTATTTAAAAAATGGAATACATAAATTTGAAGGCACGATGGATGATAGTATATTGGAAATTGTCCCTGTATTTGGGGTAAATAAATATATTGTGCTGGATGTAAATGGAATGGACAACATACGACTTGTCAGATAAGGAGAGTATATGGACTGGATGGTAATGGCAATAGGAGCAATCTTTCTGATTGGATTTGCAGTTGGTATATATAAAGGTGCGGTGAAAATAGCAGTGTCGCTGGCAGCAACCGTTTTTACGCTTATCGTTGTAGTGATCGCGACTCCGTTTGTAGCAGATAAGATCGCAGAACTGACACCGGCAGACGAGATGATCAAGAGCCAGGTAGTAAAAGCAATGGCAGGAGCGGCAACTTCAGCTGTAACCGGTGATTCTGAAGGAGATAATTCCGGCATGACAGCTGAGAATGTCAGGAAAGTATTGAAGGCGGCAGGGATTACTGAAGAAATGCTGAAACAGCATGGTGTTACAATAGATGATATTGTAAATGGAAAGATTACGAGTGAAGATTTGAAAAAATACGGAATTTCTTCCAGTGTTCTGGATGGACTTAACCAAAAGGACAGTTCTTCTGTGGAAGAAGCGATTAAAAACGCAGATATTCCAAAAGACCTGCAAAATAAAGCGATTGAAATGGCAAAATTGCCGCAAGTATTTAAAACGATGTTAAATGACAATAATAATGATAGTGTATATAAAGATCTGGGGGTAAAAACCTTCGCAGAATATGTTGGCGAATTCCTTGCACAGCTCATTATACACATGGTAGCGTTTCTTTGTACATTCCTGTTGGTTACAATTCTTGTGCGGGCAGTTGTATTTGCATTAGATATAGTAGCAAACCTTCCTGTGCTTGGCTTTTTTAACCGGCTTGGTGGAGGAGCAGTGGGGCTTTTGATTGCACTGATCATTATATGGTTCCTGTTTATTATAGTTACATTAATGTATGTAACTTCTGTTGGAAGAGAAATGTATCAGACGATACAAAGCAATGCAATATTGAAAATAATATATGATTATAATCCGTTATTAAAACTTGCAATGAACTTCCGGTAGACAGGGCACTCATGAGTAGTTTCTTGTCGCATCCTGCCGTTTTGCATACGGTTCGAATGAGATGTAGAAATTTCTGGAAATAATGAAAAAGCTATTGACAATAAGATCTGGATATGATAATCTAGATAGGCTGTCGCAAGAGAGCAGGATAACTCAGAAATGAGTTGCAAAAAAGATTAAAATAATTATTGACAAAGAGTT
>NZ_QUCZ01000006.1:0-203700 GCF_003473885.1 Dorea sp. AM13-35
GGAGAAGATCTGGATGAGATCACAGCGGCAGATCTTGGAACAATGCTGGAAGCCGGACTGAACGGACTGTACGGGATCGTAGATGCGAAAGTCGGAGACAAGACATTAGTAGATACACTGGCGCCATCCGTGGACGTAATGAAAGCAGCCGGAGCAGAAGGAAAAGATTTCAAAGAAGCACTGGCAGAGATGAAGAAAGCTGCAGAAGCAGGACGCGATTCTACCAAGGACATGGTAGCAAAATTCGGACGTTCCAGCCGTCTGGGCGAGAGATCCAGAGGTGTGCTGGATGCAGGAGCAACCTCCTGCTGCATTATCCTCAGCGCAATGGCGGACGGAATCAGCGAACTATTATAAGATGCCAGGGGCACAAGTCTGAAACCACGATGTGCTTGCACGTGAGAGGTTTTATGACTTAGTGCCCCGCCCCGAATATGGGCATAAAAGTGGATCGTAAGCTTCACGATATGCGAATGTAGGGCAGAATTGTGGGAGTACAAAGTACGAAACAATTTGTATGGCATTTTTAGAACTAAACAGCATAAGGAACTATCATACATCGGAAAGACAGTTCTGAGATAGCTTAAAAGAAGCCGGGAGATAGAGAGCAAGACTCATCTTCCGGCTTCTTTTAGAATTGTGAAAAAAGTGTCATGAAAAGCTTGAAAAATGGCGTATTTAAGGCAAAAAAGTGCCATCTTATATGTCCGAGAACTATTGACAAAAGCACAAAAAATGCTATACTAAATACAAATGTAATATAAAATTACAAATGTAACCAAGGAGAGATATATGAGAGAAGATGTATATATAAAGATTGCATATTGGTATTACACCCTGGGAATGACACAAGATGAGATTGCAAAACGTCTTTCCTTCACAAGACAGAAAGTGAATCAGATCATCAATTCGCTGATGGATCTTGGAATTGTAAATATCAGTATCCAAGGCTACGAAAGAGATAATATTGAGCTGGAGTGTAAGCTGGAAGAAGCCTATACTTTAAAACAGGTGATTGTAGCCAGTGATTATGGCGAGAGAGATACAGCAATATATAAAGTAGCAAACGTAGCGGCCCAGTATATGGAGGATAAGATTCAGCAGGGAGACACAGTAGGAGTTTCCTGGGGACACACACTGGCAGAGGTTGTAGATCAGATGGTTTATCACAAGAGAAGCGAATGCCGGGTTGTACAGCTTATGGGAGCGCAGAACATAGAACAGAAGGTTGAAAAGTCTGACGAGATCGCACGAAATCTTGCGAACAAGCTGGACTGTGCAAGTTATATGTTATATGCGCCGGTGGTTGTAGAACATGAAGAAACAAAGAAGATGCTGATGCAAGAGAGAAGTATCAAAGCTTCTTTTGAATTAATGAAGAAGTGCAATATAGCGGTACTTGGAGTTGGTGAATTAACAGAGCAGTCTACGATGTGCACAAGAGGACATATTACAAAGGAAGATATACAGATGCTCCGTGCAGAGGGATTTATTGGAGATATTGCAATGAATCCAATCAGAGAAGACGGATCCTGGGATAATTGTCCATTGTCAGATCGTTTGCTGAGTGCCAATGTAGAATGCCTGAAGGGAATTCCAAATGTAATTCTTGTAGCGTGTGGTGCCAAGAAAGTGCAGGCAATCAAAGCAGCTCTTCGTACGAATTGTATAGATACACTGATTACAGATGAAACGACGGCAAGAGAGATTCTTGAGATCGTAAAAGAAGAGGAGTGATAAAGCATGGATTATATTATGGGAATTGATGTCGGAACGTCAAATGTCAAGGCAGTCCTGTTCGATGAGAAAGGTACAGAGATACAGGTTGCAAGCCGTGTGAGCGAGACGATCAACGACGGTGGGAACAATGAAGAACAGGATATGACAATCGTATGGGAAAAAGTCAAAGCCTGCATTACAGAACTGATGGATTCAAAAGTAGTTGCAGCAGAAGATATCAAAGGCATCGGAGTTACCGGACAGGGAGAAGGATGCTGGCTGATCGACAAAGAAGGAAAGCCATTGCAGAATGCAATTCTCTGGTGTGACGGACGTGCAGTTGCAGAAGTACATAAGATCACGGAAGAACATCCTGAGATCGGTAAACTTTATCACCGGACAACCGGAACCCCGCCGCTTCTTGGCAATCAGATGATGCTTCTGCGGTGGATGAAGTCTCATCGCAAAGATGTGCTGGATAAGGGGTATAAGATATTATTCTGTAAAGACTGGATCCGTTATAATCTGACCGGCAAGATCGGAACAGAGATCACCGACAGTTTCACTTCCCTGATTGATGCACAGACCGGTAAGATTGCAGAAGATCTGATGAAAGAATTAGATATTTTTGAATATCGTGATTACCTTCCGGATCCGGTGGATTCAGATGAAGTAGTTGGAACAATCCTTAACAGCGTGGCAGAAGATACCGGACTTGCCAAAGGTACACCGGTCGTTGCCGGAGCACTGGATACATCAGCAACAGCAATCGGACTTGGTGCGATCCATGAGAAAGATGCCTGCGTCATCCTCGGCACAACATGTGCCAGTGAGATGGTTATGCGAAAGGAAGACTGCGATTTTGGAGCAGAGAATTCCAGATACGAAAAACATCCGATCAAAGAATTATATGTAGAATTACAGCCGACACTGAACGGCACACCAAACATTGACTGGATGCTTCAGAATATTTCAAATACAAAAGATTTCACTGAGATTGATAAAATGGTAGAAAGCGTGCCGGTAGGCTGCGGCGGAGTCGTTTATCATCCGTACATCAGCGTGGCGGGAGAGAGAGCTCCGTTTTATCATCCATATGCAAGAGCAAGCTTCTTCGGAATCAGCCAGGTTACAACGAGAGAACAACTGATCCGGGCAGTATACGAAGGCTTAAGTCTTTCTATCCGCGACTGTCTGCAGAATGTAGATAAACATGCGACTTTATATCTTGCCGGTGGCGGAGCAAAGAGCCCGGTATGGGCACAGATGATTGCAGATGTAATGGGAATGAAAGTTATGATACCTGCAGGAAAAGAACTTGGTGCAAAAGGTGTTGCGCTGATCGCAGGTGTGAAACTTGGAATATACAGGTCTTATGAGGAGGCGGTAGAGAAAGCTTGTGTATTTAAACAGACATACGAACCGAATCTGAAACGTACAGAAAAATACGATCTGTTATATGAACTTTTCAGACAGGTACGAATTCACAATCAACAGATCTGGGACTACAGACACCAGATGAATAAGAAAATTCAGGCAATTAAGGAGGATTAGAGAAATGAAAATATTTTTTACCGCAGAGTACAATGAAGAAGAATTAAAGCCATTATACGAGATGGGTGATGTCGTGCTGGACGGATGGGCACTCGGACTTCCGAAGATGGAAGAGGATGAGCTTGTAAAGAAGACAAAAGATGCAGACATTATCATCACAAGCTATGATGATATTACAAGAAGAGTTATCGAAGGTGCGCCGAATCTGAAACTGATCGCATGCACAAGAGCAACGCCGGTAAATGTTGATATGGCAGCTGCAAAAGAAAGAGGAATCCCGGTTCTGTATACACCTGGAAGAAACTCAGATTCCACAGCAGAGATGACAATCGGTCTGATGCTTTCTATCGCAAGAAAGATTCCGATGGCATACAAAGCATTAAAAGAAGGAAAATATACTGGCAACCCGGATGCACATAAGACAACAAAAGAAGGACTGAAAGCAGACGTTATCTGGGATATGAAGATGGATGCACCTTACATGGTATTTAAAGGTACACAGTTAAAAGGTAAATCTCTTGGTATCCTCGGATACGGAAGTATCGGAAGACGTGTAGGACATATCGCAAGAGCATTTGGCATGCAGCTTCTGATCTACGATCCATATCAGGGAGAAGTTGACATTGAGGAAATCGGTATCCGCAAAGTCAATACAGTAGAAGAACTGATGAAAGAGTCTGATTTCATTACATGCCATATGAAAGTTACACCGGAGACAACCGGAATCATTAGTAAAGAAAGAATCGCACTGATGAAACCAACTGCATATTTCATCAACGCTTCCAGAGGAGCAATCCTGGATGAAGAAGCACTCATCGAAGCACTTCGTGAGAAGAGAATCGCGGGAGCAGCATTTGACGTATATGCAAGTGAGCCGATCGCAAGCAACCATCCATATGTAACAGAACTGGACAACGTTGTAATTACACCGCATATTGCAGGAGCAACAAATGACGTACTTGTAAATCATACAAAACAGATTGTATCTGACGTTCGAAGATTCCTGAACGGCGAACATTTATTATATCAGTACAGATACTAAGAAGAACTTTAAGGTGCCTGCATGGGCAGGCATCTTAAAAATAAAATGAAAAAGAAGGATCTTAAAGGGTTAAGGAGGAAATGAAAATGAACAGAGACAAAGTGACAGTAGCACAGATTGAAGTATGTGAAACAGCTAAGAAAATGTACCACAGCGGACTGGTAGCAGGAACATGGGGAAATATTTCTGCTCGTGTAGATGATGAATATATGGTAATCACACCTTCAGGAATGGATTATGATCGCTTATGTCCGGAAGATATGGTTCTTGTAAATATGAACACTCTGGAATATGAAGGAAGATTAAAACCATCTGTAGAAACACCGATCCACGCAGCTATTTTCAAAGACAGACCGGAAATGAACGGTATCGTACATACACATTCTAATTACGCACTGGTAATGGCTACAGCAAGAAAACCAATTCCTCCGATCTGCGATGACCAGGTACAGATTCTTGGTGGAGATGTTCGTGTTGCAGACTACACAATGCCAGGATCACAGGAGATGGCTAAGACAGTTGTAGAAGCTTTAAAAGATCGTACAGGAGCTCTTATCGCTAACCATGGAGAGATTACAATCGGAAGAAATCTTTCCGAAGCATTAACAGGATCACAGGTTCTGGAAAAAGCAGCTATGGTATATATCAATGTACAGTCTATCGGTGGACCGGTACAGATCTCCGATGAAGATATTGCATTCTTCCATGATTTCTTCCTTCACAAATACGGACAGAAATAAGCCGTTTACAGGCATGATAACCGGGAGCTTTAAAGCTCCCGGCGCTATTTAAGCAGAGATGGATGTAAAAAGGAGATATGACCAATGAAAACATTAATTACAGCAAGATTTGACAAAAACTACACAGATATGCTGGAAACAATCACTACAGATTATGAGTTCGCAGGATATGGTGTAACCGGAATTAAGATGCCGGTACCGGAGATGAAAGAGAAAATTAAAGACGTGGAACTTCTGATCTCCGAATTTGAAGATATTACAAAAGAAGTTATTGATGCAGCAGAAAAATTAAAGATTATCGTATGCTGCCGTAACGAAGCATTTGCAAGTATTGATATCGAAGCTGCTACAGCAAAAGGAATTCCGGTATTAAGAGCCGGTGGAAGAAATGCGATTGCTGTTGCTGAGCACACGATCGCACTTCTGATGTGTGTATCCAAGAACATGAGTTTAACAGATCATCTGTTAAAATATACAGACCAGCTTACAAATGTACAGTATCACGACAACGGTGGAAAGCGTGCTGAGACAATGTCTGAGTGGTCCATGGATCCGGATGCACCTTTCGCATTATATGGCGGCGGACCGGAGATGTATGGCAAGACATTTGGACAGATCGGTTTCGGTATGATCGGTCGAGAAGTTGCAAAGAGAGCACATGCACTTGGCATGAACCTGATCATTTATGATCCATATGTATCACAGGAGCAGATGGATTATCTGGATGCCAAGAAAGTAGATTTGGATACAGTTATGAAAGAAGCTGATTTCATCAGTGTAAACTGTAATGTTGTCCCGGAGACAGTCGGACTGATCAGCAGAGAGAAGATCGCACTTATGAAACCTACAGCCTACTTTGTAAATACAGCACGTGCGAAAGTTCTGGACTATGACGCATTATACGATGCATTAAAAGATAAAAAGATTGCCGGAGCAGGTCTGGATGTATATCCGGTTGAACCTATCCCGGCAGGAGATAAGATCTTATCTCTGAGAAATGTTGTTCTGACACCGCATCTTGCAGGATCAGCAAGAGATATTGTTGGACATCAGACAGAAATCGTGCTTACGGATGTTAAGAAAATTCTGGCACATGAGCAGCCGAAATTCATCTGCAATCCGGAGGTATTGAAGTAGAGGGGAGGCGTTCAAGGTGAAATATTCCATTGGAATTGATATAGGAACGACTACGGTAAAATGTATTCTCTTTGGCGAGGGTGTACAGGTCGTAGCAGAAGCTGGAAGAGAGTACAAGACACTGCTTCCGAAGGCATCATGGGCACAACAGAATCCGGAAGACTGGTGGAAGGGCGTCGCAGAGTCCATAAGGTCTATTCTCACCGAGAGCAGGGTTGCCCCAGAAGATATTAAAGTAATCTCTGTCAGCAGTCAGGCACCGGCAGTTCTTCCTATGACAAAAGAAGGCGAGCCGCTGCACGATGCGTTGATCTGGATGGATCGGAGAAGCACCAAAGAATTAGAAATATTAGAAGAGAAGATCGGTACGAAGAAGGTGTATGAGATCACCGGCAACCGTCTGGACACGTATTTTACGCTGACAGAGCTTATGTGGTTTTTACGTAACCATCCGGATATGATGAAGAAATGTCATAAGATTCTTCAGGTGAATGGTTATATCAATTATAAACTGACAGAAGTATTTTCCATTGATGCAACACATGCATCATTGACACAGCTTTACGATGTGCATAACAACTGCTGGAGCGAAGAATTATTTGAAGCGATTGGCGGAGATACGAAGATCATGCCGGATATTTATGACTGTATGGATGTCATTGGACATGTATCAAAGAAAGCAGCAGAAGAGACCGGACTTTCTACGAAGACGGTTGTTTTAGGTGGTGCAGTAGATGCATCGGCAGCAGCCCTGGAAGTAGGCGTTTACGGAGATGGAAGCATTGCAGAGATGACAGGAACAAGTTCGGTTGTCATGTTTGGATTTGACGGACTTGTGACATGTAATGAGCTTTCTTATCTTCGTGGTGTGAAAGAGAACACAACCATTTTATTCGGTGCTATGAATACAGCCGGCGGTTCACTGAAGTGGTTTCGTGATGCGCTGTACGGCGGCGAGACACCGCAAAATGACGCTTATCCGAGAATAAATAAAGAAATCGAAGCCGGTGCAAAAAATCCGACAGGACTTATTTTCCTCCCTTATATGGCAGGAGAGCGTGCACCAATCTGGGATCCGAATGCAAGAGGAACTTTTATGGGGCTGAATATGAATACAACCCGTGCGGAAATGTTACGTGCGGTTATGGAAGGCACCAGTTTTGCACTGCAGGATAATCTGGATCAGGCGATCAAGACAGGAATCCCAATTCGCGATTTCATCTGCTGCGGTGGTTGCAGCAAGAGTGATATCTGGCTGAAAATCAAGGCATCTGTCATCGGCCAGGAGATCAAGATACCGTCAGTAAATCTTGGAGCACCGGGTGGACTCGGCTACATGAATGCAGCATTTATGGGCGAGTACAAGACACCGGAAGACGCATCAAGGGCGGCATTACAGATTAAGAAAATTGTAGAGCCGGTGGAAGAATGGATACCGATATATAAAGAGTTATATCAGATCTATCTGGATTCTTATCAAAGTTTGAAATCGCAGTTTGCGGCACTTGCACAGATCAAATAAAAAATGTAAAATAATAAGCGACACAGTTCTAAAAAATGTGCAGGAAACAATGATAATAAGAAGGATGGAGACTGAGGATAGAATTATGGGGAAACAAGATGCAAGATTAATCATTTTTGATATGGATGGAGTGATCTTAGACAGCGAGCCACTGCATGAGAATGCAAGGCAGATGATGTTTAAAAAATATGGGATCATTCCGGATGAGAAGATGCCGGAAGCCGTGGGTAAATCATCCAGCGGATTCTGGCGGAAGGTAATCGAGATTTATCAGATTGAGGGAGAGCCTTACGCATTGGAAAAAGAGCAGTATCACCTGGTGGCAAAGCAAATCGAAGAGAATGATGTAAAGCCATCGGACGGGCTGGTAGAATTGATAATGGATGCGAAGGAAAAAGGAATGGGAATTGCGCTTGCTTCCTCATCTACCCGTATTCTTGTAGATGATTCGCTTAGGCTTCTGGGAATTGCAGAGCAGTTTGATGTGACGGTTTCCGGAGATGAGATACCGAAGAAGAAACCAGCACCGGATGTATATCTGAAAGTGCTTGAACTTACCGGAGTGAATGCAGAAGAAGCTGTGGCAGTAGAAGATTCCCGTGCGGGAATCGAAGCTGCGAAGGCAGCAGGCATTTTCTGCTACGGATATGACAATCCGACTTCCGGAATGCAGGATATATCGAAAGCAGATCAGCAGATTAAGAGTATACGGGATATAAAAATATAATAAAAAGAAGATGATACAAAAAATCGTCTGACAAATTTGACTTTTGTTATGGAAAAGCATATAATGTAATCAAAATTAAATCGGTAGTGTTTCACTGCCGATTTAAAATGTCTATAAATAAATAGAAAGGCTGGGACAGACAATGGATCAGGGAAAAGTAACAAGAGTATTAAAATCAATGGAGGAGCATGATGTACCACAGATGATCGTATCCGATCCGGTTGCGATTTTTTATCTGACAGGTAAATGGATCTTCCCGGGAGAGAGACTTTTAGCACTGTATCTGAATGTGAATGGAAATCATAAGTTTGTAATCAACAAACTGTTTCCACAGGAAGGAGATCTCGGAGTAGATATCATTTATTATGATGATATTGAGGACGGAGTAGAGATCTTAAGCAAATATGTAGAGAAAGACAAGACCATGGGTATTGACAAGACATGGCCATCCAAATTCTTAATCCGTCTGCAGGAACTTGGCGGAGGAAGCAAATTTGTCAATGGTTCTCCGATCATTGATTATATCCGTATGATCAAAGATGAAAAAGAGCAGGATTTAATGAGAAAATCTTCTAAGATCAACGATGTTGCTATGGAGAAGATCATTCCTTGGGTAGCAAAAGGTCTGACAGAGAAAGAACTGAACGCTAAGATGCGTGAGATCTACAAAGAATTAGGATGTGAGGATGTATCTTTTGATCCGATCACAGCTTATGGACACGGAGCAGCAGATCCACATCATGTAACAGATGATTCCAAAGGAAAACGCGGAGATTGCGTAATCCTTGATATCGGTGGATTCAAAGACAACTATGCATCTGATATGACAAGAACTGTCTTCATCGGAGAAGTTTCCGATCGTGCAAAAGAGATCTATGATATCGTAGTAGAAGCTAACAGACGTGGTATCGAAGCTGCAAAACCGGGCGCAAGAATGTGCGACGTTGATCTTGCTGCAAGAAATTACATCGAGGAGAAAGGCTTCGGAGAGTACTTCACACACAGAACAGGTCATTCTATCGGACTGGAAGACCACGAGTTTGGTGATGTATCTTCTGTAAATACAGATATCATCCAGGTTGGACAGTGCTTCTCAGTTGAACCGGGAATCTATCTTCCGGATGAGAACATCGGTGTTCGTATCGAAGACCTTGTAATCATCACAGAAGACGGATGCGAAGTTCTGAATGACTTCACAAAAGATCTGATCATTGTTCCGGAAGAGTAAGAAGAACTCTTAGGACAAGTTATTGAGAGCGGTATAATTTATACATAAGAAAGAGCATCGTTCCATAGCTGATTTGTATCGGTTATGGGGCGGTGCTTTTTTGTTGTAAAGTAGTCTTTATAATTCAGCAAGCACTTTCTTCAGTACTTCCTGCACGGAATCTGTCATGTGATTCGCATAAGCTTCAACGCCCGGCGCGCATCCGGAAAGTGCATAACTGTCGCCTGCCATCTGAAGCATTTCGATATCGTTAAACTGATCGCCGAAAGCAATTCCTTCAGACATATCAAATCCAAGATAATGTACCAGTTTTTCAAGAGCAGTTCCTTTATTAATATCCGGTGCGACAAAATCAATCCACTCGTTCCCGGAAGTGACGATCTTAATCTCATCACCAAATTCCTTGCGGAAGAAAGGCTCAATTGCGGAAGTTCCTTTGCCGGAGAAATCACACATGGCAAGCTTTAAAAACGGTTCTTTTATGTCAGCTAAATTATCCACAACCGCCATATCATACTGGACAACGTCAGTCATATGTTTTATGTAAAATGGATCTTTGGAATCGGTATAACAGCAGCTTTCGCAGGAAAGCTGGCAGTTGCATGCCGGATATCCTTTGGCATATTCGGTGATGCGAAGGACAAGATCACGGTCAAGAGAGCCTTTGGTGACGGCTTTGTGCTGATCCATGACGAGGGCACCATTTTCCGAAACATAAGAAATCATATCCTGCACAGGACCAAACATACGGTACATATTGATATACTGTCTGCCGCTGGCGGCAATGAAATGAATTCCGACTTCGGTGAGCCGGCGGATAAGTTCTAAAGTTTCATTATCCGGTTTCTGCGCCCCGTTTTGAAGTAATGTTCCATCCAGATCGCTGGCGATGTATTTTATCATAAAGTGTATTCTCCTTTTCGTATCTTGCTAATTAAATCCGTAACTATTATAATATAAAAAGAAATTAAATGAAAGAAGAGGATAGATACTATGAAAATTGGAATTGGTAACGATCATGCAGCATTAGAGATGAAGAATCAGGTAATGGAGTATTTGGAAGAGAAAGGATATGAAGTTATCAATTATGGGACCAACACACCGGAGAGCTGTAACTATCCGGAATTTGGTGAGAAAGTCGGACGTGCAGTTGTATCCGGCGAAGTAGACTGCGGAATTCTGATCTGCGGAACAGGAGTCGGAATCTCGCTGGCTGCCAACAAAGTAAAAGGCGTAAGAGCAGTTGTATGCTCAGAACCGTATTCTGCAAAACTGTCCAAACAGCACAACAATACAAATATTTTAGCGTTTGGTGCACGTGTTGTGGGCATTGAGCTTGCAAAGATGATCATTGATGAATGGCTTGGCGCTGAGTTTGAAGGTGGAAGACACCAGACTCGTGTCGATATGATCATGGCGATTGAGAATAAAGATAACTAAGAAATGGTCTGTTAAAGATGCCTGTAAGGGCATCTTTTAACTTTAAATCTATAATGACGTGACAATCATAATAGAGGCAACAGCCAGAAGAGAGCAGCAGCGGCAGATATTTAGATATAAATAATGACAGAAGAGGTGACAGCAGGATGCGGAAGATTATAAATAATCCGGAACACGTTGTAGATGAGATGATGGAAGGCTATATCAGCGCTTACAGCAGATATTATGTTAAACATCCGGATGTGAACGGTGTGATTTTAAAACAGAGAAGAAAAGACAAAGTGGCACTGGTGATCGGTGGAGGAAGCGGACATGAACCGATGTTTTCCGGCTTTGTCGGAAAAGGACTTGCAGATGCAGCGGCGTGCGGCAATATATTTGCATCCCCCGATCCGAACACGATTTACCAGACAGCGAAGGCAGTCGAGCAGGGAAAAGGTGTTCTTTTTGTGTATGGCTGCTATGCGGGAGATAATCTGAATTTTGATATGGGCGAAGAGTTCTTAAATGACGATGGAATCCAGACAGCACATGTGCGCGTGTGGGATGATGTAGCATCCGCACCGCAGGAGCGTATCGAGGACCGACGCGGAATCGCAGGAGATGTATTTGTTGTGAAAATCGCAGGTGCGGCATGTGATGCAGGACTGGAATTAGAAGAAGTTGTCAGAGTTACGGAGAAGGCAAGAGATAATACAAGAACGATTGGTGTTGCAACTGCACCTGCACAGCTTCCGGGAGTGGAACAGCCGATATTTACGTTGGGCGAAGGCGAGATTGAATACGGCATGGGACTGCACGGCGAGCGCGGTGTACTGCGCACTACGTGGGAAGATGCAGATGTTCTTGCCGAGAAGATGTATAAGCAGATTCTGGACGATTCGGATTTGAAAACGGGCGATGAAGTGTGTGTACTTGTAAACGGTCTCGGTTCTACAACGATCACAGAACTTGCAATTGCTTTCCGCAAAGTGAAAAAGCTTCTGGATGCAGATGGAATCAAAGTTTACGATACAGATCTGAACAATTATTGTACCAGTCAGGAAATGGGTGGATTTTCCATTACTTTATTTAAACTGGATGAAGAACTGAAGAAATACTATGATATGCCATGTTACTGTCCGTATTACGCGAAGGGAGAGCTTACGGGAAATACCGGTGAAGCAGCCGGCGGCCAGACGGAAGATGTACAGATTAAGTCAGAACCGGAATTTGATGTAAATGACGTGGAAGCGGCAGAGATTGTAAGAAGCAAAGCCGGAATTCTGGAAGAACTGAATGCGGCTGATACAAGAAATATGCTTTTATATATTGCTGATAAAATCATTGCAAAGAAACCATATCTGACAGAAGTAGACAGTGCCATTGGTGATGGAGACCATGGAATCGGTATGGCGGGCGGCATGCAGAAAGTTAAGAAAAAACTCTCCCATATGGAGAATGAAGAGAATGTCTATGCACTCTTCGAGGCGGCGGGAAAGGCAATGCTCCTGTCAATGGGTGGCGCATCCGGTGTTGTTTTCGGAAGCCTGTATCTTGCCGGTGCCAAAGGCATGGAAGCGAAGAAGGCTATCGGTGCAGAAGAACTGGCGCATATGGAAAAGAAAAGCCTTGCAGCAATCCAGGAGAGAGGCAAAGCGAAAGTCGGTGATAAGACGATGGTGGATGCACTTGCTCCGGCAGTAGAGGCAATGGAAGCAAACAGTGAAAAGAGCCTGGCCGAGATGCTGCGCGCAGCGGAGGCAGCCGCAAAAGCAGGTGTCGAGAACACAAAGAAATATCAGGCAGCATTTGGACGCGCCAAATCACTGATGGAACGTGCCATCGGATACCAGGATGCAGGAGCAACGTCTGTGTGGCTGATCATTCAGGGAATGCGTGAATTTGTAGAGGATATCTGTGAAGAGAAGTAAAAAGCAGTGTGGATAAATTACAAAATTCAAAGTCTGTATTGTGGATAAAAACTAATAGGGAAATAACAGCAGAAGCCCCGTTTCACACATACCGGTGAAACGGGGCTTCTTTTGGAATTGATAAATAATATAAGTAAGCAAACAGCAAAAGGACTTATGCCTGTGCTGCTTCGTAAGTAGCTTTTGCATCACGGATCAGCTTGTCAAACTTGTCTGCCTGCCATGCAGCACGTCCGGTAAATAATCCGTCAATAGATGGCTGAACAATGAGTTCATTGGCATTGCCGGGATTGACACTTCCACCGTACAGAACCGGAATGTCCTTAGAAGCATCACCGAAGATCTCTTGCAGACACTCTTTGATAACTTTGTGCATCTCTTCTGCGTAATCTGCGGAAGCAGGTGTTCCATTTACACCGATGGACCATACCGGCTCATAAGCAACCCAGATATTCGGAACCTGTGAAACCGGAACATCGTGGAAGCCGACCTTTAACTGTGTGCGGAGCACTTCTGCGCTGATACCGAAATTCTTCTCTTCAGCAGTCTCACCAATGCAGAGCAGAGTCGTGAAGCCATGATTCAGAGCGGCTTTTACTTTCTTATTCTCTTCAACGTCTGTCTCTCCGAATACATGACGTCTCTCGGAATGTCCGATCATTACAAGATCCAGCCCGAGTTCTTTTAACATAACCGGTGAAATCTCTCCGGTAAACTGACCTTCGTCTTCCCAACACATATTCTGTGCACCGATTTTTACATAATTGCGGTCTACTTTATTCACTGCACTTTCCAGTGTTGTATAGGAAGGAATGATGAACAGTTCAATCTCGTCACGGCTGATGTCCTTTGTATGTTCAACCAGTGACTGGAGATATTCTACAGTCTCCTTGATAGGCTTGTACATTTTCAGGTTACTTCCAAAGTATAACTTTTTCTTCATGTCATCCTCCTCGATTCTATATGAAAAATTGTTGGTTTCATTATACATCCGAAACGAAAAAAATGCAACAAAATCCATGACAAAAAAATAACAAAACGAAAAAACGAAAAAAAACGAAATAATAGGCGCAAATAATAGTAAATATTCACAAAAACTGTAATGAAAATGTGTTTGAATCTACTGAAATGATAAAAAGCTATTGAAAAACGAAAGCAAAAGTAATAAAATAAAATCAACAAATGAAAACAAAACAAAAATACAAAACATAAAACGAAAGTATTCGAAAACGAAAGGAAGAGAAAAATGAGCGAGAAATTCAGACCAGTTACAGCAATTACAATGGGAGATCCGGCAGGTATCGGACCAGAGATTGTAGTAGGAACTATGCTTTCAGAAGAGATTCATGAATGCTGTAAACCATTTGTGATCGGAAGTCAGGCAATCATGGAAAGAGCTGCAAAGGTTCTTGGAAAAGAATTAAAATACAACAAGATCACAGATCCTTCCGAAGCAAAATATGAATTTGGAACAATCGATATTCTGGAAACAGGAGATTACGATACAGACTCTATCGAGTGGGGAAAAGAGCAGAAGCTTGCAGGACAGATGGCAATCGACTGGGTTATGAAATCTATCGAACTTGGAATGGCTAAGAAAGTAGATGCAGTTTCTACATCTCCGATCCACAAAGGAGCTATCAAATTAGTCGGAGTAAAAGAGCCTGGACATACAGAGATTTATCAGCATCAGACAAATTCTCCATATGCGCTGACAATGTTCTCATGTCATAAATTAAGAGTATTCTTTGTAAGCCGTCACATGTCATTGGTAGACGCTTGCCACTATGCAACAAAAGACGTAATCTTAGAGAACGTTATCAACATTGATAAAGAACTTCGTAAAGTCGGAATCGAGAATCCACTGATCGCAGTTGCCGGATTAAATCCACACAACGGAGACAACGGATTATTCGGAACAGAAGAGCTTACAGATATCGGACCGGCTGTTGAAGCTGCAAAAGCAAAAGGAATCAATGCAATCGGACCTTGCCCGGCTGACTCTGTATTTAACATTGGCAAATCCGGTAAATTCGATGCAATCCTTTCTCTGTATCACGATCAGGGACACATTGCTTGTAAGACACTTGATTTCGAAAAATCCGTAACACTGACATTCGGACTTCCGTTTATCAGAAGTTCTGTAGATCACGGAACAGCATTTGATATCGCGGGAAAAGGAATCGCAGGATGTGTAAGTCTGATCGAATCTACGAAGGTTGTAGCTGAGTATGCTGCAAAACAGCACGAAAGAGAGGGTAAATAAATGCCATTAATCGGAGCAGTGGCAGATGATCTGACAGGAGCAACAACAACAGGTGTGCTCCTTGCAAGATCCAAAGCCAGAACAGCGGTATTTTTTAACGAAGAAGCAGCAGAGAAGACAGAAGGAATTGATGAACTGGATGCAATCCTGATCAGCAGTAACAGCCGTCCGCTTCCTGCAAATGAAGCTTATGATAAAGTAAAATCAGCAACGATCGCTCTGAAGAAAATGGGCGTTGAATATTTTTCAAAACGTATTGATACTACACTTCGCGGCGGTGTTGGTGTAGAAATCGATGCAATGCTGGATCAGATGAAAGAAGGTACAGTTGCAGTAGTAGTACCTGCTATGCCACAGTCCAGAAGAATCTTGGTTGGCGGATATTCCGTTATCGATGGTGTGGCTCTGATCAATACGCCGGTTGCACAGGATGTGCGTACTCCGGTAAAAGAAAATTATATTCCAAGATTACTGGAAGGCCAGACAAGAAGAAAAGTCGGTCTGGTTACATTAGATAAAGTTCTTGCAGGAGAAGAAGTCATTGAAGAAGCTCTTGCAGAACAGAAAAAAGCAGGATGTGAAGTGATTGTCGTAGACGGAATCACACTGGAAGATGTAGAAAACATTGCAAAGGCATGTATCAGCTTAAGATGGGATGTTGTTGCAGTAGATCCGGGACCGTTTACTTCAAAACTTGCATTTTATAGAGAACTGATCAGTGCCGAGGAACCGAATATTCCTCCGCAGGCAGATGAGGCAGGAAAGACAGTTCTGATCGCAGCAGGAAGCGCGACTCCGGTTACAAAGAAACAGATGGAAATCTTGTGTCAGGATCCTCGTCATGTGAGAGTTAGTGTAGAACCGCTTCCACTTATTGAGGGCGGTGATGTTGCCCTGGATGAAGTATTCAAAGCTGTAAACAAAGCGGCAGAACTTCTGGAATCTGACAATCAGCCAAGAGCGATCCTTTTTGAGACAGCTCTTCATGGAGAACTTCTGAATCTGGATGAAGAAGACAACAAGAGACACTACGCAGGTGGCATGAGCGCGAACAGAATCAATGCAGGTCTGGGTATGATTGTTTCACAGCTTCTGGAGAAAGTCGGAAAAGAGAAAGTCGCAGGACTTTACACAACCGGTGGGGACACCATGGTAAATGTATGCTACCAGCTTGGAGTAGAGTGTATCGAAGTTATGGATTATGTCATCCCACAGACAGATGTCGGACGCCTCGTAGGCAGTAAGTACAGCGGACTCCCGGTTGTCGGTAAAGGGGGACTTACCGGAAATGACAATACCGCATGTGATATTGTAAGCAGACTGTTCAGAGAATCTGCACGATAAGAGATAAGGAGAGAGAAAATGAGCAACGAAAAGACAAATGTTCAAAGTGAACGCAAAGATTACCCAATTCTTGAAAAAATGAAAAACCTTCCGGGTGGACTTGTAATCATCCCGCTGGTTATCGCAGTTGTAATTGCAACATTTATTCCACAGTTCTTCCAGATCGGTGGATATGTAACAGCATTGTTTTATGAAGGAAATGCCTGCATGATGGGATTTTTCCTGATTGTATGTGGATCTATGATCGACGTAAAACAGGTTGGTCTGCCTTTATATAAAGGTGTTGTTATGACTGGTGTTAAATTTTTACTTGGAGTTATCGTAGGAGTTGTAGTTGGTAAGCTTTGCGGACCACAGGGATTCTTAGGAATCGCACCATTCGTATTTATTGCAGCGATTACAAACTCTAACAGTTCTCTGTATATTTCATTATCTTCTCAGTTTGGTAATGCAACAGATACAGGAGCTGTATCCATCCTGGCATTAAATGACGGTCCGTTCTTCACATTGATCGCACTTGGAGCAACAGGACTTGCCAATATCCCGATCAACTCTCTGATCGCAGTTATCATTCCTCTGTTGATTGGATTTGTATGGGGTAACTTAGATAAAGGCTTCCGTAATGCTTGTAAAGCAGCACAGCCGATCGTAACTTTCTTTATGACAATCTCTATCGGAGCTAAGACAGATGTAAAGACAATCTTAAAAGCAGGAGCATCAGGAATTGTACTTGGACTGATTTCAGCAGCAACTGCAGTACTGTTCTTCTTCATCATCAACTTACTGCTTCCGAAGAAAGAGAGAAATGCTATGGGTGCTGCAATCGGTACAACAGCTCTGAACTCAGCTATGACACCGGCAGCTGTTGCAGAGGCAGATCCGACTCTGGCAAATTCTGTAAGTCTGGCAACAGCACAGTGTGCAACAGCATCTATTATTACACTGTTCCTGTGTCCGTTCATCACTGCTGCATTTGATAAATATATGCAGAAGAGACAGAAAGGTATCTATAGTCCGGAAGGATGGGCATACGAGAAAATGGCTCACTAAGAATTATTTACTGAAAAAAAGTCCTTTTGTATGGTATAATATAAAAGGGCTTTTTTGTTTTATACGCATTAAAAGAAAATATTTGCAGGAGGTTTTTGGTATCATGAATAAAATTACCGTTCGCATGACAAAAGAATATCTTTATGATTTCCTTTTGTTTCATGCTTATTCAAAATTCAGCGGATTTCTGATCAACATTCTTGGACTGGCAGTTGCCTTTATGGGAGTCATTATGTATACGACGAATCATACAGGAGTGACAGGTCTTGTTTTTTACCTGATCGCAGCAGTGATTTTCCTTGGCGGTACACCGTTGCAGCTTAAGATGCGTGCAGCAAAGCAAGTGGAAGTGAACCAGGAATATTGCAATCCTGTGGATTATACATTTTCAGATGAAGGTATTGTTGCAGAAAATGATGGAAATACAAAGAATTATAAATGGGATGAGATCGAGCGTGCAGTGGTAACGCCGAAGACGATAGGTATTTATTATGGAAAAGATAATGCAATGATCATTCCAAAAGTTGATTTTGGTGATCAGTTTGTACCGATTTTTACGATCATTGCAACGCAGCTTGGGCAGAGCAAAGTGCGTATGCACTAATGGCAATGCAGTCGTTGTTGTTATAGATTCTGCCGGAGAAAACTGCCAGTGGCAGAGTCTTAAGATGATATGAAATATAAGAGGAAAAGTACAGGAAGAGAGCAAATGTTCTCGGTAATAAATTATAAGGTGATAGAAATGGAAGAACGCAGACAGGCAATATTACGAAAACTGGAAGAAAAAGGAAGTGTCAGAGTAGCAGAACTCAGTAAAGAACTGGGATGTTCAGAAGTGACGATCCGAAACGATATTAAAAATATGGATCAGGAAGGGCTTCTGAAACGTACCCATGGCGGGGCATTGCAGATTGACAGCAAGACGGTAAGAAAATATTCGGCAGAGAGTATTTACCGCAATGTAGAGCGTAAAAAACAGATCGCAGCCTGTGCCTACGCATTTATTGAGGACAGAGATACGATTATCATAGATGATGCATCAAGCAGTTTTTACCTGGCTGCTTATATCAAAGAACATCCGGAGAAAAGACTTGCCGTTGTAACAAATTCTCTGCTTGCGGGCAATGAGCTGGCTGGGGTAGATCATGTAGAACTTTATATGATTGGTGGACATGTAGGCGGACATCTGTCCGCAACAATGGGAGAAGCAGCACTTCAGAATATGGAACAGTTCCATGTAGATAAAGCATTTATTGGTGTGCACAGTATTAATTTTGATGTGGGACTGACGTCGATTGCGACACCGCAGATGCAGGTGAAACGTACGATACTGAAAGTTGCGGAACAGGTTTATGTACTTGCTGACAGCAGTAAATTCGGAGGCGGATACGTCTCTGTGATCTGCCCGATCCAGGATGTATATAAGATTATCACGGACAGTGATGTGAGCAGAGAGAACATTAAAAAAGCGCAGGAATCCAATATCTCTCTTGTGATTGCATAGAGGATATGTACAGGATTATATGGAGAAGAATGTAAGACCGGAAGGTGAAAAGTATGGCACGCGAAGAGAAGGCATATGCCAGAGTTATAGAAAAAGTAAAGAAAATGATTTTGTCCGGTGAATTAAAACCGGGTGAAAAGCTGCCACCGGAAAGGGAATTTGCGGAGAAACTGGAAGTCAGCCGTAATTCTGTGCGGGAAGCGATAAGGATTATGGATATGATGGGAATCGTCAGCTCACAGCAAGGCTCCGGCAATTATGTTACCTGTGAATTTCAGAAGAGCATCACCGAGACGATGGCGATGATGTTTGCCATGGATCAAGTCAATGACAAACAGATCTCACAGGTACGATACTCTCTGGAAGTGCTTGCATTTACACTGGCTCTGGATCGTGTGAGGGAGGAGGATCTTGCAAAGATGGAAGAGTGCGTAGAGAAGCTGGATAAGAACGGTGACAGCAAAAACAATGCAACGCTAGATAAGATCATTCACTACACGCTTGCAAGAGCGTCCGGGAATCAGCTTCTGATTGATATTCTGGAAGCGTGCTCCGGTGTATTTGATATTTTTATTGAAGATATGCGATATGGGATTTTGAAAAACGAAAATCGAAAAACAGAATTAAACGAGTGTCACAGACATCTTGTGGATGCACTCAGAGAAGGTGACAGAGAGAAAGGACTTCAGGCACTTAAGTGGCATTTCGAGATGATCGATGAAGTACTTGGTTAAGAAAAGCTCTGTAGATATTTGAAAGAGTTCTTTTAAGTAGACATGGTAAATAACCCAAATCTACTTAAGGGGACTCTTTTTATGTTATAACGATATGAAACAGTGTTCCAAAAGCTCCAATCTTTAAAACAGCGCATTATTGTCTGGTGGGAGATCTTTATGAGATACTGCCACAGTTGATTCAGAAGATCGAAGCAAAGAAGGGAGCATAATCATGGGAAATTATAAAAAATCCGCAGAAGAGATTTCAGCGATCATGAAATATGCATATGAGCAGACAATTCCGGTTACACCGCGTGGATCCGGAACCGGTCTGGTAGGTTCTTCGGTAGCGATCAAGCATGATTTCTTCTATCCACCGGATCCGGGAGAAAAATCTGCAACGATCGGTGGAAATATCAGCACAAATGCAGGTGGCATGCGTGCCGTGAAATATGGTGTGACGATATTCTGAATCCGCACAAGGTTGCGCAGATATAAAATTTTCGACCGCAGTTTAGACTAAAGTACTGGTTTGCGTGAACTAATTGTGATATGATAAAAAAAACGAAATTATACATTAGGAGGTATTTCGAAATGAACGAAAGAATTGACCGCGTATTGAAAAAAATGGAAGATAAAGGACTGTCTCAGTTATTAGTATCTGATCCGCTGAGCATCCGTTTCCTGACAGGAATCATGGTTAATCCGGGAGAGAGATTATACGCACTGCTTCTGAGAGCAAACGGAAAACACACTTTATTCTTAAACTACCTGTATTATGTATCAAATACAGGATTTGAAGAAGTATGGTTCAGCGATATGGATGACCAGATCGGTGTTCTGATGGAACACATCGATACAGAGAGCACACTTGGAATCGACAAGACATGGCCGGCTCGTTTCTTGATCCCGCTTCAGGAGCGCTGCCCGAAGATGAAAACAATCTGGGGATCTGATTGTGTAGATGATGTTCGTGCCTGCAAGAACGCAGAAGAGATCCAGATCATGAAAGAAGCTTCCATCATCAATGATAAAGTTATGGAGAGAGCTGCTGAGTATATCAAAGAAGGCATGACAGAGAAACAGATCGCTGATTTCATTGATGCTGAGTATTTAAAAGAGGGGGCAAGCGGAGTAAGCTTTGATACAATCGTATGCTTCGGACCAAATGCTGCTGACCAGCACCACACACCAAGTGAGACACGTACATTAAAAGCCGGTGAATGTGTATTGATTGATATGGGATGTATCTGGAAAGGATATTGCTCAGATATGACAAGAACATTCTACTGCAAGAGTGTAGATGATGAGCAGGCTGCTATTCATGATCTTGTTCGTACAGCAGTTGAGAAAGCAGAAGCAGTAATCAAACCGGGTATGCGTTTCTGCGATATCGATGCACAGGCAAGAGATCTGATCGATGAGGCTGGATACAGCGAGTACTGGAGAATCCGTCTTGGACACTTCATCGGACAGGAAGATCACGAGTACGGTGATGTAAGCCCGATCAACAAGAATGTTGCTGAGCCGGGAATGATCTTCTCTATCGAGCCGGGAATCTACATCGAAGGCAAATACGGTGTCCGTGTAGAAGACCTTGTTCTTGTAACGGAAGACGGACATGAACTTCTGAACGCAGTAGATAAGAAATATCGTATTGTTGGATAATCAAGTTTCTGTCTGAATTGTTTTAAATATGTAAGGTTCATCACGTTTATGGGATGATTGATTTAGAAAATGCTGGGACTGTTCAAGTTTCAGCATTTTCTTTACAGAAGCGCTGATGGGAGCAGATCTGATACTGATTCCGACAGTGAATACGAAAGCAGAGCCATCCGAGATACTTCTGGTGCTTTTCTTGATTAAGCTAAATATGGAATCAAAAAATGAATAACATTCGTACACATAAGCTGCCTTTTTGCATATTCTAAATAAGAAAAAATATGCAGGAGGCAGCTTATGCCATATTCAATTATGCTGGACGCGGGACACGGAGGAACTGATCCGGGTGCTGTTTATAATGGAAGAAGAGAAAAAGATGATACTCTGCGGCTTGTACTTGCAATCGGACAGATTTTGCAGAACCGCGGAGTAGATGTAGAATATACACGGACGACAGATATTTATGAGACACCGTTTCAGAAAGCAATGGAGGCAAATGAAGCAGGTGTCGATTATTTTGTTTCTATTCATCGCAACTCTTTTGAACAGGATAATATTGTATCCGGTGTAGAAAGCCTGGTTTACGATCTTTCCGGAATCAAATACAGGATGGCGGAAAATATCAATGCGAATCTCGAAACGGTAGGCTTTGTAAATCTGGGTGTGAAAGCAAGACCAAATCTTGTTGTTCTGAAACGGACAAAAATGCCGGCAGTTCTCGTTGAAGTCGGATTCCTTAATTCAAATACAGACAATCAGTTATTTGACGAGAATTTTGATGATATCGCACTTGCAATTGCAGATGGGATACTGGAAACGCTGGAAGAAGTGGCGAGAGAAAGTGCTGTGAACCAGACGGAAACCGGGCAGGAAATGTTGTCATCTGAGAGTGACGCTGATAGACAGAGTGAGACATATTCTGAAAACAATGAAAATAGACTGAATGAGATGGATTCTGCAAATAGTAATAAAGTGCCATATGCAGAATATTCTACGGATAATGCTCTGAATAATATTGATAGTGCTGCAGAAAGCGCGAATCTTTTAGAGAGTATGCGGTCGGAACAAAGCATAGGGTCATCCAGAAACGCGGCAACGAACAACAACGTGGAAACAGCCAGAAATGATACATTGAACAACAATACAGAGTCATCCGGAAGCAATGGTCCAGACAACAGATTATCTGAGAAAGCTCGCCTGTCACGTCCGGGTGCTTACCGTGTACAGGTCGGTCTGTACCGCAATTGGGTATATGCACAGCGCCTGTTAGATGAACTTCTGGCGGCAGGCTATCCGGCATATCTGGATGAATCCGGTCCGTATATCCGCGTGCAGGTTGGTCCATTCATGACGCTTATGGAAGCTGTTCGCATGGAGAGAAAACTCCGCAGAGACGGGTACGATACACTTGTCATCCGGGGAAAATAAAATACCGATGCTCATAAAATTTCAGGCAGAGTTTTACAAGAGTTTAACATAAGATACTCCTTAGATTTTACGCTCTATACTTATAATGATACCAGAACCAGAGAACGAAAGCCACATGAGCGCTGCTCATAAGTGGCTGTAAGTTCCAAGAATTCACAAAGATATAAGCATAATAGAGGTTTATTCCGGATGAGGAGGGAAAAGTTATGAACTTTATATGGGAAACGGTAAATAAATATGTCCCTGAAAATATGGCAGACGGTGTATTCCTGACAACTTTGATCGTAGGATGGTGCGTGCTGGTATTTGGTATTGGAATGTTATTCTGCATGGTGGCAGCAGGATCTACATCGGCAGGATGCATTGTAAATGTAATGTGCATAGCACTTTATGCGGCAATCATCTTCGGATTGTTCGGAGGTATTTTCTATCTGTTCCGCCATCACAGACCGGGAGCCGGAAGCGCAAGATAGATTTTGTATTGGAAATCTTGCAGGAACTCGGTAATATCCCAGAAGCATTTCAGACCCGGATACAACCAGAAAAAGATTTACAGGCTTTAACAAAAGTTATAAAAATTAAGTTGAAAAGATGCTTTGTTGGTGTTAAACTCCTATAAAAGCATCTTTTTCTTTTGCGCTTTCAAGCGTGTCTATTTATATCTAAAGTATCTGAAAGGAATTCATGCTTTTAAATTTCACGAAAAACAGCAGGAGTCCTGAAGGTACTTAAGAAGACCGCACAATTTCTTGTGAAGGACTCAAAACAAAGAAGGGAGAAATTCATGAGAAAAAACAGAGAGTACAAAAGTGATGTGTTTTCCATGTTAATGGAAAGCAAAGAAAATGCGCTGGAAGTTTACAATGCATTAAACGATTCGGAGTATACCAACCCGGAAGATATGGAGATTGTTCAGCTGGAGCGAGGTGTATCGCTCTCCATTCGGAATGATGCTTCATTCATTATTGATATGAACATCAATTTCTATGAGCATCAATCCACATACAATCCGAATATGCCACTCAGGAGTCTGATATACTTTGTAAATGCATTGGAAGACTGGTTGAAGGATAATGACAAGGATCTGTTCAGCAAGAAACAGATACAGATACCGACACCGCATTTTATTGTATTCTATAATGGAATGCAAAAGAGACCGGAATACGAAGAAATGAGATTGTCGGATTCTTTTTACCACAAAGTCGTGGAACCGCAGATAGAGATCATCTGCAAAGTTTACAATATCAATCCAGAAAACAATCAGACATTGAAAAAGAAATCAGCAGTACTGGAAGGCTATACATATTTTGTGGAAAAGGTAAGAGAGAATCAAAGGCAGGAAATGAATCTGGAAGAAGCAGTGGACAGTGCGATAAAAGATTGCATAGATAATCATGTATTGGAAGACTTTTTCAAAAACAGAAGGGATGAAGTGAAGAAAATGACACATCTGGATTACACATGGGAAAAGCGGGAAAGATTAATACGCATGGAAGAGTATGCAGATGGAAAAGCGGAAGGAATGCGTGAGGGCGAAGCTGCTGGAATGCTGAAAGGCAAAGCCGCTGGAATACGTGAGGGCGAAGCGGCTGGAATACAGAAAGGTAAGATAGATTCTCTGCTGGAAATCTTACAGGAACTCGGCGATATCCCGGAAGCACTTCAGAACAGAATCAGATCTGAAAAAGATCTACAGGCTTTAACAAGCTGGCTGAAAGCAGCGGCGAGAGCAGATTCCGTGGAAGAGTTTCAGAAGAAAGCAGGACTGCTATAATTACTATATTTTGACGCGCCACCGGATTTTATGTTATCATTGATTCGATTGATACACGTATCAGGAAATAATATAAAAGCGGAGGCATATATGGCAGGTCGTTTAGAGTTTAAAGAAAAATTAGGTGATATATTAAAAGAAGCAGTTGCACAGGGCGGCGAGATGCAGAAAGAGGAAGTCGAGAAGTTTTTCTCAGAAGACGGACTTTCCGAAGAGCAGATTGATCTTGTGTGTGATTATCTGTTGTCTCAGAAAGTATCGGTTTATGGTTATCAGAAGAAGTCGGGCGTAGTGAGAATGGCGGAAGAGCCGACAAAACTCAGTACAGAAGAACAGGCATATCTCGTGGAATACCGCAGAAGTATCGAAGAGATACAGAAGAAAACGGCAAAAGAACCGATGGAAGAGAAGATGGCTTACTATCTTCCGAAGATCGTGGATGAAGCATTGAAAATGCATCGTGGCAATGTATTTCTCGGAGATATGATACAGGAAGGAAGCTTAAGCCTGGTGCTTGCACTTTCCCAGACAGAGGAAGAAGAGAAGATTATGGAAAAAGTACGGGCAGGAATCGATGTACTTCTGGAGTCACAGGATGAGACAACGAGAAGAGATCACCGCATGGTAGAGAAAGTCTCAGATCTGGATCAGGCGATCCGTGATATGACCGAGGAGAATGGAAGAAAAGTTGCAGTGGATGAAGTTGCAGATAAGCTTGGAATTACAGAAGCAGAGATCGCAGATATTCTGAAATTAGCAGGAGAAGAGGTGGAATAATCCACCTCTTAATTTTGCCCTAATCTTCTTCGCCCTCTTCTTCCGGCTGTGGTTCCGGCAAGTAAGCATGGACAGTTTCGATACGGTTTTTGTCTAGTTTTTCGACAATAAGACGGATACCATCTTCCGTTGTGATTGAATCTCCGACTTCCGGAAGACGATCCAGATGTTCGATGATAAATCCACCGAGGGAATCATAATCTTCTGAAGTAAGATCAAGATCCAGACGGTCATTTAAGTCATCCAGATTCGTGGAACCTTCAATCAGGTACTCCCGTTCGCCGACTTCCTGTACGAAATCTTCTTCATTTTCATCATATTCATCGTGGATTTCACCGACGATCTCCTCCAGAATGTCTTCAAGTGTAATCAGACCGGAAGTTTCGCCATACTCATCCAGAACGATGGCGATATTGAAAGAGGATTCTCGCATCTCAACGAGAAGTTCGGAAATATTCTTATATTCATAAGTGAAATATGCTTCTCTTAAAATATCACGGATATGAAATTCTTTCGTATTATCATATAAAAGAAGATCCTTCATATTGATTGTACCGATCACATTGTCGGTTGTATCTTCAAAAATCGGAAGTCTTGTAAATTTATCTTCTCGGAAAATCTCAATCAGTTCTTCGTAAGTCGATTCTACATCCGCAAATGTTACATGTACACGCGGTACCATAACATCTTTTGCCTTCGCATCTCCTAAATCAACCACGTTGTAGATCATTTCTTTCTCATCGGATTCAATAACTCCTTCCTCATGGCTGACATTTACAATGGTACGAAGTTCATTTTCAGTCATTGTACGATTCTTCGCATTTGGATCGATATGAAAAATAAGAAGAATCAAAGAGGACAGTCCATTGATGATGAAAATAACCGGTGTCATGACTTTCATGAGAAAGCTGATGACAGGTGAATAAAGCAGAGAAATCTTCTCCGCGTAAACAGTCGCAGTTGTCTTTGGCGTGATTTCTCCGAACAGAAGAATCAGCACTGTAATGATCGCACTTGCGACAGCGACCATAGATCCGCCCAGCTTGTAGGCAATAGTTGTTGCCAGAGAAGCGGCAGCCGTATTCACGATATTATTTCCAATGAGGATTGTACTTAGCAATTTGCTGGAATTTTCCGTGATACGAAGTACAGTCTTCGCGCGCTTATTGCCTTCTTCTTCCAATGTGCGCATGCGAATCTGACTTGCAGTTGTAAGAGCCGTTTCTGCGGAAGAAAAGAACCCCGACAGAAGCAGCAGAATTATCAGAATTATAAATTGTATGGCGTCATCCGAACCCAATTTAAATATCACTCCTTTTGGTTTGTATATGGCACTAATATAGCGCATTTCATGGTATTTTGCAAGAGTTCGTTGAATTTGCAGTTTATTTATTGTATGATGTACAAGGAATAAAAGACAAACTCTATTCTATAAGGAGAAATCATAGATGAATCAGAATATATATGATAAATTGAAACAGATTCTTTCGTCTGCACAGGTGAAAGCAGATGAACCGATGAAGAATCATATTACGTTCCGGGTAGGTGGCCCGGCAGACGTATACGTGGTACCGAAGACAAAGGAAGAACTTTTACAGGTTATTACATGCTGTAAAGCGGAGAATGTTCCTTATTATATAATTGGAAATGGAAGTAATCTTCTGGTCGGAGACAAAGGCTACAGAGGCGTTGTAATCCAGATTTTCAAAGAGATGAATGAGATTACCTGCGAGGGAAATGTAATCTGCGCACAGGCGGGAGCACTGCTTTCACAGGTTGCAGCGAAAGCGTTGGAGCAAAGTCTTACGGGATTTGAATTTGCGGCAGGAATTCCGGGAACGCTCGGCGGCGCCTGTGTGATGAACGCCGGAGCATACGGTGGTGAGATGAAAGATGTTCTGAAGGAAGTGACAGTTTTGACGGATGAGAGAGAATTCCTTACGATTCCGAAGGAAGAGCTGGAACTGGGATACCGTACAAGCGTAATCGCAAAAAAAGGCTACATTGTCATAGAGGCAGTTCTTGAACTTAAGAGTGGAAATGCAGATGAGATCAGGGCTTACATGGATGAGCTGAAGGAAAAGCGCATTACAAAACAGCCGCTGGAATATCCGAGTGCCGGAAGTACATTTAAGCGACCGGAAGGATATTTCGCCGGAAAACTGATCCAGGATGCAGATCTCCGTGGCTTTCAGGTAGGAGGCGCACAGGTTTCCGAAAAACATTGCGGATTTGTTATTAATAAGGATCATGCGACAGCAGCAGATATCGTAGAACTGATGCAGCAGGTGTCAGACAGAGTGGAGGAAAAGTTCGGCGTGCAATTAGAGCCGGAAGTAAAAAGATTAGGAGAGTTCTAGTATGAGATTTGTGATTGTAACGGGTATGTCGGGAGCAGGAAAAAGTACAGCGCTTAAGATGCTGGAAGATATGGGTTATTTTTGCGCAGATAATCTGCCGGTGCCATTGATTCCCAAATTTGCGGAGCTTTTAAGTGTGCCGGGTACAGAGATGAATAAGGCGGCGCTTGGCGTGGATATCCGTAGCGGTCAGAGTTTCAAAGAACTGGAGCGTGTACTTAGTGAGCTGGATGAAGCAGGACTTACTTATGAGATTCTGTTCCTGGAATCCAGTGACGATGTGCTGATCAAACGATATAAAGAGACAAGACGTTTTCATCCATTGTCCGGCAGCAGCCAGAGAGTGGACAAAGGAATTGCCGAGGAACGTGAAAAATTAAGCTTTCTTAAGAAGAAGGCAAATTACCTGTTGGATACGAGCCATATGCTGACGCGCGAATTAAAAGGCGAACTGAATAAAATTTTCGTAGAAAACAAGGAATACAAGAACTTATACATAACAGTTCTGTCTTTTGGATTTAAATACGGAATCCCAAGTGATGCAGATCTTGTATTTGATGTCCGTTTTCTGCCGAATCCATATTATATAGAAGAATTACGTTCAAAGAGCGGTAATGACAAAGAAGTCAGAGATTATGTTATGGAAAATGAGAAATCCTGGAAATTTTTGGAGAAACTGACAGACATGATTGAATTTCTGATTCCGAATTACGTGGCAGAAGGAAAGACGCAGCTTGTGATCGGAATCGGTTGTACCGGTGGAAAACACAGATCCGTAACTCTGGCGAATGCATTATATGAAACACTTCGGGAAAATGAAGAAAACTATGGCGTTAGAATCGAACACAGAGACATTGAAAAGGATGCTAAAACGAAAGCAAGATAGGAGCAGGAAATGTCATTTTCCGGGAAAATAAAAGAAGAACTGGCAGAACATTCGACGGATGCAAGACATTGCAATCTTGCAGAACTTTCTGCAATTGTGCAAATGTGTGGGCATTTTTCGGAAGATTTTAAGGGCAGAATCACTTTGCAGGTGGACACGGAAAATTATCCAGTTGCAAGAAAATGCTTTACATTAATGAGAAAAACATTTAATATAAAGACTGATATCGTAATTCGCAGACATGCAGGAAAGGACAACTGGAGTTATCATCTTTTCTGGAGGGGAGAAGAACTCCTTGCGGTAAAGAATGCGGACGTTCAGGCGGTCTGTTGTAAAAGAGCCTATATTCGGGGCGCATTTCTTGCGGCGGGATCAATGAGTGATCCTACGAAGTCATACCATCTGGAGATTGTATGTGCGCAGGAAGAACGGGCAGAGCATCTGAAGACTCTGATGAACAGCTTCGGAACCGATGCGAAGATTGTACAGCGGAAGCGAATGCATGTTGTATATCTGAAGGAAGGTTCCCAGATTGTGGATATGCTGAATGTTATGGAGGCGCATGTTGCATTACTGGAGCTGGAGAATGTCCGGATCCTGAAAGAGATGCGTAATGCCGTCAACAGGAAAGTGAATTGCGAAACTGCTAATATTAACAAAACCGTTTCTGCCGCAGTAAGGCAGATGGAGGATATTGCATATATCCGGGATACGATTGGTTTTGATGAATTGCCGGATGGGTTGAAAGACGTCGCCCTTACACGTCTGGCATATCCGGATGCAGCACTGAAGGAGCTGGGAAGTCTGTTACGTGAACCTGTAGGAAAATCAGGTGTGAATCACAGACTGAGGAAATTAAGTGAGATAGCGAATAAGTTAAGGGAAAATAAGGAGGAGCAACACTATGATTAAGAAGCCTGTTACGATTCGAAACAGCATGGATATGGAAACAAGACCGATTGCACACCTTGTGCAGGAAGCGAGCCAGTATAAGAGTCAGGTATATATCGAGATGGATGATAAGAAGATTAACGCAAAGAGTATTATGGGAATGATGAGCCTGAATCTTTCAGAAGGAACGGCGATTACTGTTGCAGCAGACGGAGAGGATGAATCCGAGGCAGTAGCAGGTGTGGAAGCATTCCTCGTTGCTAACAAATAATCATACATAATGATAATATAAGACATAAGAAAAGAGTTCCGGTTAAGGAACTCTTTTTCAGACGAGTGAAAGGAGAGCGGAGTATGAAAAGACTACTGTTTGTATATAATCCGCATGCCGGCAAAGGCATGCTCGCACCAAAGGTGTCAGACGTTGTAGATATTTTTGTGAAAGCAGGTTATGAAGTGGTGATCTATCCGACGCAGGCATATCATGACGCATATAAGAAAATATCCGAATATGATGCCAGTACATATGATTTGGTTGTGTGCAGCGGAGGTGACGGAACATTGGATGAAGTTGTGACCGGAATGATGAAACGTGAAGACCGTGATCCGATCGGATATATTCCGGCTGGAACAACGAATGACTTTGCGAACAGCCTGCATATTCCGAAAGATGTTCTGAAAGCTGCGGACAATGCAGTGAATGGTTCCGAATTCTGCTGTGATGTCGGTAAATTCAATGACGGTATTTTCGTCTATATTGCCGCGTTTGGTTTATTTACGGATGTATCTTATGAGACAAAGCAGGAATTAAAGAATGTGCTCGGACATCTTGCATACCTTCTGGAAGGAACGAAGCGTCTGTTTAACATTCCGTCTTACCGGATCAAAGTAGAACATGACGGAGAGGTGATCGAGGACGAATTTGTATTCGGAATGGTAACAAATTCCAGATCTGTAGGCGGTTTCCGCAATATGATCGGAAAGGAAGTCGCATTTGACGACGGTCTGTTTGAAGTTACATTGATTAAGACACCGAAGAATCCAATTGCTTTACAGGAGATCATCGCATCACTTCTGATCGAACAGGTGGACACAAAGCATATGTACACATTCAAGACAGGCAAGATCACATTCGAGTCGATTGAAGAGATCCCATGGACATTGGATGGGGAGTATGGCGGAAGCCATGATGAAGTTGTCATTGAGAATTTGCAGAAACAGTTACATCTAATGGTTCCGGAAGATGAAATGAAGAAATTGTCTGTGAATCACAAGAAAGAAAACTAGCGAAAGCAGCCGAAAAATGCAGGGATGTAGAAAAAATTGCAAAAAAACATAAAAAATGAAAAAAAGTACTTGCTTATTTATAGAATGTTTGCTATACTAGGCAAGTACGAAAGAGCAAGGCTCCCTGGTCAAGCGGTCAAGACGCTAGCCTCTCACGCTGGAATCAGGGGTTCGATTCCCCTGGGAGTCACTCAGTATGAAACCGGAGTTCATTATGAATTCCGGTTTTGTTTTATATATCTACAATATCAAGTCAGGCAGTTCAGCCTGCATAATTCCTGAAATTATGACATCGCAATAGTACATTTTTGCTTTCATACAGATTTTTGATACAGATAAATATAATTGATGTTAGGGGCGCTAAGCCATAAAACCACTCATGTGCAAGCACATCGTGGTGTCAGGTTTTTGATCTGGCATCATATAATGTAGTAAAAGGAGATATAATTTTATGATGATATTTTCAAAAATATATTTGTGCAGATGGTTTATGCTGTATCTGCTTGCCACCTGTCTGGTGTGGATCGCCGGACAGGACGCGCGTACACACAGAATTTCAAATCGTTCCGTGCTGGCATTTGGAGCGCTGGCGGCAGCGTACCGGATGCTCTGCCCTGAACTTTCGTGTCAGGCGGTGTGCGTTGGAGTGTTTGCTGTCAGTGTGCCGTTACTTCTGCTGGCAGCATGGAAGCCGGGTGCTGTTGGTGGCGGAGATGTAAAATTAATGGCAGCAGGTGGGAGTTTATTTGGTGCAAATGGAATCTGGCAAGCGTTTTTTACTGGCATTTTGCTGGCAGGAATCTGGACAATCGTGATGCTTTTGTGCAAAAAGGTGAAACGGAAGTCGAGTATCCCGCTTGGCCCGTTTCTGAGTGCGGGAATGCTGATTTCTTTGTCCTTGTTTTTTTGAAAGTAATGGTCTATAATAAAAAAATGAAATGTGAATTGAAGAATTGGAGGAATATGATATGTTAGTATCAGCAAAAGAGATGCTTGAAAAAGCAGTTGAAGGTCACTATGCAGTAGGTCAGTTCAACATCAACAATCTGGAGTGGACAAAAGCAGTACTGAATGCGGCTGAAGAGATGAAATCTCCGGTAATCCTTGGAGTATCTGAAGGAGCAGGAAAGTACATGACTGGATTCAAGACAGTTGCTGCTATGGTAGAAGCTATGATGGGTGAGCTTGGAACAACTGTTCCGGTTGCTTTACATCTGGATCACGGTACTTACGAAGGAAGTTATAAGTGTATCGAGGCTGGATTCTCTTCTATCATGTTTGACGGATCTAAATATCCAATCGAAGAGAACGTTGCAAAGACAAAAGAACTGATTGAAGTCTGCAACAAGAAAGGAATCTCTCTGGAAGCAGAAGTTGGTTCTATCGGCGGAGAAGAAGACGGAGTTATCGGACAGGGTGAGTGTGCTGATCCGAACGAATGTAAGCAGATCGCAGATCTTGGTGTTACAATGCTTGCAGCAGGTATCGGTAACATTCACGGAAAATATCCTGCAAACTGGGCTGGATTAAGTTTTGAGACTCTGGATGCAATCCAGAAGCTGACAGGAAAACTGCCACTGGTACTTCATGGTGGAACAGGAATTCCGGATGACATGATCAAAAAGGCAATTGATCTCGGAGTAGCTAAGATCAATGTTAATACAGAGTGCCAGCTTTCATTTGCTGATGCAACACGCAAATATATCGAGGCGGGTAAAGATCAGGAAGGAAAAGGCTATGATCCTCGTAAGCTTTTAAAACCAGGATACGAAGCAATCATCGAAACTGTCAAGGAGAAGATGGAATTATTCGGATCTGTTGGAAAAGCAGAATAATTTCAATTTATACTTGCCTTTTTCAGACAATTGAGTTATACTAACAGGCGTAGCGAGAACAAAGGCGTTCCAATGAAAGTTGGAGTGCCTTTTTCTTACATATTCAACAATATTTGAATACAGACAACAAGACACGATTAAGAAAGGAAACGAAAAGACATGAGTGAAGCATTGAAAGTAGCTGAGATTTTTGGGGAAGATGTATTTAACGATACTGTCATGCAAGAGCGTTTGCCAAAGAAGGTCTATAAGGATCTGAAGAAGATTATCGAAGAGGGAAAAGAATTAGACCTTGCAACAGCAGATGTAATTGCTCACGAGATGAAAGAGTGGGCGATTGAGAAAGGAGCTACACATTATACACACTGGTTCCAGCCCCTTACAGGAGCTACCGCTGAGAAACATGATTCTTTTATTTCTGCACCACTGCCGAACGGAAAAGTGCTGATGAGCTTTTCCGGAAAAGAACTGATCAAAGGAGAGCCGGATGCATCTTCATTCCCATCCGGAGGACTTAGAGCAACATTCGAGGCAAGAGGATATACAGCATGGGACTGTACTTCACCGGCATTTGTAAGACATGATGCAGCAGGCGCTACACTTTGCATTCCGACAGCATTCTGCTCTTACAAAGGAGAAGCACTTGACCAGAAGACACCGCTTCTGCGTTCTATGCAGGCAATCAATGAACAGTCACTGAGACTGCTTCGTTTATTTGGCAATACAACAGCTAAGAAAGTAACTCCTTCTGTTGGAGCAGAGCAGGAGTATTTCCTTGTAGATGCTGAAAAGTTTGAGCAGAGAAAAGACCTTATTTATGCAGGACGTACTTTATTTGGAGCGATGCCTCCAAAAGGACAGGAGATGGACGATCACTATTTCGGAACCATCCGTCAGAGAATTGCCGGATTTATGAAGGACGTCAATATTGAACTGTGGAAAGTTGGAGTTGCATCCAAGACACAGCACAACGAAGTTGCACCGGCACAGCATGAGCTTGCACCGATTTACGGTGAAGCAAATGTAGCTGTTGACCACAACCACCTGGTAATGCAGACATTGAAGAGAATTGCATGCCAGCATGGAATGAAATGCCTGCTTCATGAGAAACCATTTGCAGGTGTCAACGGATCCGGTAAACATAACAACTGGTCACTGACTACAGATGATGGTAAGAACCTGTTAGAGCCAGGCAAGACACCGCATGAGAACGTACAGTTCTTACTGGTGCTGACATGTATCTTGAAAGCAGTAGACAAACACGCAGCACTGCTTCGTGAATCTGCAGCAGATGTAGGAAATGATCACAGACTGGGAGCAAACGAGGCACCTCCGGCTATCATCTCTATTTTCCTTGGAGATCAGCTTGAAGATGTAATCCGCCAGCTCGTAGATACCGGAGAAGCTACACACAGTCTGAAAGGTGGAAGACTGGAGACAGGTGTAAGTACACTTCCAGATCTTGCAAAAGATGCAACAGACCGTAACCGTACATCGCCGTTTGCATTTACAGGTAACAAATTTGAGTTCCGTATGGTAGGATCAAGAGATTCTATTTCCGGATCAAACGTTGTACTTAACACAATCGTAGCAGAGGCATTTTCAGAGGCTTGTGATGTCCTGGAGAAAGCAGATGACTTCGATATGGCAGTACATGATCTGATCAAGAAATATGCAACAGAGCACCAGAGAATCATTTTCAATGGTAACGGATATGCAGATGCATGGGTAGAAGAAGCTGAGAGAAGAGGACTTCCGAACATCAAATCTATGGTAGAAGCTGTACCAGCACTGGTAACAGAAGATACAGTATCTATGTTTGAGAAGTTTAAAGTATTCACAAAGGCAGAGCTTGAATCACGTGTAGAGATTAAGTATGAGAACTACTCAAAGGCTATCAACATTGAAGCGCGTACAATGATCGACATGGCAAGCAAACAGATCATCCCGGCTGTTATCAAATATACAAAATCTCTGGCAGATACAGTACTTGCGGTGAAAGAAGCAGGAGTAGACGCTTCCGTACAGGCTGGACTGCTGAAAGAAACAAGTGATCTCCTGGCTGCGACAAAGAGCGCACTGGATGCACTCAGTGCTGTAACTGATAAGGCAGCAGCTATGGATGAAGGTGAAGAGCAGGCAAGATTCTATCACTTCGATGTAGTACCTGCAATGGAAACTCTGCGTACACCGGTTGATAAACTGGAAATGATCGTAGACAAAGAAGCATGGCCGATGCCATCATATGGAGATCTGATCTTTGAAGTGTAATCGGTTTTGCGATAGATAAAAGATACGATAAATATGAACTCCTGATTTTTATAAATTCATTAGAAAATTTTAAGAACCTTGCACTTGGAATGGCAACTTGTATGTGCTATCCTAAGTGCAAGGTTTTTTATTAGGCACATTTTGCTGATTAAGGAGATAATAGAATGACGAAACAGGAATTTCTGGAAAAATTAAGAGCCGCACTTGGCAATGACTTAAGTGGTGCAGTTGTAAGTGAGAATGTGAATTATTATAAGCAGTATATTACAGATGAAGTAGCGAAAGGAAAATCCGAAAAAGAAGTGATAGATGAATTGGGAGATCCATGGGCGATCGCCCGTACGATCATAGATGCACAGGAGAACCAGGAGTACACAGAAGGTGAATACAGAAGTGAGACCACTGCAAATGGCGAATATGATTCCGGCAAACAGAATAGATATGGCAATGTCCATGTATTTGGATTGGACAGCTGGTGGAAGAAACTTCTTCTGATACTGGGGCTTGTTGGAATTATCGTCTTGATCGTGGCAGTGATCGGAGGGATTATCAGCATTCTTGCGCCGATTGTTCTTCCGCTTATTGTGTTGATGTGGATTCTCCGGGTAATCGGACAGAGACGAAGATAAGAAATGAAAGCAGAAGAAAAATTTGATTAATCCCTGTGATAAAAAGAAAAATATAAAGTAAAAGACCGATGGGGGAGCCATCGGTCTTTTGAGGGGAGTATAAATAATTAATAAGGGGTTGTAGAAAGTAACCTTTCTACAAGTTTAAGTATAATATAGCAAGAGTCAAAAAGCAAGAAAAACCTTAAAAAAATCTTAATATATTTGTAAGCTTGTTTTTGTGAAAAAGATACATAAAACAGATGCAGATGGACACAATAATCCTGTAACTTAAAAAAGAATTAGGAGGAATTTAAAATGGCAAAAAACTCATCAAACATGAATGCATCTGATAAGAATGCTTATGGAAAAAACATCGCAGACAAGAACTCATCTAACAAAAACGGATATAATAAGAATGCATCCAAAAAGAATGCATATGGGCAGTCCGACAAGAATGAATCCAATAGAAATTCTTCTGATAGCAACTGCCACGGCTACAAAGAGAGACAGTAATCAGAAAATGGCGTAACAATCCACACTTATAAGACAGTGAAATATGGCGGAAAGAGTGTCAAACTCTATTCGGCATGGTCAAAAGCAGCAAAAGCAAAAATCAAATAATGTGTGATGCAGTTTACGCTTTATGATGGTAGTCATTTATAATGAAGTAAACAAAAAGGCTTCCCTGAAGATACAGGTATTTTCAGGGAAGCCTTTTTTATATAAAAATCTTCCGGCAGATATGCAAAGTCATATTCTTTGTTATAAAAACCTTGCACGCTTTTTTTATGTAGAATATACTAAGAAAGAGTACAAACAGAAAAGTACGGAAGAAACAGGAGAAATATATGAGTAAAATAGAATTGATTGCACCATGCCATTTTGGGTTGGAGGCAGTTTTAAAAAGAGAGATCATAGACCTTGGCTATGATATCGCAGAAGTAGAAGATGGAAGAGTGACATTTTACGGAGATGAAGACGCAATCTGTCGTGCCAATATTTTCCTGCGGACAGCAGAGAGAATCCTTGTAAAAGCAGGAAGTTTCAAAGCGGTAACATTTGAAGAATTATTTGACAAGACAAAGAACCTGCCGTGGGAGCGTTATATTCCGAAGAATGGAAAATTCTGGGTTGCCAAGGCAGCGTCTGTTAAGAGTAAATTATTCAGCCCGTCAGACATCCAGTCTATTATGAAGAAAGCAATGGTCAGACGGCTGCAGGAATATTATGGAATCGAGTGGTTTCCGGAAGATGGAGCTTCTTATCCGGTACGTGTATTTTTGATGAAAGATATCGTGACAGTAGGAATCGATACATCCGGTGTGTCCCTGCACAAGAGAGGATACCGTGAAGTTTCCGGCAAAGCGCCGATCACGGAGACTCTGGCAGCAGCACTCATCAAGCTGACACCATGGAAGAAAGACCGTGTATTCGTAGATCCGTTCTGCGGAAGTGGAACATTTCCGATAGAAGCTGCAATGATGGCTGCAAATATCGCGCCGGGAATGAATCGTTCCTTCACGGCAGAAGAGTGGACGAACCTGATCCCGAAGAAGATGTGGTATGACGTGATCAACGAGGCAAATGATCTGATTAAGGACGATATCGATGTGGACATTCAGGGATATGATATCGATGGATCGGTCATTAAGATCGCAAGAAGAAATGCAAGAGAAGCCGGAGTGGATCATCTGATCCATTTTCAGGAGAGAGATGTAAGAAACTTAAGCCATCCGAAGAAATACGGATTTATCGTGACGAACCCGCCTTACGGAGAACGTCTGGAAGATAAGAAAGACCTGCCGGAACTGTATCGTGCATTTGGCGAGAGCTTTGCAGGGCTTGACAGCTGGTCGGCTTACATGATTACTTCTTATGAAGATGCACAGCGTTATTTCGGACGGAAAGCGGATAAGAACCGGAAGATTTACAATGGAATGTTGAAGACATATTTCTATCAGTTTATGGGCCCGAAGCCGCCGAGAAAACCGAGAGAGGAGCAGTAGATGAAGAAAATAATATTTGCGACAGGAAATGAGCATAAGATGGTGGAAGTCCGTATGATCCTTGACGGTCTGGGACTGGAGATTCTCTCACAGAAAGAAGCAGAGATTCAGGCAGATGTTGTAGAGGATGGAACCACATTTGAAGAAAATGCACTGATCAAAGCATCCGAGATTGCGAAAATCGCACATGAGATGCCGGAATACAAAGAAGCAGTTGTGATGGCAGATGATTCCGGCCTGGAAATCGATTATCTGAACAAAGAGCCGGGAATCTATTCTGCGCGGTACATGGGAGAGGATACTTCCTATGATATTAAAAATCAGGCGCTTTTAGACCGTCTGGATGGTGTGCCGGACGAAAAACGTACAGCGCGGTTTGTCTGTGCGATCGCAGCTGTACTTCCGGATGGAAGCCATGAAGTTGTGCGCGGCACGATGGAGGGCATTATTGGTCATGAGATTGCCGGAGAAAACGGATTTGGATATGATCCGATTTTCTATCTGCCGGAATGTGGATGTACCAGCGCAGAACTTGCGCCGGAAGAGAAGAACAGACGAAGCCACAGAGGAGAAGGACTTCGGAAAATGCGTGAGATTCTGGAGAATAAAAAGAAATGAAAATACTGATCGTAAGTGATACACATAAGGCTCACGTATCTCTGGAACAGGTTTTGGAGCGGGAGAAGCCGATTGATATGCTTATCCATCTTGGAGATGTGGAAGGCGGGGCTGATTATATAGAAGCACTGGCGGGCTGTCCGGTACATATCGTTGCCGGAAATAATGACTATTTCAGTGATCTTCCGCAGGAAGAAGAATTCGTTGTGGAAGGAAATCACATTTTCATTACACATGGACACTATTATTATGTATCTATGGGAGAGAGTGATTTGCTGAAAGAAGCTAAAGGCAGAGACGCTGACATTGTGATGTATGGACATACACATAAGCCATCGCTGCATGAAGAAGACGGCGTGACGATATTGAATCCGGGAAGTATCTCTTACCCGCGTCAGAGCGGGCGTCAGAAGACCTATATGATCATGGAGATTGATGCATCGGGCATGCCAGAGATTGAGCTGAAATATGTATAAGAAAAGACATGTAAAAAAATTACAAAAAAATGAAAAAAGTTATTGACAATATTCGAACCTTGCTATATAATAGCTATTGTGTCACGGAGATACAACAAGATGACACGAAGTAAACAATATCGGGGTGTGGCTCAGCTTGGCTAGAGCGCCTGGTTTGGGACCAGGAGGTCGCAGGTTCGAATCCTGTCACCCCGATAATCTTGCGGGTGTAGTTCAATGGTAGAACACCAGCCTTCCAAGCTGGATACGTGGGTTCGATTCCCATCACCCGCTTTCCGAGTGTCAACAGACATTTGGGAAAGTGATAGTTCTGAGGAGCTTATCCTTAAGAGTCTGTAGCTCAGCTGGATAGAGCAACGGCCTTCTAAGCCGTAGGTCGAGGGTTCGAATCCCCCCAGGCTCGTTAGAACCACAACAATTTAATAATGTGGTACTTAGTTGGACAGCTATAGTTCGATAAGTAATATATGGTGGGTATGGTGCAGTTGGTTAGCGCGCCAGATTGTGGTTCTGGATATCATGGGTTCGAGTCCCATTACCCACCTTTCTTTTTTCTGTAAAGAGAGAATGTATTATTGGGCTATCGCCAAGCGGTAAGGCACAGGACTTTGACTCCTGCATTCGTTGGTTCGAATCCAACTAGCCCAGTTATATGGGCGTGTAGCTCAGGTGGTAGAGCACTTGACTTTTAATCAAGTTGTCCGGGGTTCGAATCCCCGCACGCTCACTGAATTATAGATGCAAATCCTTTGGGGTTTGCGTTTTTTTGTTTATGTAGAAAGAAGGAAAAAAAGTGGGAAAACACATGTTTTCTAATAAAGCATTGTGGAAACTGATGGCACCGTTGGCATTTGATCAGTTGCTAAATTCCATGATGGGAACAGTTGGAACAATGGTAGTCAGCAATCTGGGTTCGGCGGCAATCTCAGCAGTCAGTCTGGTAGACGCCATCAACGTATTGATCGTTCAGGCGTTTTATGCACTGGCGGCAGGAGGAACAGTTGTATGTTCCCAATATCTTGGATGCAAAAAAGAAAAAGAAGCAAATGAAGCGGCAAGACAGCTTCTGTTCATCACATTTGTATTGTCTGTGGTGATTGCAGCAATCTGTCTGGCAGCAAATGGACCGCTTCTGCGGTTGATCTTTGGAGAAGTAGAACCACAGGTTATGAAATATTCCAGACAATATTTTATTATTTCGGCGATATCCTATCCGTTTATTGCGTTGTATGATGATGGTTCGTCCATATTCCGTGCACAGGAAAACAGTAAAACGCCGATGATGATTTCACTGTGTGCAAATATTCTGAATCTCATATTAAATATACTGTTTGTATGGGGATTTCATATGGAAGTTATCGGTTCGGCAACAGCGACCATGTTGTCGCGTGCATTTTCGATGATTGCAGTGCTGTGTCTTCTGCGCCGTCCGGAACTTATTATCCGCCTGAGGGGGTATCTTAGTATTCGCCCTATCTGGTCACAGATCCGCCGGATTCTGTATCTTGGTATTCCGTCGGGAATCGAAAACAGTATGTTCCAGTTTGGTAAACTGGCAATCCAGTCTACGGTGTCTATGATGGGGACGGCCGCAATTGCTGCGCAGGGAATGACAAATATCCTGGAAAATCTGAATGGCATTCTGGCAATTGGAATAGGTGTCGGACTGATGACGGTAGTCGGAGAATGTATGGGAGCCGGAAGAAAAGATGAGGCAGCCTACTATATTAAGAAGATGACAGCCGTGTCAGAAGTTGTCGTGATTGCAAGCTGTCTGCTGATCTTTGCGCTCGTACATCCAATTACGATTTTCGGTGGAATGGAAGCAAAGAGTGCAAAAATGTGTATTTTCATGGTTGGCTGTATCACCATTGCAAAACCAATTGTGTGGTCGTTGGCATTTATACCGGCATACGGTTTCCGTGCAGCCGGGGATGTGAAATTTACGATGATTACATCGGCGCTCATCATGTGGTTTTGTCGTGTCACACTTGCGATGTTTCTTGCGAGAGTGCTCGATTTCGGACCGATTGCAGTATGGATCGGAATGTTCACTGACTGGTCAGTCCGTGCGATTATTTACAGTATACGCTTTAAAAGTGGAAAATGGATGGAGCATCAGGTTATTTAAGGAAAATTTTCGAAATGTCCCGGCAATAACAGGAAACAGATGATTATAAAAAACCAGTTGACAAATATGCAGAAAATATAGTATATTATTTAGGCAGTTTGCATGCGGATGTGGCGGAATTGGCAGACGCGCCAGACTTAGGATCTGGTGTCCCCGACGTGCAGGTTCAAGTCCTGTCATCCGCATTTGCTACATGATATAATATCAATTACGAAGAAGATCATCACGAAAGTGGTGGTCTTTTTTTAAAGACTGTTGCAGGACAGAAAGAAGCAGCAACAAAACTCCTTGGTCAAACACTTTTCAAGGAAGAAATTGCTGAAAAAGTCGGAAAGTATAATAACATGACCGTTGATGTTAATGGTTGTACACACGGCGTACACTCATTTCAATTGATTAACTGATAAGAAATTAAGGATAAATAAAAGTAAATATGTAAAAGGGGACATTTCCCCCGGAACATAAGAGAAGCAGCTCCGCGTTATGTATCTCAGTTGAGATTTCATAGCATGGAGCTGCTTTTGCTTTATTAAATATATTCAATAACTATAGCATCTGTAGAAAACTGATTAACTACCGTATCACATATTTTCTCACAAGGCAGCTTGCAACACCCAGCACGCAGAGCGGCAGGAGGGCGGAAGCAAGTCCGCCGTAGAGCTGCAATGCGCCTTTTACGCCCTGGAGCGGAGCTGGGGAAGCCGGGATCAGATTTCCAAAATACAGAGACAGATATGCACCTGCATAGATGAAAATAAAAGAAAACCAGCCTTTGCCTTTATCGTAACGGTGTCCGCGTTTCCCATAAGTACTGCTTCCGAAAAGCACGATTAAAAATGTGACTGCTTCCACGAGAAGCAGGAATAAGGCAACACCAAGATAAGCACCCAGAATATAATTCTTCTGTGCGACCGCCGCAGCAATATTTCCGTAAGCCGGAGCGTTTTTCCAGAATGTCAGTCCCAGCATGCAGAAAATAATAGCAATGAGTACCAGAGTTCCGGCACGGAGCAGGAGATTCAACGTCTTGCGTGTTGCTTTAGCAGCGACCTTTCCACCGGTTGCTGCGCCTTTCTTCAAAGGAGACAGAAAATTTGGCAGATGAAAACCGCCTTTTTTGCGCCCGCCTTTATCAGAAGAACGTTTTTTGTCAGAATCATTGCCGGATACCTTGCCGCCGCGCTTTCGTTTCATATATTCTTCCGGCGTCTCATCGAATGAAGTAGTATAATTTTCTTCCACATAATCGATATGCTTTGTTGTATCCAGATCGGAAAGACTGGAAAGTACGTCTTTGTAATTATCATCCGTATCGATGTTAATATCAGGAAGATCCCCTTCGTAGATAACTTCAAAATCATTGTCGAAGATATCTTTTCCCTTATTTGCAGTATTCATACTCATAAAAAAATCCCTCCTAAAACGATTTACATTTTAGTATCTATATCGGATGGATACAATAGATATCACAAAAATTTCAGGAAGACATAAGGTTTTCTTTAGATTTAGAATTGTGTATAATAGAAAACAATCGAACTAAGGCAAATGATGTAAAATAACTATCATGAGTAATAATTGGAGATACAGGAGAGCATTGTCATGAAAATAAATGGAAATAAAATAGAAGGACTTGTATTTGATATGGACGGTCTGCTGCTTGATTCGGAGCGGATTGTGCAGAGATCGTGGGAGCTGTCCGGCAAAGAACTCGGAATAGAAGGAATGGGGCAGCAGATCTACCATACACTGGGAATGAATGCAAAAAGCCGCAGACAGTATTTTAAAAATGCGATCAGCGCAGATTTTCCTTATGAAGAATTTCAGAAACTGACATCCAAATATTTTTATCAGATTACAGATACAGAGGGACTTCCGGTGAAAAAAGGAGCAGCAGAGTTACTGGAATATGCAAAGACGCATGACTACAAGACCGCAGTGGCAACTTCGTCAAGCAGGGAATATGCAGAGCGCGTGCTGACGGATGCGGGACTTTATCAGTGGTTTGACGGCGGTGTATTTGGCGATATGGTGACAAAAGGAAAACCAGATCCGGAAATCTATCTCCGTGCCTGTGAGAGTATTGCACTGCGTCCGGAAAACGGACTGGCATTTGAAGATGCACCGGGTGGAATCCGGTCGGCGGTGGCAGCAGGATTACATACCATCATGATTCCGGATCTGCTCCAGCCGACAGAAGAGATAAAAAAGCTGATTTACCGGAAGTTTGCTGATCTTGGGGAAGTGATTCCGTTTTTAGAGGGGAGTGTATAATTTTCAATCATAAAAACTCTTTGGAATTATATTTTCCAATGAGATATCATGGGGAAATTATGCAATATGGTGTGTTTCATACATAATAAAAAGAAGACTGGATGTATGCTGAGGGGTTCTCAATATACAGCTGGTCTTCTTTTGTTATGTCCATGTTTTTTTGACAAGTTTACACGGCGTATCCGTATTAGTCTTCTTTTGCGAATACTTCTTTTCCCATACCACAGATCGGGCAGAGCCAGTCGTCCGGCAGATCTTCAAAAGCTGTTCCGGGAGCGATACCTCCGTCCGGATCCCCATTTTCCGGATCATAAATATAGCCGCAAGGTTGACATACATATTTTTCCATCTTTTCTCCTCCGTTAGAAACCTTTCGTGTCCTTGTCCGGGATATTTTCCCAAACATCATCTTATAGTTATAGCATACATCATATCGGACAAAAATGCTATATCTCTTTAGACCAGCGTCCAGATGCTCCGCAAGGGAGGACAAGGCCGGTGCTGCTGACCGGAAGACCGATTTCCTGGGATTCTACATGTCCGTGCCATGGTGCAAGTTCTGTCGCGATCATATAAGTCAGAACAGCAGGTGCCAGACCGGTTGTGTAGGAATTTACAAGGAAGAACAACGGATCAGCAGAGAGTATCTTCGTACATAATTTGATAAGCGGATGAATGGCATCCTCGATTTTCCAGATTTCTCCTTTCGGACCTCTTCCATAAGAAGGTGGATCCATGATGATCGCATCATAGTGATTGCCACGGCGGATCTCACGTTCTACAAATTTCACACAGTCATCGACAAGCCAGCGAATCGGTTTATCGGATAAACCGGAAGATGCTGCATTTTCCTTCGCCCATGTAACCATTCCCTTGGATGCATCTACGTGTGTAACACTTGCTCCGGCTGCGGCAGCCGCAAGAGTAGCGCCTCCGGTATAGGCAAAAAGGTTCAGAACTTTTACCGGTCGTCCGGCGTTTTTGATTTTATCGGAGAACCAGTCCCAGTTGGTTGCCTGTTCCGGGAAAAGTCCGGTATGTTTGAAGCTGAACGGTTTTAGATTAAATGTCAGCTCTTTATAATGAATCTGCCACTGTTTTGGCAAATCGAAAAATTCCCATTCGCCACCGCCTTTTTTACTGCGGTGATAATGTCCGTTCGGATGTTTCCAGCCACTGTTTGTCTTTTTGGTATCCCAGATTACCTGCGGGTCCGGGCGCACAAGAAGAAAATCACCCCAGCGTTCCAGTTTTTCTCCTTTGCTGCAATCTATTACTTCATAATCTTTCCATTGATCTGCAATCCACATAATTAAAAACCTTTCTCATGATTTGTTAGCATAGTCATTCATGAAAGATTATAGCATGGGGGAAAAGAAAAAGAAAGTCTATAGACATCTTCTATAATAATGAATATATATTAAAAAACTCTATTTGAAGCACGGGACAGGAGTTTATATAATAGAAAGAGAAGGACAGTTGGAAAAACAGACAACTATGGGAGGAAATGATTATGCTGATCGATACACATATGCATGAGATGACATATTCCAAAGACAGTTTTCTGAAACTGGATGAGATGGTACGCATCGCCAGGGCAAAAGGACTGGACGGAATCTGCATTACAGATCATGACAGCATGGGGCTTAAGGAATATGCAGCAGAATATTCCAGACGTGAGAATTTTCCGATCTTTACAGGAATTGAATTTTTCTCCCTGCAGGGTGATATAGTGGCATTTGGAATTGAAGAGTATCCGAAAGAACGGATACCTGCACAGGATTTTATTGATCTTGTCAAAGCGCAGGGCGGCGTGTGTTTTGCAGCACATCCATTTCGCAATAATAACAGAGGACTGGAAGATAATTTACGCACCGTGCACGGACTGGATGGGTTGGAAGTCTTGAATGGAAGTACGTCGCTTGAAGCATGTTATAAGGCTGCTGAATATGCAGAAGAACTTGGACTTTTCACACTTGGTTCCAGTGACTGTCATATACCGGAGAAAGTTGGTGTATGCGCCACTTATTTTCCGGAGAAAGTACATACAATGGAAGAATTTCTGGAAGTGTTTAAAAAAGGAACGATGTGTCCGGCTTTTTATAAGGATGGACAATATCATATAATTACAAATAAGAAATCTATTTACCTTTCCGCACATCAATGATAGAATATATCTATATAAGATAAAAAAGGGAAGGCATGAAAGGAGAATCATTATGATTACAGTTAATGCTATGGGAGATAATTGCCCGATCCCGGTTATAAAGACCAAAAAGGCAATGCAGGCGCTCACAGGCCCGGAGACGATCGAAGTTTTAGTTGACAATGAGATCGCTGTTCAGAACGTAACAAAGATGGCTGAAAGCTCAGGCGGTGCAGTAAAGTCTGAGAAGATCGCTGACAAAGAATACAAAGTTACGATCCAGATGAACGGAGCACCTGAGACAGTAAGCGAAGGAGAGGAGACTTGTATGCCGGACGCAAGAGATAACACAGTTGTAGTAATTAATTCAGACCGCATGGGATCTGGTAACGATGAACTTGGAAAAGTATTAATAAAAGGTTTCATCTTTGCAATAACACAGCTTGATACTTTACCTAAAACTATGTTATTCTATAATGGTGGAGCGACTCTGACCACAGAAGGTTCTGATTCATTGGAAGATTTGAAGTCACTGGAAGCACAGGGGGTTCAGATTCTGACATGTGGAACATGCCTTGATTATTATGGATTGAAAGAAAAACTGGTGGTAGGGACTGTAACAAATATGTACAGTATTGTTGAGACAATGGCAGGTGCTGGTAAGATCATCAGACCTTAATCATTTGTCCAGACAGATTTTGTAACAGAGGTAATAGAGCCGGACACTTGTGAGTCGCACAGGAAGTCCGGCTTATTTGCATATATTTAACAGGCTATATAATAGATGTATAGCGGAAACAGCCTCGCAGGAGGCGGAAGTTACATTCAATACCAAGGAGAGGAGAAAACAAGTATGAAATCAGATGTAAAACTGACAAGCTTGACGAAGACGGCAGGGTGAGCAGCTAAGATTGGTCCTGAGACCCTTGCCCAGGTTCTGGGTAAGTTGCCGAAGTTCGAGGACAAGAACCTGATCGTAGGTATTGAGACGTCGGACGATGCCGCTATATATAAAGTGACAGATGATATTGCTATGATACAGACGGTGGATTTCTTTACACCGATCGTAGATGAGCCGTATATGTTCGGACAGATTGCAGCAGCCAATTCACTGAGTGATGTGTGGGCGATGGGAGGAGAACCGGCAGTAGCTTTGAATATTGTTGGATTCCCGAACTGCCTGGATCCAGCTATTTTAGGGGATATCCTTGCCGGAGGAGCAGACAAAGTGAAGGAAGCAGGAGCTGTTCTGGTAGGAGGACATTCGGTGCAGGATGATGAACCGAAATATGGTCTCTGTGTATCAGGCTTTGTGCATCCGGATAAGATCTTTAAGAATTACGGATGCAGACCGGGAGATATCCTGGTTTTAACGAAACAGATAGGAAGCGGAATCGTTAATACTGCGATCAAAGCAGATATGGCATCACCGGAAGCAATCAGAGAAGCGCAGACGGTTATGGCATCGCTGAATAAGAGAGGAAAACAGGCGGTTGAGAAATATGACGTCAGCGCCTGCACAGACATCACAGGATTTGGACTTCTCGGTCACTGTGTCGAGATGGCATCAGCCAGTGATGTGACATTTGAAATCAATGTTAAAGACATTGCATACCTTACCGATGCGATCGATTTCGCGAAGATGGGACTGGTCCCGGCCGGAGCATACAAGAACCGAGGATATTCTATTGGGAAAGTAGACGCAGGTTCCATTCCGGAGTATTATCTGGACCTGCTATATGACCCACAGACATCCGGCGGATTGTTAATCAGTGTGGCACCGGATAATTTGAATGAGATGCTGGCAGATTTTAAGAATGCAAGCATGGATACCACGATTTCGGTGATCGGAAAGGTTGCACCTAAGAGCGACAAGTTGATCCGACTGTTTTAAGTCAAAGAAAAAGTGGAAGGAAGAAAAATATGGACAAGAATATGTTGTATCGCAGTATCCCGAAAGTGGATGTGCTGCTTGCTGATGAGAAAGTCCAGATGTTGATAGAGACTTATAGCCGGGAGACGGTTATGGAATCCATTCATCTGGAGATGAATCGTCTGCGTGCTTATATTGCAAAATGTGAAGACGAAGAGGAAGCAAAGAGACAGATTGAAGCGTTGACGGAGAAGATCGAGCGGACAGTGTCTGCAATGCATACACCGAACATGCGCATGGTAATGAATGGTACGGGGACCATTCTCCACACCAATCTGGGAAGAGCACCGATAAGCCCGGAACATATGAAGAGGGTAGCGGCTATTGCAACAGGATATTCAAATCTGGAGTATAATCTCGAAGCCGGAAGACGTGGCGAACGTTATTCGCACTTCGAGGAATTGTTGTGCAAAATTACAGGGGCAGAGGCTGCGATGGCAGTCAATAACAACGCTGCTTCTGTTATGCTTATTTTGAGCTCGCTTGCTAAAGGAGGGGAAGTGATTGTTTCCCGTGGCGAGCTTGTAGAGATTGGCGGTAAGTTCCGCATCCCGGATGTTATGGAGCAGAGCGGGGCTTCACTTGTGGAAGTAGGAACAACCAACAAGACACACTATGATGATTATGAAGATGCGATCACAGAAGAGACAAAGGCACTTCTGAAGGTACACACAAGCAATTACCGTATTGTTGGATTTACAGATACAGTAGGGATTGATGAACTGATCCCGCTTGCGAAGGAACATGATCTTCCGGTAGTGGAAGACTTGGGAAGTGGTGTGCTCATTGATCTGGAAAGATACGGTCTGACACACGAGCCGACTGTACAGGAATCCATTGCAAAAGGTGCGGATGTTGTCTGTTTCAGTGGCGATAAATTATTGGGAGGACCACAGGCTGGTATCATTATCGGTAAGAAGAAATACATCGATATGATGAAGAAGAACCAGCTTACCCGTGCTCTCCGTATTGATAAATTTACAGCGGCAACGCTGGAACTTGTATTACAGGAATATCTGTCCGAAGAAAAGGCAGTTCAGAACATTCCTGTTCTTCGTATGATTACAAAATCATTAGACGAAGTGACTAAAGATGCTAAGAAATTATGCCGTATTTTAAAAGCGGCAAAGCTTTCTGCCGAGATCAGTGTGGTTCCACTTGAATCACAGATTGGCGGAGGTTCTCTCCCTCTGGAGCGTATCGCAAGTATGGGCGTTGCGATCAATCCTGAGAAGATCAGCATTACAGAGCTTGAAGAAAGACTGCGCCATATGCCGGTGCCGTTAATTCCGAGAACAGCAAATGACACTGTGCTGATCGATGTAAGAACGATGGATGAACAGAATTTCAAATTACTCGCTAAGCAGTTACAGGAACTGCAGGTGTTTGAAGAGAAGAGTCTGATAGAAGTACGTTAGGAGAGAATGGCTATGAAAAATATCATCATTGGAACGGCCGGGCATATAGACCATGGTAAGACGACACTCATTAAAGCACTGACCGGAAGAAATACAGACCGATGGGAAGAAGAACAGCGCCGTGGGATTACAATTGACCTCGGATTTACGTATTTTGACCTTCCGGGTGGAGATCGTGCAGGAATCATCGATGTTCCGGGACATGAGAAATTTATTAACAACATGGTTGCCGGTGTAGTAGGAATGGATCTTGTGCTGCTTGTCATTGCAGCGGACGAAGGAATCATGCCGCAGACAAGAGAGCATATGGATATTCTGAATTTATTGGGAATTGAAAAAAGTATTATTGTATTGAATAAATGTGATCTTGTAGATGAAGAGTGGCTGGAACTCGTAGAAGAAGATGTAAAAGACGAGCTGGCAGGCACATTTCTGGAAGGAGCGCCGGTGGTGGAAGTATCTGCCGCAACCGGACAGGGACTGGACAAACTGATCGATGAGATCGTGCATCTGACAAGCGATGACATTGTCCAGAAGGATATTCACACGATCCCGCGTCTTCCAATTGACCGTGCATTTACACTGTCAGGATTTGGAACGATTATCACCGGAACACTTGTATCTGGAACGATATCCAAAGAAGACACATTGGAGATGTATCCGATTGGCAAAGAATGTAAAATCCGAAGCATTCAGGTGCATGGAGAGGATAAGAAAGAATGTTACGCAGGACAGCGGGTTGCAATCAATCTTTCCAACGTTAAGAAAAAGGAGATCAAGAGAGGATGCGTGCTTGCGCCGGTCAACAGTATGAAGAATACAGATCTTCTTGATGTAAAACTGAATGTGCTGGACTCATCGTTACGCGTGCTGACCAATCATTCGCGGCTTCATTTCTTCACAGGAACAAGCGAGATTTTATGTCGTGCAGTTCTTCTTGACAAGGAAGAAATCGGACCGGGTGAGAGTGGTTATGTACAGCTTCGCCTGGAAGAAGAGATTGCAGTCAGAAGAGGAGACAAATTTGTTGTCCGCTTCTATTCACCGATGGAGACGATCGGTGGAGGCATGATCCTGGAGCCGAATCCGAAGATTAAGCGCAGATTCCAGGACGATGTCATTGAAGAACTGGAAAGAAAGGAATCTGGTTCCTCCGCAGATGTTATCGCATTGCATGCGAAAGCACACGGCGATACACTGATTTCCTGTACAGAGCTTGCGAAGCTTACTGCACTGTCACCGGAAGAAGTTGCAGAAGATGTAAAAGAGTTGGAAGAAGAGGGAACGATTTACACATTCCCGATGAGAAAAGATACTTATGTCTGGCATGCGGATTCTGAGCGTGAAGCAGCGAAGAAGCTGACGGATGCACTGGAGAAATACGAAGAAGAGCATCCATACCGTTATGGAATGAAAAAAGCAGAAGTACAGATGACTTTCTTCAAAAAAGTGAAGCCAAATGTATTTGATAAAATTATTGAAAAAGAAGAAAACGACGGACACATCAAACGTGTAGATGAATTTTTATGTACACCTGATTATGAAGTCACCAAAGATGATACTTATGAGAAAGTATCCGGAATCTATCTTGACAGCTTCCGCAAAGCAAAATATGATTTCCTGAAATATACGGAGATTGATCTTGGAAAAGTCAGTCGGGAGATCGGAGACGATATATTAAATATTTTGCTGGAAGAAGGAAAGATTGTCAAAGTTACAGATGACATGTATACGCTTACTGAATATATGGATAAAGCGAAGGAAATCATCTTAGCAAAACTGTCGGAAGATCCGATCATTACAATTGCACAGGTAAGAGACATTTTTGATACGAGCAGAAAAAGTGCAAAACCTATTCTGGAGTATATGGACAGTATCAAAGTAACGAAAAAAACCGGTGCAGAGAGTGAAAGGGTGGCGTACTAATGAATCTGAAACAGTTAGAAGCGTTTGTAAAAGTAGCAGAAGGTGGTAGTTTTTCGAAAGCGGCAAAAGATCTGTTCCTGACACAGCCGACGATCAGTGCACATATTTCATCGCTGGAGAAAGAATTAAACGCAAGATTATTCGTAAGAAATACAAAAGAAGTAAGTCTGTCTGATGACGGCACAGAATTATACAAATATGCAAAGCAGATGATCGATCTGCAGAAGAAGATAGAAGAGAGTTTTGGAACGGAAAAAGGTGAGAAAAAACATGGAATTACAATTGCAGCTTCCACAATTCCGGCACAGCATCTTCTCCCAAAAGCACTTATGAGTTTTAATGCGCGTTATCCGGATGAACAAATTAAAATTGTTGAGACAGATAGCAGCAAAGTGGTACAGCAGATTATTGATCATATGGCAGATGTCGGATTTACCGGAACGGTTCTGGAAAAGAAACATTGCAAATATATTCCGTTCTATAAGGACGAATTGGTAATTATTACGCCGAATACAGAAAGATATCAGAAACTGCAGAAGATGGATCCGGAAGATATTTCCTGGATGAAAGAGGAACATGTGATCATGCGTGAGGAAGGATCCGGAACACGTAAGGAAGCAGAGAATCAGTTAAAAGATGCCGGAATCAAGATGACAGACCTGGACATCATTGCAAGTATTGAGAATCAGGAGACAATCAAGAAGTCTGTCAGACAGGGAATGGGAATTTCTGTATTATCAAAGCTGGCAACAAAAGATGAAGTGGCAGCAGGGTTTCTCCTTGCATTCCCTATTCCGGAGAGTGATGACGGCAGAGATATCAATCTTGTATATAATAAGAATTATCAGCTATCAAGAAGTGCAGAGCGTTTTGTGAAAATTGTAAAAGAAGTTTATGGGCTTGAAAGCCATGAACTTAAGAAAGAACAGGGCGAGAAAGCGGTGTAATGACGAGACTAATAGATGGGATCTATAAAGTGACACGAACATATAATATATCTATTAGACGGGAGAATTAAAAACAAGTATACTAAGAGCAGACGGTTATCCGCCTGTATGAGAGGATAAGAGTTATGATTTATTTGGATAATGCAGCTACAACAATGCATAAGCCACAGGAAGTGATTGATGCAGTTGTGCAGGCAATGAGTTCAATGGGCAATGCCGGAAGAGGGGCGAATGAAGCGTCTTTAAGTGCGGCAAGAGTGATTTATGATACGAGAGATCAGTTATGCCGTTTCTTTGGTGCAGAGAATCCGAAGCAGATTGCATTTACAGCAAATTCAACGGAGAGTCTTAACATTGCGATCAAAGGATTGCTGAATCCGGGAGATCATGTGATTACAACGATGTTGGAGCATAATTCAGTATTACGTCCTCTGTATGAGATGCAGGAAAAAGGAGTGAAACTTACGATTGTGAAAAGCAATCCGAAAGGGACTCTTGATATCCGTGATATAGAAGATGCGATCACACCTGAGACGAAGATGATTATTTGTACAAATGGATCGAATCTGACAGGAAATTATATCCCATTACAACCGATTGGCGATATGGCGAAAGAACATGGTGTATTGTTTGTTGTTGATGCGTCACAGACTGCAGGAATATTTCCGATAGATGTGCAGAAGATGCATATCGATGTTCTTTGCTTTACGGGGCATAAAGGACTGCTGGGACCACAGGGAACAGGTGGAATTTATGTGAGAGAAGGACTGGAAGTCAGACCGCTGAAGGTTGGCGGAAGTGGTGTGCAGACATACAATAAAAAACATCCGGTGCAGATGCCGACTGCGCTTGAAGCGGGGACACTCAATGGACATGGAATTGCAGGCCTTCATGCAGCCATGGACTATCTGGAGAGAACAGGCGTGGATGCAATACGCGCCCGTGAACAAGAACTGATGTGGCGTTTTTATAATGGCGTAAAAGATGTGCCGGGTGTAACAATATACGGCGACTTCGATACGAAGGAGCGTTGCGCGATCGTGACACTGAATATCGGTGATTACGATTCCGCAGAAGTCAGTGATGAACTTCTTACTGAATATGGTATTTCAACAAGACCAGGTGGGCATTGTGCACCGCTTATGCATGAAGCACTTGGAACGGTTGAACAGGGAGCTGTAAGATTCAGCTTTTCCCATTATAATACAGACGAGGAAGTGGATACTGCAATTCGTGCGATCCACGAACTGGCAGAAGACGAGTAAGAGGAGTAGTGAGACTGACATGAGAAAAAAAGAAATGAAACTTATAATTACATTCCATACAACAGCAGATGCTATGGCTATGGAAAAGGCTTGTAAAGAGCAGAATGTTCCGGGAAGGATTATTCCGGTGCCGCGTGCGATATCAGCGGGATGCGGACTTTCCTGGTGCGCGAACCTGGATGAACGTGACCAGATCAAAGCGATGATGGAGAAGAACGGGATTCAGGAAGAAAATATGCATGAGTGTCTTGTATAAGTATACTACAACATAACTAACAACAGGAAAAGAGCAGATGGAAAACCATCTGCTCTTTTCCTGTTGTTATAAAATTTTAAACTCCTTCGACAAAGGTATCCAAGACATGCGGTAACAGCTTGTCACTATAGTCTGTCAGATCAAATTTGCCTTTAAATAATGCCCAGTCGTAAAGAATGGCACGTTCATACATAGCATAGATATTTACTAATTCTTCAGTTGTGCTGGTGTTCTTGAACTCCCCATTATCTAAAGCTGTCTGAATAATCTCTGTGATCCATGTGAAATAAAAACGCTTGTGATCAGACAGAGATTTTTTGTCTTTGGTGATCAACTGAGAAGAATACAGGTAAGCAAGAAGCTTGATATCCACACTTGTCTTGATCATATAAAATAATTCATGATTCAGGAAAAGCAATTTGTCATAAGCAGACAATGCAGGATCGATCACACCATATAATTCTTCGTATTTCTGGTCAAAGAGATAAGATAAACTGTTTAACAAAGCTTCCTTCCCTTTGAAATAATGATAAAAAGTACCTTTGGAAGTCTTGGATGCTGCTATGATATCCTCGACAGTGGTATCTTCATAACCATTTTTGAAAAATAAATTCCATGCAGCTTTAACAATGCGGCTCTTTGTGGATTGTCTTTTCCTTGGCATACGATGTTTCCTTTCCTCGTTGTTATATGAGCGGTAAATTCCGTGAAATGTGATTTATCGCTGGTTAGCAGTGGAGATGTAGCCGTGCTGTCATGATACATTTTCTATACTGCTATAATAAAACAAGAGAGAACCAAGAAACAGGTTCTCTCCCGTAAATATAATCTGATGAATAATTATCCGATAAGGAAACCGTATTTTAACGGATCGTCTCCATCGATAATATATGTAGCAACACCTGTCAGGTAAGCTGTACCTGTAACCATTGGAATAACTGCATCGTAATCACCGATCTTAGTTTCTTCTTTGATTACACCTTTGAAACGTGTTCCCATGAAGCTTTCGTAAATGAATTCTTCTCCAACGCCAAGCTCACCCCATTTATGAAGTGTAGCAAGTTTAGCACTTGTACCTGTTCCGCAAGGTGAACGGTCAGCCTGAGCATCACCGAATACTACAACGTTTCTCATAGTAGCCTGATCCGGATTTGGTGTTGGTCCGTAGAACTCAACAAGGTCAACTTCTGTGATGTCAAGTGTTGGGTGCTGAATCTTAACTTCAGCATTGATCTTATCACGCATCTTCATTCCGAGAGCTGTGTATGCCGGAACTGTCTTGGCATTGATTTCTCCGATGTCAAGCTTAGTTGTATCAACTAATGCGAAGAAACTTCCACCGAATGAAATAGTATAAGGAATGTCTACTCCGTCAATATTAACTGTTAAGTTGTCTTTGTAAACGAATGCAGGTACATTTGTAAGTGTAACACCTGTAACTTTTCCGTTCTCTACCACAGCTGTTGTACGAATGATTCCTGCAGGAGCTTCCAGAACAACTTCGTTTTCACCTTCGTGGGATTCAACGAGTCCTGCTTCGATTGCAACAGTAACGGAACCGATTGTACAATGTCCGCACATGTTCAGATATCCGCCTGTATCCATGAAGATAACTCCCAGATCTGCTTCGTCGCTGACTGGTTTGCATAAGAAACCGCCAAACATATCGTGGTGTCCTCTAGGCTCCAGCATCAGAGCTGTACGAACGTGATCGTAATTCTCCTCCATCCATTTTTTCTTTTCAATCATAGTGTTGCCTTCCGGCTCTGGAAATCCCCCGATTACCATACGGCAAAATTCTCCGGCTGTATGTGCGTCAACAACCTGAAGTGCTGCCTCGTAGTTTGCAAAATTCACATTTGCTTTTAACTCCATAATTAGTCCCTCCTTAATATGAGATATTGAATAATTATTATTTATAGAAAACCTCTATAAATTTTATAAAAACACATAGAAACCCCGAGTTTGCAATGTGCCTTTTTTAAAATAGACTCAAAAAAATGAGAGCAAATTCAGTGATAAACACGAATAATTATACAAAAGTACGATATAAAATTAACAAATAGACTGTATTCTAGTACCGCGTTTAATCTCTTGCTTCTATTATCTACGAAAACCCTTGAAAAGTCAATGCTTTTTTGATATTATAAATTTAAATAAAAAGTGTTGAAAAATAACGAATATTGTGCTATTCTTAACAAGCGAATGAAAAGCGTATAATATGGGGGTAGATGGGTGACTGGTGTGCCTCCTAGTCTTCAAAACTAGTGTGGGGCGTTAAGAGCGTCCTGGGTGGGTTCGATTCCCACATGCCTCCGCCAGAAGAAGTGCAGCTATGTTACGTTAAAAAAATAACTTATAGAAAGCATCTATGAATAAAGGAATGTGGCGAGCTGAACAACGGATAAAAAAAGAATAATAATGATTATACAATTTATATTCTCACAGCAGAAAGCTGGAGAGTATGCATTATCTACATATTATATTAAAAGTTTAAAAGTCAGAAGAACAGAATGTAACAGCGAAGTTAAGTCAGAATAAGTAAACGAACTATGGTATAGGTTTCGTTTTTTACTTATATATAAAAGAAAAGGAGAGAATAGTGTCATGGGAAAAGTACAGATTTTATTACGTCAGCATGTTGGCGCACCGTGTGCACCGTGCGTTGAAGTTGGGGCGGATGTAAAAAAAGGTACACTGATTGCTACACCGACTGGACTTGGAGCTAACATCTATGCCAGTGTATACGGAAAAGTAACAGAGATTACAGATGACAGAATCATCATTGAAGCTGCAGATGAGCAGCCGGATGAATTCGTGCCGATCGATGTGCCGGAAGATGCAAGTAAACTGGATATGGTAAAAGCAGCCGGAGTAGTTGGAATGGGAGGAGCTGGATTCCCGACAGGAGTTAAGCTTAACATTAACTTGGCAGAGACTCCGATGGGAGAGATTAATCCGGAGATCAACCCGGAACTGTCAAAGGATTTCAGCATCGACTGTGGATATATCCTGATCAATGCTGCTGAGTGTGAACCGGGACTGGAGCACAATACACAGCAGATTGAGACACAGACAGATAAAGTAATCCGCGGTATCAAATACTGCATGGAAATCACACATGCTGAGAAGACGATTATCGCAATTAAGAAAAAACATCACAAAGCAATCAAAGCTCTGCAGAAAGCTCTTGAGAAGGAGTCTGCTATTACAATGCATCTGCTTCCGGATATTTATCCAATGGGAGAAGAACGTGCGGTAGTAAGAGAGTGTCTGGGTGTGAACCTTGATACAACTCAGCTTCCATCAGCTGCAAGAGCAGTAGTTGTAAATGTTGAGACTGCCTGTCGAGTTGCAGAAGCAATCGATGAGAAGAGACCATGTATCAGCAAGAACTTAACGGTTCGCGGAAAACTGAACGGTGGTAATGCAGCACACGTATATATGGATGTGCCGGTCGGTGTAAGCGTTGGCGAACTGATCGAGAAAGCAGGTGGAATTGATGGCAAATACGGTGAGATCATCATGGGAGGAGCCTTCACAGGTAAATCTACAGAATTAGATGCACCGATTACCAAGACAACAGGAGCAATTCTTGTAACTGTTGAATTCCCGGATCTTCACGGAGCTAATGTAGGTATATTAGTATGTGCCTGCGGTGGTAGTGAAGAACGTATGAGAGAGATCGCTAAGAAGATGAACGGAAACGTTGTTTCTATGTGCAGATGTAAACAGGCGATCGAGAATAAACCGGGTGCACCACTGAAGTGCTTAAGACCTGGTAACTGCCCTGGACAGGTTAAGAACAACCTGCAGTTCAAGAAAGACAAATGTGAATATATCATCATCGGTAACTGCTCTGACTGCTCTAACACAGTTATGGCATCCGGACCGAAGATGGGCTTGAAAGTATTCCATCAGACAGACCATGTTATGAGAACAGTCGGACATCCACTGTACAGAACTCTGAGAGTTTCTAAACAGGTAAGTCAGGATATTGACTTTTAATCACATTCTATTTTAGGTAATACCGTCACGTACAGGCAAGGGCCTTAGACCCCCGATTCTTCGGCCTGGGGAAAAAGAGACTAATCTCTCTGCCGGGCGTGGCTGTATATATACATTACTATGTGCGATAAAGCACAGGTAGATTTTTTCAACCAATACAAGGAGGGAAACAATATGTCAATCACAGCTGAAACAGCTAAAGAACATGCTCATGATCCTGCGGTATTATGCTGTAGAGCAGAAGCTGGCATCACAATTGAACCAGCTAATCTGGAAGATCCGGCTATCTTTGATGATTTGGTAGATTCAGGATTATTAAATCTGGATGGATGCCTGACAATCGAAGAGGTATTAGGAGCAAAACTTACAAAAACTTGTGATTCTCTTTGCCCGTTAACAAATGATGTCCTGGATGGTGTGAAAGCACCTACAACAGAGGCACCGGCAGAGGAAGTTGCAGAGGCACCGGCAGAGGAAGCAGCACCAGTTGCAGCAGCACCGGTTGCAGGTGGAACATTAAAGATTCATATCGGAGAAGGAAAAGATATCAATCTTGAGATCCCGGTTGGAGCTCTTGGAGCATCAGGAGCAGCGGTAGCAGAAGTTCCAGCAGGAGCAGCTACAGCAGACACAGCAGCTGCAGCAGACGCTGACGTAGAAAAAGTTGCTGGTGAATTAACAAGAAAACATTTCAAGATCACAGAAGTTAAGAGAGGACCGGAGACAAAGATCGAAGGAACAACTCTTTACATCCGTGAAGGAATTGAAGCAGACGTTATTGCTAATCAGGAATTAGTTAAAGATTTCCATCTGGAAATTATCACTCCTGATAAATATCACACATATTCAGAAACTATCATGGATGTTCAGCCAATCGCTACAAAAGAAGGCGATTCAATCATCGGTGAAGGTGTTACAAGAGTACTTGATGGCGTTGTTATGATGCTGACTGGTACAGATGAAGGCGGAGTTCAGATTGGTGAGTTCGGTTCTTCAGAAGGATACCTTGATGAGAACATCATGTGGGGACGTCCGGGTTGCCCAGATAAAGGAGAGATCTTTATCAAAGGTAACATCGTAATCCAGGAGAAGACAAACATGGAGCGTCGTGGACCTATGGCTGCTCATACAGCATTTGACATCGTTACACAGGAAATCCGTGAAGTAATGAAAGAGTTAGATGAAAGCCTTGTAGCAGATACAGAGGAATTGAAATCTATCCGTCGTCCTGGAAAGAAAAAAGTTGTAATTGTTAAGGAAATCATGGGACAGGGAGCTATGCATGATAACTTCATCCTTCCTGTAGAACCTGTTGGTATCCTTGGCGCAAGAGCTAACGTAGACTTAGGAAACGTTCCGATCTGCGTATCTCCGCTGGAAGTACTGGATGGATGTATCCATGCATTAACATGTATCGGACCTGCATCTAAAGAGATGTCCAGACATTATTGGAGAGAGCCTCTTGTACTGGAAGCACTTCATGATCCGGAAGTTGACCTTTGCGGAGTTGTATTTGTAGGATCTCCTCAGATCAATGCTGAGAAGTTCTATGTATCTCGTCGTGTAGGTCATACAGTAGAGATGATGGATGCGGATGGTGCTTTCGTTACAACAGAAGGTTTCGGAAATAACCACATTGACTTCGCAAGTCATATCGAGCAGATCGGTATGAGAGGTGTTCCGACAGTAGGTATGTCTTACTGTGCAGTACAGGGAGCACTTGTTGTTGGTAATAAACACATGCAGTACATGGTTGATAACAACAAATCTGAGTCCGGTATTGAGAACGAAGTACTTGGTTGCAATACTCTTTGCCAGGAAGATGCAATCCGTGCACTTGCTATGCTGAAGACAGCAATGGCTGGTGAAGAAGTAAAAGCTGCTGAGAAGAAATGGAATCCAAACGTTAAATCTACAAACGTTGAGCTGATTGAAGAAGCTTATGGCAAGAAAGTTGATCTTGTTGACAATGAGCAGGCACTTCCGATGAGCCAGAAACGTAAAGAAAAATACGATTAATTCCGGGTGACCGTGAATGAATAATGAGCGTTTGAATTATGGAGACAGAATCATTTATATGGAGGGTGTTGTAGTTGACGTTGATGATTGCAGCATCAGCATAGACCTGAAAGGTCGTTTGGGATTCTTCAAAGCTCCGAAGAGAATGTTTATCTGTGATACCGAGCCAAAAGTTGGTCAGGAATTCGGATGGAACATGAGTTTTCCGGAACAATTAGGACCTGAAGTAAATGATAAATATGTCAGTAACATAGAAAAAGAACGACGCAAACAAGAAGAAATGCGCGCACGTTTGGATGATAATAAGGAGGATTAAAAATGAGTTTAACGGTTGTTAAAGGCTTACAGTCTGAAATATTCGTTCCTATTACTCCACCGGCTGTATGGGCTCCTGTAACAAAAGAGCTGAAAGATATGTCTATCGCTCTTGCTACAGCAGCAGGTGTTCATAAGAAGAGTCAGGAGAGATTCAACCTTGCAGGTGACTTCACTTGGAGAAAGATAGAGAACACTACACCATCAAGCGATCTGATGGTATCCCATGGTGGATATGATAACAGTGATGTTAACAAAGACATCAACTGTATGTTCCCGATTGACAGAATTCATGAATTAGCAGCAGAAGGATTTATCAGAGCTTGTGCTCCGGTACATGCTGGATTCATGGGTGGTGGCGGAAACCAGGAGAAATTTAAACATGAAACTGGTCCGGCTGTCGCTGAAATGTTCAAAAATGAGGATGTTGATGCAGTAATCCTCACAGCTGGTTGAGGTACTTGCCACCGCTCTGCAGTATTGGTGCAGAGAGCGATTGAAGAAGCTGGAATTCCTACAATTATTATTGCAGCTCTTCCACCAGTTGTTCGTCAGACTGGTACTCCTCGTGCAGTAGCTCCGCTGGTACCTATGGGTGCTAATGCTGGTGGACCGCACAATGTAGAACAGCAGACACAGATTGTAAAAGCAACTCTGGAGCAGTTAGAGAAAATCCAGACACCTGGAACTATTGTTCCGTTGCCATACGAGTATGTAGCTAAAATCTAATTTAAGCTAAAAGGGGCAGATGCGTTTAGCGCATCTGCCTTTTTTATAAAGACACATTTGCTTTTATAAAAATATAAAGAATAGATTAAAAAAGAAAAAATAATTGCATGATAATTTGTTGGAAGTTCGTAGAATTTATTGTATAATAAATATATAATGTGAAAACATTGACGAGAAAAATATGGAGGTAACGAAGATGGCTGAAAAAGAGATTAATTTACGTCGCCTTGTTATCAAAGCCTTTCATATGACGGATGTTGAATGGGGCGATGAAAACAATATTACAACGGATGGCCATATGACTGTCAGCAAGGGGATGCTGGAACAGTTGACAGCAGAAGATGATTGCATTGAGAAGATTGATATCCAGATTATCAAACCGGGAGATCATGATCGCTGGACGAACACGATTATGGATATTATCCCGATTTCTACAAAGGTTCTTGGAAAGTTGGGAGAAGGTATTACACATACGGTAACAGGTGTATATGTAATGTTGACAGGTGTAGATGTGGATGGCAAGCAATGTCATGAATTCGGATCGTCAGAGGGTAATCTGAAAGATCAGTTATATTTGAATCGAGCTGGTACACCGGGAGATGATGATTATATTATTTCCTTTGACGTTACATTTGCATCAGGTATGGGGCAAGAAAGACATGGACCATTTACTGCACACAGACTTTGCGATAAATTTATTCAGACCTATCGTGAAAAACTGAAAAAGTTTAAAGGTGAGAAATGCACAGAAAGACATGAATATCATGATAAAGTAAGACCTGGAAAGAAGAGAGTGGTGATTATTCGTCAAGTAGCAGGCCAGGGAGCAATGTACGATACGCATCTGTTTCCGGATGAACCGTCAGGGGTTGAAGGTGGTAAATCAATCATTGAAATGGGCAATATGCCGGTCATGATCACTCCGAATGAGTATCGTGATGGTATTATTCGCTCTATGCAGTAGGAGGTGTTAGTATGGGAATTGGACCGTCAACAAAGGAAACATCGTTACATCACTTCAGAGATCCGTTATTGGAAGTAGTGGCTGAAGATACAGATTTGGACCTGATGGGACTTATTATTGTAGGTACACCGGATGATAACAAAGACAAGATCCGTGTGGGTACAAGAGCTGCTGCTATGGCAGAGATGATGCGGGCAGATGGCGTAATTATTTCATCTGATGGATGGGGCAACAGTGATGTAGACTTTACAAATACATGTGAGCAGTTAGGCATCCGTGATATTCCGGTTACCGGACTGAATTTCAGCGGAACTGTAGCACAGTTTGTTGTTGTTAATGACTATCTGGATGGTATCGTGGATATCAATAAGAGTGCGGATGGTACAGAGACAGACGTTGTAGGCGAGAATAATATGGTCAAACTGGACTGCCTGAAAGCGAAAGCTTTGCTGAAATTGAAGATGCGCCAGAAAGAGCAGCGCCGGGAGTAGATATATATATGGAATGCCGTTCGGACAAAAGATGTATAAAATGAGTGATTTTAATTTATCTACTGGTATTTCATAAGTATATAATGGAGGGATGCAGTTTCCGGATTAAGAATCTGTATCCCCTTTTTTAATGTTATGAGAGGTGACAAGATGGAAAAGAAGACATCACAGGATCGCAGGCGAGTGCATTATGAGGTGCAGACAAGACGTGATACGAAACTAATAAAGAGATTCATCAATTTTAAAAATCGAGTAGAACATCCAACGGTAACACCGGGCTTGATTCTGATAGGTATTACATTCATTCTATTGCCATTTGTGAGACCGGAGATAAAGAAGGATATAGGAAACTCAGGGGTTGCTGTCAGCGCCCTTATTGGGGCATTTCTGACGTTTTTGGGAATAGGAAGACAATATATAACGATAGCTTTGATGAAGAGAAATCCGGATATTGCTTTAAATGAAGAAATTAATTATTTATTTGGAAATGAGGATATCCGTGCAAAGAAAGAACATTCCGAAGAACGTGTAGGATATTATAAGAATGTATATAGTTTGTGGGAAGATGAGAAGACATTTTATCTTGGAATTGAAAACGATGAACTGGTCATACTTCCCAAAAATGGATTTCTGACTGGGGAAGCAGAGGCGTTTAAATTATTTATCATAGAGAAAAGTAATGCGAAATATATATGGATGCCAATGAAATGGAAAAATATTTATAAAGCAAGAATGGTCAGACGCCAGATGAATAAGCAGCCGGAAAAAAACGAATAATCTGCAGAGCTTGTTCCTTGGATGTTTTAGGAATAATGAAAAATAGAATTTTCGGTTAGAATTTGTATGTATTAGAAAAATATTAGAACTGTGATAAGAAAAGACCTGAATCATAATATAAATGTTTCAGGTCTTTTTCACTCTTGTAAAATATCGCATAAAATTGCAAAAAATATCTATTTGTCATATGCCGGATGAATTGGTCCGTAAGGAATATCCGGATGATGTTCCTGCATCCAGGTTTTAAACTGTTCAGAATCACCTTCTGTGAAAGAATCCTTGTCTAGCATAACACCTTCGTTTTGATCTCCGGAAGCAAGTTTGTAATAGGATTTTGCCTCTTCAAATCTGTTAATATCTTTCCAGTCCACTTTGTTGTTCAGCTTATTGTTGATATAAAGGGTGATATTCTTCTCGCCGATAATTACTTTGCAGGTCCAGTCTTTTCCGTTAAAGTATTGGCCGCGTGTTACGCGAAATGTTTTATCAGCGTGCATCCATTTGAAAAATACACCGCGGTAAACGGATATAAAGACAAGGAATGCACATACGGTTTTCCATCTGAGCGGTACGGTTATTGTATTGAAGTAAATCCAACTCAGAGTTCCGATGATAAAAATAAAACACCAAATGAAAAACATAGGACCTGATTTCCAGAACTTTGGAACAGACCATTTGTCATAACGCTTGCGAGTCATTGTATACTCATTAATAAACATGTAAATAATCTCCGTAGTTTTATTATTGTATTTTTAAAGAAGTTTAAGCAATAAGATTTATAAAAAAATATTGCTAAAATATATAAGGCAGTTCTTAATTTAAGAACCGCCTTATATTATTGTTGTAATTAATATTCAATTATTGTTTAAGCAACACCTGCTTTAGCGTCTTTTCTAGCTGAGCTTAACAGTGTGTAAGATGTCCACAGAAGAACAACACAGATCAGGTTGATCAGCCAGAACATCGGAAGTCCTGTAACCACTTTCCAGGCAATAAATACACCGATACATCCGCCGAGAGCGTTACCGATTGTATGTGGAACATCGTATCTCTTTGTCTTAATAAACTCGATAGAGCAAGCTGGCATCAGACATGCACAAGATCCCATGAATACAGGGAAGCAAGTCTGCGCATCAACTCCGAGCAGAAGACAAGTAGCCATACACGGAGCATACAGACCAAATCCGATATCCATCAGAGCACCCCACAGAACATTAAGAACTGCGGCTACGATTAATTTCCAGCCTGTAAGACCTGTTAAAGTTCCTACGAGACCGAAAGGTCCAACACCTGTATTCTTGCAGAGCATAACAGCAGCAAGTGGAATCATAACTGTACCAAGAGCGATTCTGATTTTGTTACGAGGCCATTTGGTAACAATAGACGCAAAACCAAACGAACCAACTGCAGCACAAACAAACATTATGATCAGAAACATAGGATCACAAGTAACTGATGTTGTGAAGATGAATGCCTCGAAAATAACAGGGAAAGTATCTCCAACATTCAGTGTACCAGGAATATCGATATCATCAATCTGGTTGAATAACTTATACATGAATGTAGATGGTGCATAAGAACCACATCCTAACGTATCAAGGAAGTTGGCAATGATACCTACTACGAAAGCAGAAGCCCACTGTTTACCAGTCGCATCTTTGATTTTGTCCATTCGATTCTTGGCAACGTCAACAACGAGTCCGACACCTGTACCTGCGAATAAGACACCGAGTAAAATTTGGATAGCTAATAACATATTACTCCTCCTTCAGATTATAAAATAATATTAAATTGTAAATGTACTACAGACATAATACGTCCCTCCAGTTGAATTGAACACACCCCGATTTGTATTACAATTCATATTCCGTAAAATGCCTCTTTTCACTAGTTTATCAGTTAATTTGTTAAAAGTCAATCAATGGGATAGAAAAGTATGAAAAAAATAACAAAACAACCGACAGAATATGGCAAAGAAAAAACACAGCACCGATGCGCTGTGTTTTTTCTTTTTGGTATGTCATTGAGAGGTTTTCCTCGTTGCATTGCAGTTTTGTTAATATACAAAGCTGGGGAATGCTCCTTCCTTCCGGAAGGTATATATTAATTGGAGTTTATCTCTGCAGGATTGTTCTTGGGGGAAACAATCGGCATCGACATAACTGCAATAACAACCATAATGGTTATCAAACTTAAAAGTACTTGATTCTAAAATAGCAGTCCCCATCTTCTTCGTTATAGGAAACCGCCATTGGTTATCAAGTGATGTTCTTTTAAGTTGTTTTTAATATACCATTTTTGTGTATTAACGTCAAGAATTAATAACATTTTTATGAATTGTAACGAATAACTATTAAAATGAAAAGAGATATTGTGCAATTTTCAAGAACAAAACTTGCAAATAAAGATATGCTAAATAATAGGGATGGTTTCCGGTAAACGCAAAGAAGCGCATTTTCATGCACTTCTTTGAATGATTCCCCTGTTCAATTGTATCAAAAATCTTATCGTTTAGAATTATTTCGCTGCTTTTCTTGCATCATGGAAGAACATACATGCACAAACTACCATAACTACACATACCAAATAAGTAAGTACGGTAAGTGGCAGGCTAGTAACGATGAGTCCTGCAATCAATACACCGATAGATCCACTAATAACCATCGGGATTGCAGCTCCGCGGTGATATTTACCACTCTTGATAAATTCAAAACCGGAAGCAGGACACAGATAAGCACAAGATCCCATCATAATCGGGAAAGCTACATCTGTACTCATACCCAATAACAGGACAACAGCCATACAAGGTGCGTACAGTCCGATACCTACAGTCATCAGAATGCCAAGAATGAAGTTCGCTACGATACCGATCACAAGTTTTGTACCGGTAAGTCCTCGTGCTGTCCCGATGATACCAAAAGGACCAAAAGCATTGATCTTGCATAAAGTGATGATTGCTACCAGAATCAGTGCAACACCCATAACTGTACGGATCTTTGTAATGTCGAGCTTGGATACCATCTTAGCACCAATGACTGCGCCGACAACAGATGCAGCAATCATAAGGACCAGTGTCAGAGAGTCGGCTTGCACTTTCTTAATGAAAATAGTTGCCTCCACACAGATCGGAATGGCAAAGCTTACATTCAAGGATCCTGGAATCAGGTCATCGCTATTAGATTTGGTGAACTTCCAGGCAGAAGTTGCAATTGCATAACTTCCGATCCCCAGCGTGTCGAAGAAGTTTGCTACCAGACTGATGATAATGTTGTGTGCCAGTTTGTCGTTGTTGATTTCGTCCTTGTGTGCGATAACATCTTTAAGCAGAAAGATAAAATAAACTGCTGCGTATACCCACATAACGACGAGTAAGATTGTTGCTACGTTCATAAGAATCCCCCTTTTTGGAAAAATATATATCTATTGGATAAATCCAAAGACATTCAAAATGACAATTACCATAAAAGCAGGTACAACTACAATTGTTAATATCTTATCATATAATGATAGTTTACCATATTTTCCATCATTTGTTAATTCTTTTTCGTAATTTTTAAATCCCCAAATTTTAGCTACAAAAACACAAACCAACCAGCACCCAAGTGGTAGTAAGATATATCCTGTGAATGTATCCAGCCAGTCGTAAAGACCAAGATGTGAAATGCCGGTTGCGTCGATCCATGGAAGCTTCACACCGCTTAACACACCAAAGCCGAGAGATACGATGATATTGCCGATACCGATAATCAGTGCAGTTACAACAGTTGCTTTCTTACGTCCCATTTTACAGTTGTCTTCGAATGTTCTTGTAGAAATCTCGAAGAATGTAAATAAAGAAGAAATAACAGCAAATATCAGGGCAAGGAAGAAACAACATCCAATAATACGTCCGCCTGGAAGTTTGCCGAAGATGCCAGTCATAACAAGGAACACAAGTCCCGGACCGCTCTGCACGTCAACGCCGCCTGCAAATGCAGAAGGAATAATAACGAATCCAGCTAAAATAGCGGCTCCGGTATCGCAGATGGATACGAGGATTGCGTCGCTTTTTAAGTTATTCTCTTTCGGAATGTTAGCTCCTAAAGTTTCATATATACCCCAGCCAATACCAACAGAAAAGAGCACCTGTGTAGCAGCTTTGGCAAATACGGAAAAACTGAATTTGCTAAAGTCTGGAAGAAGGTAGAATTTTAATCCTTCCATCGCATTATCGGTTACAAATAATGCCCATATACCACAGACGATTAGAAATACAAACAACAGTGGCATGATGAACTTGGTAAGCTTTTCAACAATATTTGTAATTCCAAATAAAAGCATTATGGATACGAATACTAATATAACCAGTGCCCAGATGATTGGTTCAACAGTAGAAGATGTAAAATTGTTGAAGTACGCCTGTTTGTCTTCACCGAAGTCACCGCTGATGATATACTGTACAGCATATTTTAATACCCAGCCACCGACAACAACATAGTACATATTAATCATCCATGTACAGATGTTGGCAATCCAGCCGACGAAACCCCATTTCTTGTTGATCCGTTCAAAACAGGTGACGGTGTCAGAAGCGCTGTGGCGACCGATTGCGGTTTCCATCTCGACCATCGGGTGTGCCATCAATGCAATAACAATTATGTAAACGATCAGGAAGATTCCACCGCCGCCTTGGTAAGCAAGATACGGAAATTTCCAGATGTTTCCGAGGCCGATTGCAGCTCCGGCAGCAACCATAATATAGCCAAAGCGGGAGTTCCATTGTTGAGGTGCTTGATTTGTATTGTTACTCATAATTTCACGCTCCTATCTTTATTAATTACTGGACGATCATCTAAATTGTCCTGAAGTTTCTGCTGAGATTTCACATGACAACCGGGATCCGGATCTTCTTTTTGGGTGTCATGGATATAAAAAAAGGTACTCTGCATGTATGCGAGAGCACCTTTGCCTATCTCAATCCTCTCTTTTATTGTAACCACAGGAGAATAGAAAGTCAATACAAATATTACAAATGCTTATACCTACATTAGAAATATTTATGCTAATAATATGAATAATGCTGTATAAAATCTAAATCAATGATTGGAAAACGGACAACATGTATAGGAAAGAAAGCACAATCATAAAAACGGGAAGGTATAAGAAACTGTAATAGGAATATAAAGAATACTCGTTTCACAAACAGTGAAAAAAGGGCTATACTCAAGGCAGATAAAGAAATAAAACATTCTTGGTTATGTGGGAGGTGTAAGAAATGATCGGATGGACAATCGTTGGAGCAGTAGCGCTTTACGGAGTAGTAACTGTAGCACAGGATGAAATGCATAAATAATCATTTTCTAAAAAGCGAATTTTCAGAAAAATCAAGTGAATAATAAAGAAATGTTATATAAAAACAAGGAGCAACTTTCCTCGCAGTAAAGGTTGCTCCTTGTTTTTTGTTATGGCGACAAGGAAAGTGCACGCGTTTGCGCGAATGCATTTGATGACAAATACTTACTCATCATCCAGTAAAAAGTCCTTCGCATATTCAAGAAAGATCTTCGATGCCGGAGAGAGTTCTTCTTTGGAAGTGTATGCGAGTCCGAGCTGGCGTGATACCGTTGGCTTGATCGGGCGTGTTATAAAATCGCCGACCTGACCACGCAGAAGCAGTCCTGGAAGAATAGAAAGACCAAGTTCATGTTCTACCATGGAAATGATAGAAAACTCATTGATAGTGATATAACGGATATCCGGTTTGACTTTCGCTTGTTTCAGAATCCGGTGAACATCACTTCCCGGAGTATATTCTGTAATGATAAATGGCTGCCCTTCAAAAGCTTCGATTGGCACAGCATCACATTCAGCAAAAGGATGGTTCTTTGGAATGACTGCAAAGAGTTCATCGTCCATTATCGGGAGAAATTGATAATTATGTCCCTTCTGATAGCTGATAAAGCCAATGTCTACACGCCGCTCCTGGATCCAGTCGGCAAGTTCACCCTCGACTCCTTCTACTATTTTAAAATGAATATCCGGATGTTCATGCTGGAATTCCCGGATGATCTTCGGGATCCAGTGAATAGAACAGCTCAAATAGGTTCCTATTTTAATAGTACCAACCTGTGCGCCTTTCAAAGAAGCAATTTCCTGATTGATCACTTCATCTGCATTGAGCAGTGCACGAATGGAAGGAATCAGTGATTTGGCATCTGCGGTCAGAGTCATTCCGTGATTGTCTTTGACAAACAGAGAAAATCCGACTTCTTTTTCCAAGGATTTCATCATCTGTGTAATGCCAGACTGTGTATACCCCAATTCTTCGCCTGCGCGCGTGAAACTTCCGTAGTCATCCACTGCAAGCATAACTTTCCATCTTTTTATATCCATATAGTCATTCCTCATTTCTGCATTAAAAAACGTTATGTAAGTATTTATATTTCTAATACTAAAGCAAAAGAGTGGGGAATACAAGTGCAATGAGGAAAAAACATAGGAAAAACATGATATGTCAAAGAAAAGGTTGCTGAGATAGAAGATGCCTATATATAATATAGAATAATATAGAAAGAATTAAAGTGCGTAAGCCTGTGTGAAACAGGGAACGCTCAGCGGGTATTTTTATATAATAGTGCGAATCTGTTTGCTTTTATTTATAAGGAAAAAAAGACGGAGCAGAGTGCATGAGAGAGTGAATATACTATGAATGTATTAATATAAGGAAGAAAAGGATGAGAGAAAGTGGAAAAGAGAAAAAATATAGCGACAAAGAAGAGCATGGTTGTACAGTTTGTGCTACTTGGTATCTGCACGGCAGGAACAGCATTTTCACAGACGCTGGCGTTGAAAGCGAATATTGGTGTCTGCGCATGCTGGGATGCGGTGGGATTGAATGTTTACCAGATATTGGGAATTAAGGTCGGAACGGTCAGCATGTGCCTACATGCAGTCTGTGTACTGGTACAGTTTCTGATTCAGAGAAAGGATTTTGAGAAGAGAAAGATTCTCCAGCTTCCTTATGTAATTGTATTTGGAATGTTGTTGAATTTCTTCTATTATAATGTACTTACATTTGAAGTACATGCTTATGCGGCAAAAGTCTTACTTGTGATCACGTCTTATCTGGGACTGGGGCTGTTCCTTGGACCTATGCTGCTGCTTAATTTGATCACTATTCCGAGTGAAGCAATGTGTAATGTGATCAGCGGATATGCAAAAGTGGATTATGCAAAGGTTCGGATTGGGCTGGATGGAGTATGTATCGCAGCTTCTCTGATGCTGTCGTTCCTCGGTGGCGTGTCCCTTAAAGTAAGAGAAGGTACTGTGATGGGAATGCTGCTTCTTGGCCCGTTGGAAAAGCTGAGCATGAAAGTATTTGAACCACAGATTAAGCGTGTAAAAGATATAAAATAAATTGTATGCGAAAAAATACAATAAAATAGAAAAAGAGCTTGCAAAACATATAAACATCTTGTATACTAAGAGAGCTGTGACATGATAGCAAAGAAGCGCGAGGTTGCTGCCACAATGTGGCAGGTTTTCCGTGGAGCGAATGTCAAGTTAGGAAACTGGCGACAAGTCACTGTACGAATCAAAACTGATTACTGCTTACCAACTGGTAAAAGGTATGAAACAACGTGTGAGTTTCTCACGACACACACGGGAGAGTGTACAGTCACCGCTTGTCGTACTGAAGTTAAAAGTACGAAAAGGAGGCGACTTTTTTTATGGCAAGTCAAGTAATGAGAATCACTTTGAAAGCGTATGATCATCAGTTAGTAGATGCATCCGCTAAGAAAATCATCGAAACTGTAAAGAAAAATGGAGCAAAGGTGAGCGGACCGGTACCGCTTCCGACTAAGAAGGAAGTAGTAACAATCTTAAGAGCGGTTCACAAATACAAAGATTCCAGAGAACAGTTCGAACAGAGAACTCATAAGAGACTGATCGATATCGTAACACCAACACAGAAAACTGTTGATGCATTATCAAGATTAGAGATGCCGGCTGGTGTTTATATCGACATCAAGATGAAGAACAAATAAGACTTCATCGACACAATAACGACACAGTAATTCCTATATTTAGGATGAACGCGTAAGCGTTCCGCTGTAAATCACAGGAGGTAATTATAATGAAGAAAGCTATTTTAGCTACAAAAGTCGGAATGACACAGATCTTCAGCGAAGACGGAACACTGACACCGGTTACAGTTCTTCAGGCTGGTCCTTGTGTAGTAACACAGATCAAGACAGTTGAGAATGACGGTTATGAAGCTGTTCAGGTTGGATTCGTTGATAAGAAAGACAAGATCATCAACAAAGACAAGAGCGGTAAGAAAGAGATCGTTCATCGTCACGGTGTAACAAAGGCTGAGCAGGGACATTTTGCAAAAGCTGGAGTATCCGGAAAGAGATTTGTAAAAGAATTCAAACTTGAGAATGCAAGCGAATATACACTTGCACAGGAGATTAAAGTTGATATTTTTGAAGCAGGCGACAAGATTGACGCTACTGCAATTTCAAAAGGTAAAGGATTCCAGGGTGCGATTAAGAGACATAATCAGCACAGAGGACCTATGACACACGGTTCTAAGTTCCACCGTCATGCCGGTTCTAACGGAGCTGCATCTGATCCGAGCAAGGTATTCAAAGGAAAGAAGATGCCGGGACACATGGGAAGCAAGAAGATCACAATTCAGAATCTTGAAGTTGTCCGCGTAGATGCTGAGAACAATCTGCTCTTAGTAAAAGGTTCTGTGCCGGGACCGAAGAAATCTTTAGTAACTATTAAAGAAGCAGTAAAAGCTAACTAGGCTTAGACGAGGAAGGAGGACTTAAGATGGCAAACGTATCTGTTTATAATATCGAAGGTAAAGAAGTTGGAACAATCGACTTAAACGATGCGGTATTTGGTGTTGAAATTAACGAACACCTGGTACACATGGCAGTTGTTAACCAGCTTGCAAATAATCGTCAGGGAACACAGAAAGCAAAGACACGTTCTGAAGTTTCTGGTGGCGGAAGAAAACCGTGGAGACAGAAAGGTACCGGTCATGCAAGACAGGGATCTACAAGAGCTCCGCAGTGGACAGGCGGTGGAGTAGTATTCGCTCCAGTACCGAGAGATTATTCTTTCAAGATGAATAAGAAAGAAAAGAGAGCTGCTCTGAAATCTGCGCTTACAGCTAAGGTTGAAGAGAAGAAATTTGTAGTAGTTGACGAGATCAAATTCGACGAAATCAAGACTAAGAATTTCGCAAACATTTTAAAGAACCTGGAAGTATCCAAAGCATTAGTAGTATTAGAAGATGGAAATGACAACGCAGTAATCTCTGCCAAGAACATTGCAGATGTTAAGACTGCTGCTATCAATACAATTAATGTGTACGATGTCTTGAAATACAACACAGTAATCGCTACGAAAGCTGCTGTTGCAAAAATTGAGGAGGTGTACGCATAATGGCAAACGTTCAGTATTATGATGTAATCCTTAAACCGGTAGTAACTGAGAAGAGTATGGAGCTTATGGGAGAGAAGAAATATACATTCCTTGTACATCCGGAAGCTAACAAATCTCAGATCAAAGAAGCTGCTGAGAAAATGTTCGAAGGAACAAAGGTTGCTAAAGTCAACACAATGAACTGCGAAGGTAAGAAGAAAAGAGTTCGTGGAACTATGCAGTTTGGTATGACAGCTAAAACTAAAAAAGCAGTTGTTCAGCTTACAGAGGACAGCGCTGATATCGAGATCTTCGAAGGTCTCTAAAATTAACGAGGGTGTGCATGCCGGATGAGACGTGGCTGTAAGACGCACAAAGCATACGGACAGAAACCGTGACAATAAACAATCGAAAGGAGAACAATCATGGGAATTAAAACATACCGCCCATATACGCCTTCCAGAAGACAGATGACTGGTTCTGATTTCTCAGAAATCACAAAGACAACACCAGAGAAGTCTTTACTTGCTTCAAAGAGCAGACAGGCAGGACGTAACAATCAAGGAAAAATCACTGTTAGACACCGCGGAGGCGGAGCTAAGAAGAAATATAGAATTATCGACTTCAAGAGAAGAAAAGATAATGTTCACGCAACTGTAATTGGTATCGAGTACGATCCGAACAGAACAGCTAACATTGCACTGATCTGTTATGAAGATGGTGAGAAGGCATACATCCTTGCACCGGAAGGACTGAAAGACGGAATGAAAGTTATGAACGGACCGGAAGCCGAAGTTAAGATCGGTAACTGCCTGCCACTTTCTGAGATTCCGGTAGGTACTCAGATCCACAATATCGAGCTTTATCCTGGAAAAGGCGGACAGCTTGTTCGTTCCGCAGGAAACAGCGCACAGTTAATGGCTAAAGAAGGAAAGTATGCTACACTGAGACTTCCGTCAGGAGAGATGAGAATGGTTCCGATCATTTGCAGAGCTTCTATCGGAGTTGTAGGTAATGGAGATCACAACCTGATCAACATTGGTAAAGCAGGACGTAAACGTCACATGGGTATCAGACCAACAGTTCGTGGTTCTGTAATGAACCCGAATGACCATCCGCATGGTGGTGGTGAAGGTAAGACAGGAATCGGTCGTCCGGGTCCGTGTACACCTTGGGGTAAACCAGCACTTGGTCTTAAGACAAGAAAGAAAAATAAATCTTCTAACAAGATGATCGTAAGAAGAAGAGATGGTAAAGCAATCAAATAATTAAGGAGGTTAGAACCTATGGCACGTTCAATTAAAAAAGGACCATTCGCAGACGCAAGCCTGCTTAAGAAGATCGACGCAATGAACGCTGCGGGAGAAAAATCTGTTGTTAAAACATGGTCTCGCCGTTCTACAATCTTCCCAAGCATGGTTGGACATACAATTGCCGTTCATGACGGAAGAAAACATGTACCTGTATATGTAACAGAGGATATGGTAGGACACAAACTCGGTGAGTTCGTAGCTACCAGAACTTATAGAGGACATGGAAAAGACGAAAAGAAATCAAAAGTTAGATAATTAGATTGTGAAAGGAGGGTTCATCCATGGCTAAAGGACATAGATCCCAGATTAAGAGAGAAAGAAATGCTAACAAAGATACAAGACCTTCTGCTAAGTTATCTTACGCAAGAGTTTCTGTTCAGAAAGCATGCTTCGTATTAGATGCCATCAGAGGTAAGGATGTAACAACAGCACTTGGTATTTTGACATACAATCCAAGATATGCTTCTAGTTTAATAAAGAAATTATTAGAGTCTGCAATTGCTAATGCTGAGAACAATAACGGCATGAATGCTGAGAACCTGTATATTGCAGAGGCTTATGCAAACAAAGGACCAACAATGAAGAGAATCAGACCGAGAGCACAGGGCAGAGCTTACAGAATCGAGAAGAGAATGAGCCACATTACACTTGTGCTTGATGAAAGATAAGGAGGGCAAACATGGGACAGAAAGTTAATCCTCATGGCTTGAGAGTCGGTGTTATCAAAGACTGGGACTCAAGATGGTATGCAGAAAAAGATTTCGCAGACTACTTAGTAGAAGACCATGAAATCAGAACGTATCTTAAGAAAAGATTATACAGCGCCGGTGTTTCTAAGATCGAGATCGAAAGAGCATCTGACCGCGTTAAAATTATTATTTATACAGCAAAACCTGGAGTAGTAATCGGTAAAGGTGGAGCAGAGATTGAAAAAGTAAAAGGTGAACTTACACAGTTTACTGACAAGAAGTTAATCGTAGACATCAAAGAGGTTAAGAGACCGGATAAAGATGCTCAGTTAGTAGCAGAAAATATCGCTCTTCAGCTTGAGAACCGTATTTCTTTCAGACGTGCTATGAAATCCTGCATGTCAAGAACTATGAAATCAGGAGCTCTCGGAGTTAAGACATCTGTTTCTGGACGTCTTGGTGGAGCTGATATGGCTCGTACAGAGTTCTACAGCGAGGGAACAATTCCTCTTCAGACACTTAGAGCAGACATCGACTACGGATTCGCCGAGGCAAACACAACTTACGGAAAAGTTGGTGTTAAAGTATGGATTTACAAAGGCGAGGTTCTTCCGGAAAAAGCACATAAGGAAGGAGAGAAATAAATCATGTTAATGCCAAAAAGAGTAAAACGTCGTAAACAGTTCCGTGGTACCATGAAAGGTAAAGCACTTCGCGGAAATAAGATTACAAACGGTGAATATGGTATTGTTGCAATGGAACCATGCTGGATCCGTTCCAACCAGATCGAAGCAGCCCGTATCGCTATGACACGTTACATCAAGCGTGGTGGTAAAGTTTGGATCAAAATATTCCCAGATAAACCTGTAACTACAAAACCAGCTGAAACACGTATGGGTTCTGGTAAAGGAACCTTAGAGTACTGGGTAGCTGTTGTAAAACCGGGACGCGTAATGTTCGAGATCGCCGGTGTATCAGAAGAAGTTGCAAGAGAAGCTCTTCGTCTGGCAACACACAAGCTTCCTTGTAAATGTAAAGTAGTTTCTCGCGCAGACTTAGAAGGCGGTGATAACAGTGAAAATTAATGCATTTGTAGAAGATTTAAAAACAAAATCAGCTGCAGAGCTGAATGAAGAATTAGTAGCTGCTAAAAAGGAACTTTTCAACTTAAGATTCCAGAACGCAACAAATCAGTTAGATAATACAAGCAGAATCAAAGAAGTAAGAAGAAACATTGCCAGAATTCAGACAGTAATTACTGAAAAGGCAGCTCAATAAGCATCCAATAAAAGAAAGGAGCAGAGACTGTGGAAAGAAATCTTAGAAAAACCAGAGTTGGTAAGGTTATCAGCAATAAAATGGATAAGACCATAGTAGTTGCAGTTGAAGATCATGTAAAGCATCCTCTTTATAAGAAGATCGTAAAGAGAACATACAAATTAAAAGCACATGATGAAGCAAATGAATGCAACATTGGTGACAAAGTAAAAGTTATGGAAACAAGACCATTATCTAAAGATAAGAGATGGAGACTTGTTGAAATTATGGAAAAAGCAAAATAGTATAAGGAGGGAAACCTGCATGATACAGCAAGAAAGCAGACTGAAAGTAGCAGACAATACAGGTGCGAAAGAGTTACTGTGTATCCGTGTACTTGGTGGATCTACAAGAAGATATGCAAGTATCGGAGACGTGATCGTTGCTACTGTTAAAGATGCAACACCAGGCGGCGTTGTTAAAAAAGGTGACGTTGTAAAGGCTGTTGTTGTTCGTACTGTAAACAGCACTCGTCGTAAAGATGGTTCTTACATTCGTTTTGATGAGAACGCTGCAGTTATTATAAAAGATGACAAGACACCAAGAGGAACCCGTATCTTTGGGCCTGTAGCAAGAGAGCTTCGTGACAAACAGTTCATGAGAATTGTTTCCTTGGCTCCGGAAGTACTGTAAGGAGGTGCGAACGAAGATGTCAATGTTAAAGATTAAAAAAGGCGATACAGTTAAAGTTATCGCTGGTAAAGATAAAGACAAAGAAGGAAAAGTTCTTTCCGTAGATCAGAAAAACGCAAGAGTTGTTGTTGAAGGCGTAAACATGGTTACTAAGCACACAAAACCTAGTGCAACAAACCAGGCTGGTGGAATCATCCAGCAGGAAGCTGCTATCGACATTTCTAACGTAATGTACATCCACAAAGGAAAAGCTACAAGAGTTGGAATCAAGATGGACGGAGACAAAAAAGTACGTTTCGCTAAATCAACAGGCGAAGTGATCGATTAATTCTGGAAAGGAGGGTATACACTTTGAGTAGACTGAAAGAACAGTATCAGAACGAGATCGTTGATGCATTAACGAAAAAGTTCGGATATAAGAATATTATGGAAGTACCGAAGCTCGATAAAGTTGTTATCAACATGGGTGTAGGTGAAGCAAAAGACAATGCAAAACTGTTAGATTCTGCAATCGCTGATATGGAGAAGATTACAGGACAGAAAGCAGTTATCTGCCGTGCTAAAAAATCTGTAGCGAACTTCAAATTAAGAGAAGGAATGGCTATCGGATGTAAAGTTACTTTAAGAGGAGAAAAGATGTATGAGTTCGTTGATCGTCTGATCAACCTTGCACTTCCTCGTGTACGTGACTTCAGAGGTGTTAATCCAAACGCATTTGACGGAAGAGGAAACTACGCACTCGGAATTAAAGAGCAGCTCATCTTCCCTGAAATCGAGTACGATAAAGTAGATAAAGTAAGAGGAATGGACATCATCTTTGTTACAACAGCAAAGACTGATGAAGAGGCTCGTGAATTGTTAACACAGTTCAACATGCCGTTCACAAAATAAGGAGGTAAATTATGGCTAAGACAGCAATGAAAGTAAAACAGCAGCGTAAGCAGAAATTCTCCACAAGAGAATATAATCGTTGCAAAATCTGTGGTCGTCCACATGCATATTTGAGAAAATATGGAATCTGCCGTGTTTGCTTCCGCGAATTGGCATACAAAGGACAGATCCCAGGCGTTAAGAAAGCAAGTTGGTAAAGGAGGAAACAATTCATGACTATGAGCGATCCAATTGCAGATATGCTTACAAGAATTCGTAATGCAAATACTGCGAAACACGATACAGTTGATGTACCGGCATCTAAAATGAAACTTGCGATTGCAAACATCCTGTTAGATGAAGGATATATCACAAAATATGATGTCATCGAAGACGGAATCTTCAAGACAATTCATATTACACTGAAATACGGTGCAGACAAGAATGAAAAGGTAATCACAGGTCTTAAGAGAATTTCTAAGCCAGGTCTTCGTGTTTACGCTAACAGCGCAGACATTCCGAAAGTAATGGGCGGACTTGGAACAGCGATCATCTCTACTAACAAAGGCGTGATCACAGATAAAGAAGCTAGAAAACTTGGCGTAGGTGGAGAAGTACTCTGCTACGTTTGGTAGTAACTGCAAACTGAAAACAGAGTGGGCGTAAGCTCACTCCGAGAATCTAAGTTAAGGAGGAACAGGATATGTCACGTATCGGAAGACATCCAGTTGCTATTCCTGCAGGCGTTGAAGTAACAATTGCAGAGAATAACTATGTGACCGTTAAAGGTCCAAAAGGAACACTTGAAAAAGCTCTCCCTGTAGAGATGGAAATCAAACAGGAAGGCGACGAAATCGTCGTAACAAGACCGAATGACTTAAAGAAAATGAAATCTTTACATGGTCTTACAAGAACACTGATCAACAACATGGTAGTAGGTGTTACAGCAGGATATGAGAAAGTTCTGGAAGTAAACGGAGTTGGTTACAGAGCAGCTAAATCCGGAAACAAATTAACACTGAACCTTGGATATTCTCATCCGGTAGAGATGGAAGATCCAGAAGGTGTTGAGACTGTTGTTGAAGGTCAGAACAAGATCACTGTTAAAGGTATTGATAAAGAAAAAGTAGGCCAGTATGCAGCTGAGATCAGAGATAAGAGAAGACCGGAGCCATATAAGGGCAAGGGAATCAAATATGCTGATGAAGTAATTAGACGTAAAGTCGGTAAGACTGGTAAGAAATAAGAAAGGAGAGTGTGAAAATGGTTAGCAAAAAATCTAGAAGTGAAGTACGTGTAAACAAACACAGAAAGTTACGTAACCGTTTAAGTGGTACAGCACAGTGCCCACGTCTGGCAGTGTTCAGAAGTAACAATCATATGTATGCACAGATCATCGATGACGTAGCACAGACAACTCTGGTTTCCGCATCCACTCTTCAGAAAGATGTGAAGGCAAACTTAGAGAAAACAAACAACGTTGATGCAGCAGCATATCTTGGAAAAGTAATCGCTGAGAAAGCTCTTGAAAAAGGAATCAAAGAAGTAGTTTTCGACAGAGGTGGATTTATTTACCAGGGTAAAGTACAGGCATTAGCAGATGCAGCTAGAGAAGCTGGATTGAATTTCTAATAAGGAGGAGCACACATGAGACAGGAACGTATTGATGCTAGTCAGTTAGAGTTAAATGAAAAAGTGGTATCAATCAAGCGTGTAACCAAAGTTGTTAAAGGTGGCCGTAACATGAGATTCACAGCTTTAGTAGTTGTCGGAGACGGAAATGGTCATGTTGGTGCAGGCTTAGGAAAAGCTACAGAGATTCCGGAAGCAATCCGTAAAGGAAAAGAAGATGCAGCAAAGAATCTTATCAATGTAGCATTAGATGAAAATGAAAGTATTACACACGATTTTATCGGTAAATTCGGAGGAGCTTCCGTATTACTTAAGAAAGCTCCGGAAGGTACTGGAGTTATCGCCGGTGGTCCGGCGCGTGCCGTAATCGAGATGGCAGGAATCAAGAACATCCGTACAAAATCTCTTGGTTCTAACAACAAACAGAATGTTGTTCTTGCTACAATCGAAGGATTACGTCAGGTTAAGACTCCGGAAGCAGTAGCTAAGCTTCGCGGTAAATCTGTTGAAGAGATCTTAGGCTAAGGAGGGAGAACCAAATGGCAAATTTAAAAGTTACATTAGTAAAATCTACAATTGGTGCTGTACCGAAGCATAAGAAAACTGTAGAAGCACTTGGACTGAAGAAAGTCAACAAAACAGTTGAACTTCCGGACAATGCAGCTACCAGAGGTATGGTAAAACAGGTACAACACCTGGTAAAAGTTGAAGAAGCGTAAGAATTTAGATATCAGATAAGGAGGTGTTACAATGGATTTATCTAACTTAAGACCAGCTGATGGATCAAAACAGAGTGATAATTTCAGAAAAGGACGTGGACACGGATCTGGAAATGGTAAAACAGCCGGTAAGGGACACAAAGGTCAGAAAGCTCGTTCAGGAGGCACAAGACCAGGTTTCGAAGGTGGACAGATGCCGTTATACAGAAGAATTCCGAAGAGAGGATTTACAAACAGAAATTCTAAGACAATTGTTGGAATTAACGTAGATGCTCTTGAAGTATTCGAGAATGATGCAGTTGTTTCTGTAGAGACACTGATCGAACAGGGAATCGTTAAAAATCCTAGAGATGGAGTTAAGATTCTTGGAAATGGAGAGTTAACTAAAAAGCTTACAGTACAGGCTAATGCATTCAGCAAAGGGGCAATTGCTAAGATTGAGGCTTTAGGTGGAAAAGCAGAGGTGATCTAATGTTTGATACATTGCGAAGAGCATTTAAAATTAAGGATCTCCGGAGAAGAATCGGATATACATTTTTAATGTTAATCGTGATTAGACTCGGTTCAGAACTGCCGACACCGGGAGTTAACCCAAGCTATATCAAAGAGTTTTTTGCACAGAACACAGGTGAAGCGTTTAATTTATTTAACGCTTTCACCGGTGGATCTTTTGAGCAGATGTCCGTATTTGCTCTGAGTATTACACCATACATTACATCATCCATCATTATCCAGCTTCTTACAATTGCGATTCCGCAGTTGGAAGAGATGCAGAAAGATGGTGAAGACGGAAGAAAGAAACTTACAAAAATTACCCGTTATCTTACAGTTGTACTTGCTCTGATCGAATCAATTGCGATGTCAGTTGGTTTTGGACGTCAGGGACTTCTGAAAGAATACAACTTTGTAAATGCTGCAATCGTAGTATTAACACTGACAGCCGGCTCTGCATTCTTGATGTGGGCAGGTGAACAGATTACAGAGAAGGGCGTAGGAAATGGTATTTCCATCGTTCTGGTAATTAATATTCTTTCCCGTGTACCGAATGATATGACAACACTTTACAGTCAGTTCGTAAAAGGCAAGAGCATTGCCAAAGGCGGACTCGCGGCAGTAATTATTCTTGCAATCATTCTTGCACTTGTAGTATTTACTACATTGCTTCAGGATGCTGAACGCAGAATCGCGGTACAGTATTCACAGAAGGTGACAGGAAGAAGAACATACGGTGGACAGACAACACACATCCCGTTGAAAGTAAACACCGCAGGTGTTATTCCGATCATCTTTGCATCATCTCTGATGCAGTTTCCGATTGTCATTGCTTCACTGGCAGGCAAGGGAAACGGTAACGGAATTGGAAGTCAGATCTTAAAGGGAATGAATCAGGGTAACTGGTTGAATCCAGATCAGATCCAGTACAGCTGGGGATTAGTCGTATACATTATACTGACAGTATTCTTTGCTTACTTCTATACATCCATTACATTCAATCCATTAGAGATTGCAAATAATATGAAAAAAAGCGGTGGATTTATCCCGGGTATCCGTCCTGGTAAACCAACCGTAGAATATTTGACAAAGAGGCTTAACTATATCATCTTTATCGGAGCATGCGGACTTGTCATTGTACAGGTTATTCCGATTTTCTTTAATGGATGGTTAGGTGCAAAAGTATCCTTTGGTGGTACATCACTGATCATTATTGTCAGCGTCGTACTTGAAACACTCAAACAGATTGAGTCACAGTTATTAGTACGTAACTACAAAGGATTTTTGAACAGTTAAGCATATAAGCAATTTGACTCGCGGATTTTATCCGCGGGTTAAAATGCTATAAGGAGGAACTCATATGAAAATTATTATGTTAGGAGCCCCTGGAGCGGGCAAGGGAACTCAGGCAAAGAAAATTGCCGCAAAATATAACATTCCTCATATTTCAACCGGAGACATCTTTAGAGCAAACATTAAAAATGGTACGGAATTGGGTAAAAAAGCGAAAACGTACATGGATCAGGGACTTCTTGTTCCGGATGAACTGGTTGTAGATCTCGTTGTAGACCGCGTGAACCAGGAAGATTGTAAAGAAGGATATGTTCTGGACGGATTTCCGAGAACAATCCCGCAGGCAGAAGCATTGGATGTTGCACTTGAAAAACTGGGACAGAAAATAGATTATGCAATTGATGTAGATGTTCCGGATGAGAACATAGTTCATCGTATGGGTGGCCGCCGTGCATGCGTAGGTTGTGGTGCTACATATCATGTGGAATATGCTCCGACCAAAGTAGAAGGTATCTGCGATACATGCGGAAAAGAACTGATCTTAAGAGATGATGACAAGCCAGAGACCGTAAAGAAACGTCTTGGTGTATATCATGAGCAGACACAGCCGTTGATTGACTATTATACAAAAGCCGGAATACTGACTGCAGTCGATGGAACGATTGATATTGAGGATGTATTCCAGACAATCGTAAAGATTTTAGGAGAATAGGAACATGCCAATTACAGTAAAATCGTCCAGAGAAATTGAATTAATGACAGAAGCCGGACGTATATTGGAAATTGTTCATAAGGAATTAGAAAAAGCACTTCATCCGGGAATGACGACCAAGGCAATCGACCGCCTTGGTGAAGAGATCATCCGCAGCTATGGATGTATCCCGTCATTTCTGGATTACAATGGATATCCGGCATCGATCTGTGTGTCAGTGAACGATGAAGTGGTTCACGGAATTCCGAGTGAACACAGGATCATCAGAGAAGGCGACATTGTCAGTCTGGATGCAGGAGTAATTTATAAAGGATATCACTCGGATGCAGCACGTACACATTGCGTTGGAGAAGTATCCAAAGAGGCACAGGATCTGGTCCGTGTGACAAGAGAGTGTTTCTTCGAAGGTATAAAATACGCGAAAGAAGGCAATCATTTATTTGATATATCCGGGGCAATCGGAAGATACGCTGAAGAGAGAGGATACGGCGTTGTGCGTGACCTGTGCGGCCATGGCATAGGAACAGCACTTCATGAGGCACCGGAGATACCGAATTATGAGATGAAGCGTAAAGGTGTACTGTTAAAAGCCGGAATGACACTTGCTATTGAACCTATGATTAACATCGGTGGATGGGAAGTTGACTGGATGGATGATGACTGGACTGTAGTAACAAGAGACCATTCGTTATCTGCACATTATGAGAATACGGTATTGATCACAGAAAACGAACCGAAACTTCTTTCTTTAACTGAGGGCATATAGTATGGACAGATTTGAAAAAGGAATGCTTGTCAGATCGAAAGCCGGACATGATACGGGAGAGATCTTTGTCATAACCGGAACAGAAGATGCATATGTATATCTGGCTGATGGAAGACTTCGCACGTTGCAGAAACCAAAAAAGAAAAAGAAGAAACATGTGCAGATCATATTGCAGCAATATGATATACAGGATGCAGACGATGTAAAGATCAGGCGGATCATAAAGGAATGGAATAAGAAAGAAGAAAATCAGGAGGATTAGAGATGTCAAAAGCTGACGTAATTGAAATTGAAGGAACTGTAGTAGAAAAATTACCTAACGCAATGTTTCAGGTAGAACTGGAAAATGGTCACCAGGTACTTGCACATATCAGTGGAAAGCTCAGAATGAACTTTATCAAGATTTTGCCAGGTGACAAAGTAACTTTAGAATTATCTCCATATGATCTTTCAAAAGGAAGAATTATCTGGAGAGATAAATAAATTATAAAAAGTCTATTGACTTTGCTGGACAAATGATGCTATACTATATAAGCGCGTTTTCGGGCATTTCTATGTGTAAAGACGAATGAGTTGCGGTTTTTACAGCGAAAAAGCGCAAGATACAAAAGGCAGAGCAATGGATGAAAGGAGGATCCCCGTGAAGGTTAGATCATCAGTAAAACCAATTTGCGAAAAATGCAAAGTAATCAAAAGAAAAGGAAGCGTTCGCATTATCTGCGAGAACCCGAAGCATAAACAGAGACAGGGTTAATTAAGGCGGCTGATAGACGACACACCAGGAGGTGTGTAGACTATTTGAAATATACAAGGAAACACCTGTAGCCGGTGACTATCCTCGTATATTGCTTCTAATGCCGGCTCGTCATTACCGTTTTATGAAGCGGTGGCCGGAAAGGGTGTGGATACCGACACACCTGGGATTTCATTAAGAGAATCCCCTATTAAAGACAATGAAAACTAAGTAAAAAGAAAATGGAGGAACAATCACATGGCTCGTATAGCAGGTGTAGACTTACCAAGAGACAAACGTGTCGAGATCGGATTAACTTATATCTATGGAATCGGCAGAGCAAGTGCAACACGTATTTTAGCAGAAGCAGGCGTTGATGCTGATATCCGCTGCAGAGATCTGACAGACGAAGACGTTAAGAAGATCAGTGCAGTAATCGATGAGACACAGACAGTAGAAGGTGATCTTCGTAGAGAGATCGCTCTGAACATTAAGAGACTTCAGGAGATCGGATGCTACAGAGGTATCCGTCACAGAAAAGGACTTCCGGTTCGTGGTCAGAAGACTAAGACAAATGCAAGAACAAGAAAAGGTCCTAAGAGAACAGTAGCAAACAAAAAGAAATAATTAAAAAGGAAAGTGTAGGTTAGTTTTATTATGGCAAAGAAAGTTACAAAAAAAGTGACAAAGAGACGTGTCAAGAAAAACGTTGAACATGGACAGGCTCACATCCAGTCATCTTTTAATAACACAATCGTTACATTAACAGATGCTCAGGGAAATGCTCTTTCATGGGCAAGTGCAGGCGGTCTTGGATTTAGAGGTTCAAGAAAATCTACCCCTTATGCAGCTCAGATGGCAGCTGAAACAGCAGCTAAAGCAGCATTAGTACATGGTTTGAAATCAGTTGACGTTATGGTTAAAGGACCAGGTTCAGGTAGAGAAGCAGCAATTCGTGCCCTGCAGGCATGCGGAATTGACGTAACAAGTATCAAGGATGTTACTCCGGTACCACACAATGGCTGCCGTCCGCCGAAACGCAGAAGAGTGTAATACTTATTTTAGATTTATTATACGCTTACCGTAAACTGATTGAAATTAGGAGGAAATAAAACATGGCAGTAAATAGAGTTCCGGTTCTTAAAAGATGCCGTTCTCTCGGAATGGATCCGGTATATTTAGGAATTGATAAAAAGTCCAACAGACAGTTAAAAAGATCCAATAGAAAAATGAGCGAGTATGGTCTTCAGTTACGTGAAAAACAGAAAGCTAAATTCATCTATGGTGTATTAGAGAAACCTTTCAGAAACTACTACAAGAAAGCTAAACAGATGTCAGGTATGACTGGTGAAAACCTGATGGTTCTTCTTGAGTCCAGACTGGACAACGTAGTATTCCGTATGGGACTTGCAAGAACAAGACGTGAAGCAAGACAGATCGTTGACCACAAACATGTACTTGTTAATGGTAAACAGGTAAACATCCCATCTTACCTTATCAAAGCTGGGGATGTGATCGAAATCAAAGAAGCTAAGAAGAGCTCAACAAGATATAAAGAGATCGTAGAAGTTACAGGCGGACGTATGGTTCCGGATTGGTTAGAAGTTGACGCTGAAGCTCTGAAAGGAACAGTTAAAGAACTTCCAAACCGTGAAGCAATCGATGTTCCAGTAGACGAGATGTTAATCGTCGAGTTATATTCTAAATAATAACCCGTAACACCACAGGAGGTGGACTTAGTGTTTGATTTTAATAAACCCAATATTGAAATAACTGAGATTTCAGAAGATAAGAAATATGGAAGATTTGTTGTAGAACCACTCGAAAGAGGATATGGTACAACATTAGGTAACTCCCTTAGAAGAATCATGCTTTCATCTTTACCGGGTGCTGCAATCAGCCAGGTGAAGATTGATGGGGTACTTCATGAGTTCAGCTCCATTCCAGGGGTGAAAGAGGATGTTACAGAGATTATCATGAACTTGAAATCACTGGCTATCAAGAATACATCCGAGACAGATGAGCCTAAGACAGCTTATATCGAGTTCGAGGGTGAAGGTGTTGTAACAGCAGCAGACATTCAGGTGGATCAGGACATCGAGATCATGAATCCTGAGACAGTAATCGCTACACTGAACGGCGGTGCAGACAGCAAGCTTTACATGGAATTAACCATCACGAAAGGAAGAGGATATGTAAGCTCTGATAAAAATAAGAACGACGATTTGCCGATTGCGGTAATTCCGATTGATTCTATCTACACACCGGTTGAACGTGTAAATCTTACCGTTGAAAATACTCGTGTTGGTCAGATTACAGATTTTGACAAATTAACATTAGATGTATACACAAACGGAACACTGCTCCCGGATGAAGCAGTAAGTTTGGCAGCTAAGGTACTCAGCGAGCACCTGAAACTGTTCATTGATCTGTCAGAAGTAGCTCAGGCTGCAGAAGTAATGATCGAAAAAGAAGATGACGAGAAAGAGAAAGTGCTTGAGATGAGCATTGACGAATTAGAGTTATCTGTACGTTCTTACAATTGTCTGAAGAGGGCTGGTATTAACACGGTTGAAGAACTGACAAACAGAACACCGGAAGACATGATGAAAGTTCGTAACCTTGGACGTAAGTCCTTAGAAGAAGTACTTGCTAAGCTTGATGAATTAGGATTAAGCTTAAGCAAAGGAGAGGAATAAATCGGGTTTTCACGGTTTTTCCTAAAAGTGCCTTCTGCTGATAAGTCTGAAAGTGCACAGCAGAGCATTTGGCTAGTAAGCCCGAAGAGTATAACCAAGTGTAAATATGGAGGATATGAATAATGGCAAAGTATAGAAAACTCGGCAGAACATCAAGCCAGAGAAAAGCTTTATTAAGAAACCAGGTAACAGCATTACTTAACAATGGTAAGATCAAGACTACAGAAGCTAAAGCTAAAGAGATCCGCAAGATCGCTGAAGGTCTGATCGCTATGGCTGTCAGAGAAAAAGACAACTTTGAAGAAGTAACTGTTAAAGCTAAAGTTGCTCGCAAAGACAAAGACGGAAAACGTGTAAAAGAAGTTGTAGACGGTAAGAAAGTTACAGTATACGATGAAGTTGACAAGACAATCAAGAAAGATATGCCTAGCAGACTTCACGCACGTCGTCAGATGTTAAAAGTTCTCTATCCTGTAAAAGAAGTTCCGACAGCACAGGCTGGAAGAAAGAAAAATACAAAAGATGTTGACCTTGTTGCAAAACTCTTTGATCAGATCGCACCAAAATACGCTGATCGTAACGGTGGTTACACAAGAATCATCAAGATCGGACAGCGTAAAGGTGATGCAGCAATGGAAGTTCTGATCGAACTGGTTTAATTATCAGATTGTTGAAAGAATATCGGAAGACTATGAAGCAGATTTGTTTCATAGTCTTTTTTTGTATGAAAAAGTGAAAAGAAAATATGTAAAAAGTTTAATGAAATATTTTGAAAGAAGAGATAGTTATGAGATGTTACTTATTCGAAGATTAATTTAGAAAAAGTTAAAGAAAACTGTACAAGTAAGTATAGATGAAATAAATAAATTGTGACAAAATCATCAATAAATCGTTAAATTATCTACTTTTGCTGTGCATGATTACAAATAAGAAAAAAAATGCTATAATAAGAAAACTGCATCAATAATAATACAAAGAAGGGACGTATGAAATGAGTAGGTTAGAAATTGCCTCTCCAAAAAAGGCGAAAATCGTTATGGAAGGCCTTTACAAAGATCTGGAGAGAAGAATCGAATCAAGCCCTCCGGGCTTATGTCCGGTTGATATGGCAAGAGCATTTTTGGAGTTATGTCACGCACAGACATGTGGAAAGTGTGTACCATGCCGTATTGGATTGGGACAGTTAAACCAGTTCATCAAAGATGTACTGGATGGTAAAGCAACAATGGAGACATTAGACACTATGGAGCAGACAGCATTGTCTATTATGGAATCAGCAGACTGTGCGATTGGTTACGAAGCTGCGAACATGGTATACAAAGGACTGATCGGATATCGCGATGATTATATAGAGCATATTCAGAGAGGACGTTGTACCTGTACATATAATCAGCCGGTACCTTGTGTGTCTTTATGTCCGGCACATGTTGATATTCCGGGATATGTTGCATTAGTAGGAGAAGGAAGATATGCGGATGCAATCCGCCTGATCCGTAAGGATAATCCATTCCCGACGACATGTGGATTTATCTGTGAGCATCCTTGTGAGGCAAGATGCCGCAGAAACATGGTAGATGATTCTGTAAATATCCGCGGACTGAAACGTGTTGCGGCTGATTTCGCAGGAGAAGTAGAGCCGCCGAAGTGTGCAAAGAGCACAGGTAAGAAGATCGCAGTACTCGGTGGAGGACCGGGAGGATTAAGTGCAGCATATTATCTTCAGTTAATGGGGCATCAGACAACTGTATATGAGATGCTTCCGAAACTGGGAGGAATGTTACGTTATGGTATTCCAAACTATCGTCTGCCGAAAGAGAGACTCGAAGATGACATTAACGCAATCCTGAAGACCGGAGTAGAAGTCAAATACGGTCTGAAGATTGGTCAGGATATCAATATTCAGGAATTAAGAGAACAGTACGATGCAGTGCTGATTACAATCGGAGCTAGTACAGATAAGAAACTGGGCCTTGACGGGGAAGACGCAGATGGAATCTTATCCGCAGTGCAGTTCTTACGTAATGTAGGAAAGAACGAGATCATGGATTTGACCGGAAAAGAAGTTGCTGTCATCGGTGGCGGTAACGTATCCATGGATGCAGTTCGTACAGCTAAGAGACTGGGCGCTAAGAAGGTAAGTATTGTATATCGTAGACGAGTAGCAGATATGACAGCTCTTCCGGGGGAAATAGAAGGCGCTGTAGCAGAAGGTATCGAATTACAGACACTCAAAGCACCTGCTTCACTCGATATTGATGAGAAGCACCATATTAAGGGAATTTATGTAACTCCGCAGATGATCAGTTCTATCAAAGATGGAAGAGCAAGCATCAAACCGACCGGAGAAGACGACATTTATATCCCATGTGATGTACTGATCGTAGCAATCGGACAGAATATCGAGACGCGTCATTTTGAAGAAGCAGGTATCCCGGTTGAGCGTGGTAAGATCGTTACAAAGAGTACAGGAACATTTGAGAATATGCCAGGTGTATTTGCCGGTGGAGACTGTGCAAGTGGTCCGGCATCTGTTATTAAAGCAATTGCTGCTGCAAAAGTTGTTGCTGCCAATATTGATGAATATCTGGGATACCATCACGAGATTTCCTGTGATGTTGAGATTCCGGAAGCAGCCCTTCGTGACAGAACTCCATGTGGAAGAGTCAATCTGACAGAGCGTGAAGCATGTGAGAGAGTCTGTGATTTTGAAGGCGTAGAAAACTGTATGACAGAGAAGGAAGCAAAACAGGAGGCAAGCAGATGCCTTCGCTGCGATCACTTTGGATACGGAATATTTAAAGGAGGCAGAGAGACATTATGGTAAATCTTACAATAGATGGAAAAAAGATCTCAGTAGAAGAGAATACCACAATTATGGAGGCTGCCGCATCAAATGGAATTCCGATTCCAAAACTCTGTTATCTCAAAGGAATTAATGAGATTGCAGCCTGTCGTGTTTGTGTTGTTGAATTAGAAGGAAAAGAAAAACTCATCACATCCTGTAACAATGTTGTAAAGGAAGGCATGGTGATCTATACAAACAGCCCGAAGGTACGTAGACATAGAAGAACAACAGTGGAACTGATCTTATCTCAGCATGATTGCGAGTGTGTGACATGCTCAAGAAGTGGCAACTGTAGTTTACAGACAGTGGCGAATGATCTGAATATTTTTGATATTCCGTTCAAGATGCAGCTGGAGAAACAGCCATGGGACAAACATTTCCCGTTGATCCGCGATTCTTCCAAATGTATCAAGTGCATGCGTTGCGTACAGGTTTGTGATAAGATCCAGGGACTTGGAATCTGGGATGTAGAAGGTACCGGTTCCAGAACAACGATCAATGTTGCAGGTCACAGAAGTATTGATGAAGCAGACTGTGCACTTTGCGGTCAGTGTATTACACATTGTCCGGTAGGAGCGCTTCGTGAGCGTGACGATACAGAGAAAGTATGGAAAGCAATTGAGGATAAAGACAAGATCGTAGTAGCTCAAGTTGCACCGGCTGTTCGTACAGCATGGGGTGAAGAGTTAGGTCTTGCACCGGAAGATGCCAAAGTTGGAAAGATTCTGGATGCTTTGAAGAGAATGGGCGTTGATTATGTATTTGATACCACATTCTCAGCAGATCTTACGATCATGGAAGAAGGAACGGAGTTCCTGAAACGTTTCACATCCGGAGAGTTAAAAGAACGTCCGATGTTTACATCCTGCTGTCCGGGCTGGATTCGTTTCATTAAGTCACAGTTCCCACATCTGGTAAAACAGCTCTCAACTGCAAAATCACCACAGCAGATGTTCGGTGCTGCTATGAAGACGTATTTCGCAGAAAAACTGGGTGTAGAGCCGGAGAAGATCTACACACTGTCCGTAATGCCGTGCGTGGCTAAGAAGGGCGAGCGTGAGATGGAACTGTATTATGAAGAGTATGCAGGACATGATATTGACGCAGTTATTACAACAAGAGAGCTGGTAAGAATGATCCGTTCTGCTCATATCAGTCCGGATACATTAGAAGATATTGCAAGTGACAGACCGATGCAGGAAGGTTCCGGAGCAGGTGTGATCTTCGGAGCAACCGGTGGAGTTATGGAGGCTGCACTTCGCAGCGCTTACTACCTGCTTAAGAATGAGAATCCGGAAGCTGACGCATTCAAAGTTGTCAGAAGCCAGGGATTCCAGGAGAACGACGGTGTTGTAGAAGCTGATTTTGCCATTGACGATATCACTGTAAAGACGGCAGTTGTCAGTGGACTTGCAAATACAAGAGCCTTGCTTGAGAAGATCGAGCGCGGAGATGTCCATTACGATTTCGTAGAAGTTATGGCTTGCCCGGGCGGATGCGTAGGTGGTGGCGGACAGCCGATCCACGATGGAGAAGAGCTTGCGTTTGAGCGAGGAAAGAATCTGTATTATCTAGATAAGAATGCAGATATCCGTTTCTCACATGAGAACAAAGATGTACTTAAGATGTATGAAGAATATTTTGAGAAACCAAATTCTCACAAAGCACATATGCTGCTTCACACAGACCACATCGCAAGTATGGAAAGATAGAATTAATTATAAACTCATTTATAAAACTCCTAAAAAACTAACTGAACGCATCAGGCAGGAAATCTGTCTGGTGCGTTTTTTTCATTGGATTTTCCGGCATGATTTGTTAGAATGATATTAAGATCAAAAAATATTACGAAAGCGGATGTCGAAATGGGGTTATTAAATACATTTGATATGTTGGAGGAATTACTGGCACAGAACCAGTTTGAGCTGTTGCCTCCGAATGAAGAGAAAAAAGAAATTCGACTTGTTTATCTGATGAATGATGCAGTCGAGAGCTTTCTTGTATTCAAAGAAGCAAAGATGACCGGATTTTATGAAGAAGGTTATGAAGGTTCGGTTGATGCAACCTTGAAGCGGGACAAGGACCGTTATATTCTGGCGGTACTTTGCGGCGATTCAATGGTAACGATATTTTTTCAGCGGCTGGAATTTGAATATATGCTGTATGATTACGGAGAAATCGGGCATTTCTGGGTGAGAGGCTATGAATATCTCAGACAGTTGGAATATAAAATTGCTATTTTACAGGACAAATGGAAATACCTGGGTGATACCTACTGCACAGAAAGGGAGCAGTGGCTTGTGAAACTTGCCGGATTTCCACCGCTTAGTTATGGCTGTTATCCTTCAGCGCCGAAGAAATATATTGTTCCGAAAGAGCATTTGTGGGTTCCGGACGAAGAAGGAATCAAAGTTCTGGAAGAGATTGCGGCAGAGGCAGAGGATATGAGCCTCGTGCACAGTCTTAAGACTTACCGGAAATATGCATCCGAATGTGTATCGAATCCGGTTCTTGCACGCGTGATGGCAAAATGGATCGCTGTGAAACTGCACCGCAAAAGCCACGCCAAGACAATTGATATCTTGATGCGGAAGTTCCGTCATGCAGGCGCTGTTTATCCAAAACGTAAATACGATGAAGCGTCGATGGAAAAATATAAGCTCATCATGGATGCAGCAAGAAAGCGCAAAATGGAATTAAAAAGAGAAGGAAGAGAAACGGTGATTCTCCGGGAAGAGCCTTTTATTACAGCAAGAGACAGTATTGAATTTCATGTGTACCTGATGATATGGAGAGAAGGAAGACTGAATCGGATGGTGGATATAGAGACATTTGCGCTACCGGGAGATGATTCCGTAGCTCATCAGGTGGAGCAGAGGTAATAGTGAGGTGACAGATAGAATCCAGAACCGGTCAGAAACTTAATGAAAAACTTAAATTTCTGCTGGAAATGTATTGCCAGGACTCCGTGTATATGACAACGCAGTGGGTATTGGGATATAGAAAATCTACACCGGAGAAGATGCATGCTGTCCGGGTAACCCGAAAGATACAAATGTAGAAGAGTTGAAAGACCTCTTTAGAAAATTAATGTAATTTCGATATCTGTAATTTGCAATATATAAGAAATGAGCAGGCAAAATGAATGCCTGCTCATTTCTTTTTTTATAATTAGATTATTGAATATATAGTATTAAATCTACCAGAATACATTGCCACCTACATTAATCCCGGCATGTCCGGTAAAGGCAGCCCAGAAGAAATAACAATTCCGGACTTTGTTATGTCTGGCTCCGCCGAGCACTGCTTTGGCAGCAGAATAAGCGGAAGAGGAAGGTCCACGTCCAAGTACACGGTTCAATGCACCATTCCATGTCGGTGCAAACTGACCGGATTGATAAACAACACCGGAAATCGTATTTGGAAAACGGGAACTCTCCACACGGTTCATAATGACTGTTCCAACTGCAAGCATGCCTTCATAAGTAGCACCGGCTTCACATTCCAGAATACCGGCGAGGAGCGCAACATCGGAAGTGTTCGCATTGAACTTCTTGCCGGAATTGGAAGTACCGCCGCCATTGCCGGAACTCTGCTTACCGGTGTTGCCGGATACATCGTTGTTGCGGGCAGTACGCATCGCTTCTTCGGCAGCCTTTGCCTTCTTAAGCTGTGCATTATAATCAGACAGTTTATTGGAAGTATTGGAAATCTTATCACTTAAGTTACTTTTCTGTTCGTTCAGAGAACTCTGCATAGAAGCCAGATCAGCCTGCTGTTTTTTCAATCCGGATTCCTTTTTTGCAACTTCTTCGCGCGCAGTCTGGAACTTATCCAGCATGTTGCGGTCATAGTCACTGATGTTAGAAACGTACTCTGCCTTGTTCAGAAAATCCGCCATATTCTCAGAAGTCAGCAGAATCTCGAACAGAGATACACTCCCACCTTCATACATAAATTTGATACGTTCTTTCATAGACTTGAACTGTGCCTCTTCGTTTAGCTTCGCAGCGGCCAGATCAAGTTTGGCTTTCTCGACCTGTTCGGACATCTTCTCAATCTTACCAGATGTTTTATCCAGCTTCTTGCTAAGTGAAGCAAGATCACTGTTCATGCTATGCAGATCATCCTTGAGATCCGATGTCTTTTTTTCAAGATCTTTTGTAGAAGGGGCAGCATATACGAAAGTCTGGGCAGAAGCAATGGATACGGCACACAGAAGCCCTGTAGCTGCCAGTAAAACTCGTTTCTTTCTATTATTCATTATATACATATCCTTTCTGTTCTTGTGCAAGTGTCAGTATATTATACCGTAACACAGAGGAAGCGTCAAGGCATTGAGAAGAGGAAAAGGCGGATGTAATTGCTTTCTATAAGAAACTTTGGTAAAATAAAAGATAATGGAAATTTATATATTATTTAACTAATCTAAAGAAAATATTCCAAATTAAGAGATAAACTATATTTGTATAAAGAAGAAAGGGATTCATGAGATGCGCAAATATGAAGAAGAACACTATCAATATGATAAGATCAAAGATAAGATTTATCCATGGGTGAAAAATGAGCTGACAGATCAGCAGGCACTTAATGGTAAGAATTTCTCAGAGAAAGATACACCGGTGATTGGGTTTGTCGGAGATCTGAAGATCATTTTTGTAATTAAGAGAGGCGAAGAAAGCTACGAAGTATTAAAAGATGCTATGCTCCCACCGGAGATCGCAGTGGAGGAGCTGTATCACACAGCATGCGAGAATCTGGTGCGTGACGTAGAATTTGTCATTGGAAATACATGGTACGGCGGATTTGGAATTATTGCGGATGGCGTACATGAGGCAAGTTCTGTGTGCTTTCGCCATATCTGGCAGGTGTGTGCTGACAAATTAAAAGACGATCTGGTTATCTATGTGCCGCACAAAGATACCGTAATCTTTGCACCGGCGAGCCAGCAGAAGGTTGTAGAGCAGCTTCGCGATCATGCAAAAGGAGCCTATGAAGCAGAAGGCGATAAGATCAGTCTGCAGCCGTATTTCTTTTCAAAAGAGAGAAAGGAACTGACAACCTATGAAAATTAAGTGCAGGATTATCGGATTTGATCTGGATGGGACATTGCTGAACAGCGAGAAGCATATCGCAGAGCATACAAGAGAAGTACTGACAAGAGCAGTCGAACAGGGAATCTGGATTCTGCCGGTCACAGGAAGACCACTTGGCGGACTGCCAAAAGAAGTCGTAGAATTTCCGGGAGTCCAGTATGCGATTACAGCGAACGGCGCAAGGATCATGGAGACACAGACAGGTGGATGCCTCTATGAACGGCTTGTACCTGTGAAGACAGCTGAGCAGATCATGGAGATTTTCAGTGACTATGACGCACTGCGCGAAGTTTATTATGGTGGAAAAGGATATGCAGAAGCAGAAGAATTTTCCAGAGTCGGAGAATATATGCGTTCTCCGCAGATGGCGGTATATGTACGTGCGACTAGAACACCGGTGCCGGATATTTTACAACTGATTCGTGAAAAAGGGCAGGACACAGACAAAGTACAGGGAGTATTTAAGATAGATGAAGAGCGGACAGAAGCACGCAAGCGTCTGGAAGCAGTAGAAGGTATAGAAGTGACCGGAGCACTTTCCAATAATATAGAAGTAAATGCTGCCGGCGTAGATAAAGGCAACGCAATTTTGTGGTTTGCAGATCATCTGGGAATCCCGCATGAGGAAGTGGCCGGTTTCGGCGATGGCAATAATGATATCCAGCTGCTTAAGAAAGCAGGGATTGGAGTTGCAATGGCAAATGCGACCGATCAGGTAAAAGCAGTTTCCGATTATATTACCGGAACGAACGACGAAGACGGTGTCGCAACATTTATTGAAAAATACATATTGTAAAACACGAAGAAATTAACAGGTGGCAAAGTTTGGAGCTTTCCCACCAGACATTACTATATATTATAGTAGAAAGGGAAGAAACTATGTTAGACGCATTAAAAGTTATTATTCTCGGAATTGTAGAAGGAATTACCGAGTGGCTTCCGGTCAGCAGTACCGGACATCTGATTCTGGTAGGTGATGTATTGTCACCGAATTTAAGTCATGATTTTATGGAAATGTTTAATGTCGTGATCCAGCTTGGAGCGATTATGGCGGTCGTTGTATTATATTTCCACAAATTGAACCCATTTTCACCGAAGAAGACTCATAAGCAGAAATTGCTGACATGGCAGATGTGGATCAAAGTAGCCATTGCATGTGTACCGGCAGCAGTTGTTGGTATTTTGTTAAATGACTGGCTGGATTCTGTATTTTATAAACCACTTCCGGTTTCAATCATGCTGATCGTCTATGGTATTCTGTTTATTGTTGTTGAAAATCGTAATAAAAACAGAAAACCAGAGGTTACGAAGATTTCAGAACTGGATATCCGTATGTTGCTCTGGATCGGTGCCTTCCAGATGCTTGCACTGATTCCGGGGACATCCAGATCCGGTGCAACAATCGTCGGAGCATTGCTAATCGGTGTGTCCAGAGAAGTGGCAGCAGAATTTACATTTTTCCTTGCAATTCCGGTTATGTTCGGAGCAAGTTTACTGAAGCTTGTCAAATTTGGATTTGCATTTACAGGAGCTGAGTTTGGCTATCTGATGCTCGGATGTATCGTATCCTTCGGACTGTCCATCGTAGCGATCAAGTTCTTAATGAATTATATTAAGAAAAATGACTTCAAAGTATTTGGATATTACCGTATCATTCTCGGTGCAATCATCATAATTATGACGGTTGTAAAAGCATTTCTTGCATAAAAATACTTGCCTTTTATTTGAAACATGGTAAAATGAAGGTTATAGCTGTATGATTATACAGAATCTTGTTTAATACGATACAAGTTGTATGAATGAGAAAGATCATTTTAGGAGGAAGAAATATGAAGTTCAAGAAGTTAGTAAGTGTTGTTTTAGTAGCTGCCTGTGTATTTTCACTTGCAGCATGCGGAAGTGACAAGAAAAGCGAAGACAAAAAAGTAGAAGTAACAAAAGCAGAAGATCTGAAAGATCTTACAATTGGTGTTCAGCAGGGAACAACCGGAGATCTGGAAAGTTCTAAGATCGTAAAGAAAGATACACAGATGAAACGTTATCCAAAGGGTGCAGCAGCAGTACAGGCTCTGGAATCCGGAAAATTAGACTGTGTTGTTATCGATGCTCAGCCGGCTAAGAAGTTTGTTGAGAAGAATGACAATCTGAAGATCATTGACGGTATCTTTGATGATGAGCAGTATGCAATCTGCGTGAAAAAAGGTAATTCCAAACTGTTAAAAGAAATGAATATAGCATTAGAAGAACTGAAAAAAGACGGAACAGTTGATAAGATCATCGGTAACTACATTGGTGATGATGCAGGTAAATATCAGTACAAAACTCCGGAAGGAACAGATACTTCCAAAGGAACACTTGTAATGGCAACAAATGCTGAGTTTGAACCATATGAATATCACGAAGGAGATGCTATTGTAGGTATCGATGTTGATATGTCACAGGCAATCTGCGATAAGATAGGATACAAATTAAAAGTAGAAGATATGGAATTTGATTCTATTCTCCCGGCAGTTGCAGCAGGAAAAGCTGATTTCGGTGCAGCAGGTATGACAGTAACAGATGAGAGAAAAGAAAATGCCGATTTCACAGATACATATGCTAACGCTTCACAGGTAGTGATCGTTAAGAAATAGGAGTAATCATGGCAGATTTTTCAGCAAAGTTTTATGCGAACTTTATAAAGGATGACCGTTGGCTCGGTCTTGTGAGCGGTCTCAAGGTGACAATTATTGTCACCTTAGAGGCTTTGCTTTTAGGTGTTATCATTGGTTTTATTGTAGCGATCATTCGTTCTTACCATGATAAGACAAACAAATTAAAGATATTAAATGCAATCTGTAAAGTGTACCTGACAGTGATTCGTGGAACACCGACGATGATCCAGATCTTGATCATGTATCTGGTTGTGTTCGGCTCTTCTTCACTGGATTCCATTATCATCGGTGGTATTGCCTTTGGTATTAATTCCGGTGCATATGTTGCAGAGATTGTGCGTTCCGGTATTATGTCTATTCCAATCGGACAGACAGAAGCAGGACGAAGCCTGGGACTTAATTATGCACAGACAATGCGTCTGATCATTGTTCCGCAGGCATTTAAAAATGTGCTTCCGGCGCTGGTAAATGAGATGATCGTGCTGATCAAAGAGACAGCGATCATCGGTTATATCGGGGAGCAGGATTTGACAAAGGCGGCAATGATCATTCAGAGCCGTACATTCGATGCATTTATGCCTCTTCTGGCGGCAGCAGTCATTTATCTGGCACTTGTTATGCTGCTGACATTCTTTATGAATAAGCTGGAAAGGAGGTTGAGAAACAGTGAGCGATAATAAGGATACAATGATCCAGGTCAAAGACCTGCATAAATCATTTGGAAAAAATAATGTACTCAACGGTATCTCAACAGATATTAAAAAAGGTGAAGTGGTTGTAGTTATCGGACCATCCGGTTCCGGTAAATCTACATTTCTCCGTTCTTTAAATCTTCTGGAGCAGCCAACAAGCGGTTCGATCATTTTTGACGGAGATGAGATTACAGATCCGAAGACCAATATCGACCTGCACAGACAGAAGATGGGAATGGTATTCCAGCATTTTAATCTGTTTCCACACAAGACGATCCGTGAAAATATTACGCTGGCTCCGGTCACACTGAAAAAAATGACAAAAGAAGAAGCTGATAAAAGAGCGGATGAGTTACTGGAACGAGTAGGACTTGCTGACAAAGCAAATGCTTACCCGGAGCAGTTATCCGGTGGACAGAAACAGCGAATTGCCATTGTAAGATCACTGGCGATGGATCCGGAAGTGATGCTTTTCGATGAACCGACTTCCGCACTTGATCCGGAGATGGTTGGAGAAGTTCTGGATCTCATGAAGCAGCTCGCGAGAGAAGGAATGACAATGGTCGTTGTCACACATGAGATGGGATTTGCCAGAGAAGTCGGAACACGAGTTGTGTTCATCGATGAAGGCAAGATCAAAGAACAGGCAGAACCGGAGGAATTTTTCAGTAATCCAAAAGATGAGAGACTGAAAGAATTTTTGAGTAAGATATTATAAATAATAACTATTCAGAACTCTTATGAATAAGAAAACTGATACTTCATATTTATGGGGTATCAGTTTTTTGTTAGGAAATGTTTTTACAAAATGTTTTCTTTGGAAGCGATAGAAGTTTATAATAGTGAATAACAGAAAATAACAATTTATATCATACAACAGGAAAGAGAGTATAAACTAATGACGCAAAAACAAAGTACATTAACCAGAACCGGCATCGTGGCGCTTCTTGCCTGCGTTTGCTGCATTTTATGGGGCAGTGCAATACCAATGATAAAAACAGGATATCACCTTATGCAGATGGATTCAGCAGATACGGCAAGCCAGATTGTCTTTGCCGGAATACGGTTTACGCTGGCGGGACTGCTGGTTCTGACATTTACATCAATAAGAGAGAAAAAGGTGATGTTTCCTGATAAAGAAGTCCTGAAATACGCGATACCGGTTTGCCTGGCGCAGACAGTCGGACAGTATTTTTTCTTCTACATAGGTGTTGCAAATACATCAGGTGTGAAAGGTGGTATTATTACCGGACTTGGCAATTTTATTGCAATTTTGCTATCCTGTCTGGTATTTAGAAATGAACGTATGACAGTACGAAAATCAGCAGGCTGCATACTGGGATTTGCAGGAGTTGTTGTGATCAACATCATGGGAAATTCTCTGGACATGGGATTTAAGCTGACTGGTGAAGGGTTTATTCTGATCGCACAGCTTTCCTATGGAATTTCTACCGTATTGATCAATATATTTTCAAGAAAAGTTTCTCCGGTAATATTAAGCGGAACACAGTTTACAATGGGCGGAATCGTGCTGACATTGATCGGCACCGGAATGGGCGGACACCTTGGAAATGTCACGATTGGCGGTGTAGTAATTATTTTCTATCTTGCAATGGTTTCGGCGGTTGCATATACGCTCTGGTCGGTGCTTCTTGCATGGAATGATGTCTCAAAAGTTGCGATTTTCGGGTTTGTGAATCCATTATGCAGTGTGATATTATCTGCGCTGATATTAGGAGAGGTACGTCAGGCATTTAATATTGGAAGTCTGGTGGCTTTACTTTTGGTCTGCACCGGAATATATATTGTCAATCATAAGAAATAGTAGGATATTAAAACCACAAAGAAAGGAACACGCATGGGAAATGAATCAGGTGAATGGATCATTTCATAAGAAGAGACGGAAGACACAGAGATTTTCTCGAACGAATTGAAGAAATTAGGAAATATTTTATGATTATTATTAGGTGGCATTTTAATGGGGCTTTTATGGCTTGCCATCAGCTGCATCTGGTGCATTACGATTGTGGGAATTCCGATGGGATTACAGTGCTTTTAGGTGTGCGGCATTTACTCTGCGCATTAATGGAAGAAAATAATGTGGCGAGAACAACAGTTCTGTGCTATACTTAAATGCGAATATATGTTCGAGGACAGAGGGCTGGAAATACATGACAGAAGAATTCAGAGATTATATTATTCATACAAGAAAGATACCGGCAAAAGAGGCGGTTTGTGAAGCATATCCAGAATCGCTTAAGGATGAGCTGAGAGATTATCTTAAAGAGAACGGATATCAGCAGCTTTATTCGCATCAGGTGGAGATGTTCAAAACTGCGGAAGCGGGAAAGAATGTCGTGATCACAACTTCAACGGCGAGTGGTAAGACGCTGGCATTTCTGCTTCCGGTTTTGCAGGAGATTCTTGAGAATCCGCTGGCGAGAGCGATTTTTGTTTACCCGACGAAGGCACTGGCAAGCGACCAGTATCGTGCCCTGCAGCCGGCGATTGAGTTTTTCGGCGACGGGAAGATATCTGCCGGGGTATACGATGGAGATACGAAACCGGCAGAGCGTACGAGAATCAGACAGAGCGCAAATATTATCCTGACGAACCCGGAGATGTTAAATGGAGCTTTTTTGCCAAATCACAGCAATTACGGGTTTGATACGATTTTCGCAAATCTTAAATATATTGTCATTGATGAATTACATTCTTACCGCGGAGCGTTTGGAGCGCATTTGTCGAATATTTTCCGGAGACTTCACCGGATCTGCACATATTACCGCTCAGAACCGCGGTTTCTCTGCAGCTCTGCGACGATTGCTAATCCGATAGAGCTTGCAGAGAAGATCTGTGGTGTACCGTTTTCGCTGATCGACCGGAACGGTGCTCCGGCACCGGATAAAATCTATCAGATTGTCCAGCCGCCGGAGATCAAAGGAAAGAATGATAAAGTATATGGACGAATCGCGGCATCGGCAGTAGCGGCAAAATTAATCCCGAATCTTGTGGCAGAAGACAGACACTTCATTGCATTCGGACGTTCCAGAAGGAATGTGGAAGTCATTTTAAAAGAAGCCAGAGATAAGATGAGTGCTGCAGGATTTCTTGGCGCATTCGGAAGAGCTGGAAAACAGCCGGAGGAGTTGATTGCCGGATACCGGAGTGGTTATACGCCACTTGAGAGAAGAGAGATTGAACGAAAGATGACACATGGAGAACTGGCGGGGCTGGTATCCACCAATGCGCTGGAACTTGGAATTGACATCGGTAAGCTGGATACGACCGTGATCGTTGGCTATCCGGGAACAAGAGCTTCGTTCTGGCAGCAGAGCGGACGTGCCGGAAGAAGTGGTGTCTCCTGCGTCAACTACCTTCTTTTGGAGAACCGCCCCTTTGACCAGTATATTGCGATTGATCCGGAATGGCTTTTCTCAAATGAGAGTGAGAATGCAATCGTTGATCCGGACAATCTTCTCATTGAGCTGGCGCATCTGCGTGCGGCGGCAGCAGAACTACCATTGTCGCTGGATGATATTGCACTGTTCCCGGATCTGGGAGAGATGATTCCGGTTCTTTTAAGTGCAGGAGAAGTGAAGAGCCTTGGAGGACGGTTCATATGGGCAGGACCGGCATATCCGGCAGGTGACTACAGCCTCCGCAATATGGACAAGACGAGGTTCAAACTTCTTGCGAAGAAAGACGGACATGAGATCACGGAGATGGATGAATTGCAGGCGTATCATGAGATCCACCCAGGTGCAGTTTATATGCATGAGGGAACACTGTATGAAGTTGTGAAGATGGATCTGGTCGGAAGAACCGCAGAGGCAGTTGATTTTGATGGGAATTATTACACAGTCCCGTCAGGAACAAAAGAGACGCGCATTTTACGATGCTTTGAAGAAGAGGAATATAAGAGGACAGAACTTCATTTTGGGGATGTGAATGTCAATGAAGTGATTTCCATGTTCCAGAAATTACAGTTTCACAATCACCAGAATCTTGGCTATGTAACACTGACTCAGCCTTTAAAGAAAGACTACGACACAGAAAGTGCATGGATCACACTGCCGGAGAATGTAGTGCGTGCTTACCGGAGTCTGCTGGTTCCGAACCGTCAGGGGCAGTATATACTTAATGACCATTTTGAAGGAATGAAATATGCGATAAAGAACGCATCTATGATGATTACGATGACAGAGCGTGATGATATAGATGTTGCGGTGTCGAACAATGCGACGATCCCGGATGATTATTATCATGAAAAAGTCTCTCTTTTTATTTATGATAAATACGAAGGCGGTCTTGGGTATTCGGAGAAGATCTATGGACTGGTGCCGGAGATCCTGTACAATGCGATCAGGATGGTGAAAGGTTGTCCATGTGAAGACGGCTGCCCAGCATGCGTGGGCGATTACACGCTGGATAAAGGAATGATACTTTGGGGACTTGAGAATCTTCTGGAAGAGACAGAAGCACCGGAGTATGTGCGTAAGAACATAAAAGAGACATATCCTGCAATAACGAAAGAATTTTCCTTTTTTGAATTGCCGGAGAAATGGCAGAGTTTCTGTGCGGCAGTTCTGAAAAACGGGGAAAGCGGCGGTCGTTTCCTTAAAACAGTAAAAGCAGTGTGTGTAGAAGAGCACAAACTGATTCTTACTGTGGAGAATGCATTTTATGCCGGATGGATACAGGAAGCAGAGAATCGGAAGAGCCTGGAGAATATTCTCAGATACTATGCAATCTGTCCGGGTGATATGAAGATAGAAGTTATTCTTGAAAACAGACAGGGAGAGAAGGAAGAGAAAGAGCAGGAACGAAAGAAAGCCCGCCTGCAAAGGAAATATGATGAACAGCTTGGAAAGAAAAAGACTGAATAGTTACCAGAAAGAAGCCGTATTAGATGAAAGCCCGGCATGTCTTGTGAATGCGAATGTCGGGAGTGGCAAGACGACAGTATTGACGGAAAAAGTACGCTATCTGCATGAGGAGAGACTTGTTCCTTATGAGAAAATGATGGTGCTTACATTTACGAATAAGGCAGCGGACGAGATCGCGGATCGGCTGGGTATTGAAAAATCTATGTGGGGATTCGGCACATTCCACAGTGTAGCAAGACAGCTTCTCTGTAAGTATCTTCCTGAAAAATGTACAGTCGAAGGTACAGATAGAGTAGTGAATCAGAATGAGACAACCGACTGGAATCGTGAATTTGAAGTGATAGAACCGGAAGAAGAGCTGCAGATGCTGCTTGATCTTGCAGATACGAACGGATATAAGATCAAGTATAAGAACCGTCTGCAGGCGAGGCTGGAGAATGACTATGAAGCATATCTGCAGGGAAAACCAAAGGGAAAATATAAGGATGATCTGTTCCGGGTATTTCCGCTTCTTGATCGAAAGAAACGTCAGGAGAACAAGATGTCTTTCGCAGATCTTATCCGTGAGGGAACGAAATGTGCAGAGGAACACAGAAAAGAGTTGGGACTTCAGTGGATTATTGTAGATGAAGTGCAGGATAGCGACCAGAAGCAACTGGATTTTATCGAAGCACTGAAAGATGCACAGACCCGGTTTTTCGCAGTAGGAGATCCGAATCAGGTGATCTACAGCTGGAGAGGAACCGCACCGAATATGTTCTTCATGATCAAGCACCGGTTTGAAGCAAAAGAACTTTCCCTGCCGGTCAATTATCGTTCAAGTGATGTGATCCTGGAAGCTGCGAACCGTTTTCTGCAATTCGGAGGAAAGATTGAGGGCAGCGGTGTGAAAGGTGATAAGATTCTGATAAAGAATCATTATGATCCGTTTATAGAGGCAGAATATCTGACAGAACGAATCCGGAAACTTCACGAAGATGGTCTGCCATACAGCCAGATCGCAGTCTTTTACCGTGTGCAGAAGCAGGCGGAGATTCTGGAAAAGGTATTTGAAAGAGCGGAATTGCCAGTTACATTTTCCAATGTCGGAAAAGAAGGAGAAGTAATTCACTTTATGACGTTGCATGCATCAAAAGGTCTGGAATTCGATTATGTATTTATTGTCGGATTGAATCAGGGACTGATTCCCCTTCGGTGCACCGGTATGGAGCAGGAAGAAGAGGAGATGCGTCTGTTTTTCGTAGGGCTTACCCGTGCGAGAAAGAATCTGGAATTATCTTATTACACGAATCCGACAATTCCCGGTGTGTTTGAAGCACCGAGCAGATATCTGAAGCGTTTGCCGGAGCATCTGCTTGACTGGGAAGAAAAACCGGGAAGCGAAGAGCGAAAAGCAAATTTACAGAGTTTAAGACGGCAGGCAGTAGAAACGATAAGGAGAAAATCTGCGGAGAAAAATATGGCAGAAACAGAGCCTGTAAAACAAGAAGAAAGACAGAAAAATACAGAGTCTGTAAAACAAGAAGAAAGACAGAAAAATACAGAAGAGCGGGTTGTACGGAGAGGCAGACATTCAAAGTACGGTGAAGGCATCATCACATCAGAAGATGATATGACGATAGAAATGGAATTTCCGGGATATGGCAAGAAACAGTTTCTGAAAGCATTCGGAGAAATAGAAGTATTATAATAAGAAAACTTAAAGAAATATTAACTATTTAAGAAAGCGCAGAGGAAGGAGCATATGTTATAATCAATAGATAAAACGACAACATACGAAAGACAGCATACGAATGAGGAAAAGAAAATGGAAAAGAAAATACAGAAAAAGAGAAAGTATATCAAAGAAATTGACGGATTAAGGGCACTTGCTGTAATCATGGTTCTGGCATATCATCTGAAGATGCCATTTGCGAAGAGCGGGTTATTGGGAGTAACCGTATTTTTTGTAATATCCGGCTACTTGATCACAGGAATTCTAATAAATGAGATAGAAGAAAGCGGCGGCATAGATCTGAAAAACTTCTGGCTGCGGCGAATCCGAAGACTGCTGCCGGCAGTACTCTCCATGGCAGTTGTGATGATCTTCGTCAGCGCAGTCGTGAACCGAGTTGTATTTACGAAAGGTTGTAATGATTTGTTATCCGCAGTGTTTGGGTATAACAACTGGTGGCAGATTTTCAGAAAAGTATCTTATTTTGAAAATGCAGGAGCGCCTTCTCCATTTACCCACTGCTGGTCATTGGCGATTGAGACACAGTTTTATTTGATTTATCCAATCCTTTTGATTCTGTTATCGAAGGCAAGAAACAGAGGAAAAGTATTTGCGGCAGTCACAGCAGTGCTTGCGATGATCTCAGTAGTATTGATGGGCGTACTCTACAGCCCGGACGGAGATCCGAGCCGCGTATATTATGGAACAGATACAAGAGCATTTTCTCTTCTGATCGGAGCGTTGGCTGCGATCCAGAAGGAATATCATATTATAAAGGTAAAGCTGCGGGGAAAACTATGGGCAGTGATCGGAAGTATTTCTGTATTGATCCTGATCGGAATGATGATGCTCATCAGCTCCTACAGCAGTTTCTTATATTATGGAGGTCAGGCAATCGTATCTGTCCTGGCGGCATTTGTCGTATATGCAGTGACAGTAAGCAGAAGCCTTTTAAATATAATATTAGGCTCCAGCATACTGAAATGGATCGGAGACCGCTCTTACAGTATTTATCTGTGGCACTATCCGATTATTGTGCTGATGAGCGGCGGAAAGAGAGCGGCATGGTGGATTGTGATTTTAGAAGTAGTCTTAAGTGTGGGGTTTGCAGAACTTTCCTATCGTTTTATTGAGACACCGGTCCGTCATGGGATCATCGGAGAATATATCGGAATCATCAACAGCAAACCGCATAACAGAAGAGAACGTCACAGACAGATCCAGGTGGCACGGAGAAGTCTTAAGGCGATGGCAGCTGTATTAGCCACAGGACTTGCATTAAGCTTATGTATTGCATTTGTTCCGAAGAAGACAACACTGGATACGGTAGCAAAGCGTGAAAAGAAAGCAACCGAAGTAACAAAGCTGACGAATCAGAAATTAAAAGAACAGAAAGCGAAAGCAAAAAAGACAGCAAAGACCAGCAAGAGTACAATGACGGATGAAGAACTGCTGAAAAATGTACAGATGCTGCTGATCGGTGATTCCATTACTGTAGATGTAACAGATTATTTTTACAAAGTACTTCCAAACAGTATCAGCGATACGAAGATCGGACGTTCTACCCTGACAGGAGTGAAAGTATTTGACGAATACCAGACACAGAAGAAATGGGACGGCGATGGCGTGATCTTTGCACTTGGAACAAATGGTCCAATGTACGATACACTTGGACGAATAAGACAGAAAGTCGGAGACAAACCACTGTTCCTGACCACTGTCCATGCTCCGAAGGAAGATTTTGAGAGTTCTAATAATGAAGAAATCCGCAAGTTTGTCAAAGAACACGAGCATACCTATCTGATCGACTGGTATACGGCAAGTGCAGATCATCCGGAATATTTTGACCAGGACGATACACATTTGCTTCCGAAAGGGGCAGAAGCTTATGCGCAGTGCATCAAAGATGCTGTTTTAAAGGCAATGCGCACGGAAGAAAAGGTGAATGATAAAGTATAAAGCCTTCTTGCGAACCGGCGTCTGACAGGGTATACTGACTCTAACTATAGATAAATATTCAGACTGCCATAGCATTTTTAAGAGATCTGCTCCCGGAGCATCAGAAGAACCAGCAGGAGATCTTAAAGATTATGAACGCATCCAGTGCGGAAAATGCCTACACGCACTGGGAGATCTGTTTCCCGGATGAAAGTGGTGTGCGGACAAATGGAGAAATCTTTAAGTTGCTGCCGAAGTATTCGTTCAGGGATCGTGTTAAAAAGGGTTTCACAGTATCGGAGCGCAGAACATCTCCTGTCGCTCATCAACGATATCCTTCCAAGAGCATCTAAAATCATCTGCGATTCCAAAGAGGCGGCGCTTTCTGAGACCGGAGATTTATTGATTCCGATAAAGGACGGTATCATTTCAGAAAAGGATATACTTGGAAGCAGGAAAAGGAATGAATTGGGGCTAAGGCAGACATATAACATAGAGATATTAAGAGGTACAGCAACAATGAAAAATGGTTGCTGTACCTCTTAACTTTTAAGATTATTCCTGACAGGAACGGGATAAAATATATGAATTATAGATAAAAGAGAAAGTGCTTATTAATAAAAAAGATACTATAGGGCAATGATTTTTCTTGAGAGAATGAAAGGTTAGTGCTATTATGAAGAGGTTAGAACAATTTCAGAAAGGAAATAGAAACGTGACTTATAAAGAAGCAAGGGTATATCTGGATGCGATGTCCAGATACGGAAGTGTACTTGGCTTGGATACGATTCGGGGACTGCTTGAGGAACTGGGGAATCCACAGGAGGATTTAAAGTTCATTCATATTGCCGGAACAAACGGAAAAGGATCTGTGCTTGCGTATACTTCAACAATATTAAGTAAAGCAGGATACAGGACAGGACGATATGTTTCACCGACAGTGCTCTCCTATCGTGAGAAGATTCAGGTGGATGGAGAATGGATCTCCGAAAACGAACTTACAGAGTTGACGGAAGAGATAAAAGAAGCGATTGCCGGATTAGAAACAGCAGGTGCACCGATACCGACGCTGTTTGAAGTTGAGACGGCAATGGCTTTTTTATATTTTAAGAAAAAAAGCTGTGATCTGGTTGTGCTGGAATCCGGACTCGGCGGAAGACTGGATGCAACGAATATTGTAAAGACAACTGTGTTGGCGGCATTTGCAACAATCAGTATGGATCATATTGGGATTTTGGGAAATACAATCGAAGAAATTGCAGCAGATAAATGTGAGATTATTAAATCGGGATGTAAAGTTGTGTCTGCAAAACAGAAGCCGCAAGTGAAAAAGATACTGGAAGAAAAGGCAGAAAGAACAGGGTGTCCGTTTACGGAGGCAAAACCGGAACTTTTGATAATACAAAAAGAAACATACAAAGGAATGGATGTAGAAACACCGGATTTTGGAAATCTTCATAGTGGACTTACAGGTGAATATCAAAAAGAAAATCTGGCAACAGCGCTGGAGATAGTTTGTGCGCTTCGAAAAGAAGGATACAAAATACCGGAAGAAGCTGTGCAAATTGGTGTGGCAGAGACAAAGTGGCCGGGAAGATTTACCAGTCTGCGGGAGAATCCACCTTTGATTGTTGATGGCGCACACAATGAAGATGCAGCAAAAAAGCTCGCTATATCAATAAGACGATATTTTCCGAATTACAGGATCCACCTGATCATGGGCGTTTTTAAAGATAAAGAATATAAAAAGATCACAGCAATGTTGTGTCCGGACGCAGAGTGTGTATATGCGATTCATCTTCCGAATGAAGAACGCACATTATTGGCAGGAGTGCTTGCGGAAGACGCAGCGAAATATTGTGAGAACGTAATTGCATTTGAAAAAGCAGACGCACATAGTGATTTGGAAGAGGCATTGAAGACTGCATATAGAAATGCAAAAAAAGAGACAGAAGAGAAGCAGAAATCCGTTGTGATTGCCTGCGGTTCTCTATCTTATCTGGGAGATGTGATTCAGATTGTGGAAACATGGGATAAAGCATGAAAGTGATATATTTGCAGAAAATAACATTTTTGATAGAATAAAACAGATAGTAGAACTATAGAGGGAGAGAAACATGATCGATCATGAGAAAATAGAACAGGCAGTCCGTTTATTACTGGAAGGTATGGGAGAGGATGTAACAAGGGAAGGTCTTAAAGATACACCGGACAGAATTGCCAGAATGTACGAGGAAATTTATGGCGGAATGGACGAAGATGCAGGAGTCCATCTGGCAAAAACATTTACCGTAGACAGCAGCGAGATGGTTATCGAAAAAGACATCACATTTTATTCAACCTGTGAACATCATCTGCTTCCATTTTATGGGAAAGCACATATCGCTTATATTCCGGACGGAAAAGTTGTAGGACTTAGCAAACTGGCACGAACAGTAGAAGTGTTTGCAAGAAGGCTGCAGTTACAGGAACAACTGACCGGACAGATTGCCGATGCGCTGATGCAGTATATGTGTCCGAAAGGCGCAATGGTTATGGTAGAAGCAGAGCATATGTGTATGACAATGCGCGGCATTAAAAAGCCGGGAAGTCAGACCGTGACAATTGCAAGAAGAGGCGTATTTGAAACCGATCCGACTCTGGAAGAGCGGTTCTTCCGGATGCTTGGGAAATAGATGAAATGGTGAAGATGAAGTCAATGGAACATGCAGAGAAAGAACAGAAGATGGAACGACTAAATACAGTACTCAGACATCCGTTATATCAGCAGTATTACGAAGAACTGAGAGAAGAAGAAAGAGACAGGCTCTTCTGCTGTCATCAGATGGAACATTTGTTAGATGTAGCAAGAATTGCATATATTCGGAACTTAGAAAACAATCTTGGATATTCGAAGGAATTGCTGTATACGACAGCGATTTTACATGATATCGGAAAAGTATTGCAATACAAAGAAAAAATTCCGCACGAGATTGCCGGAGCGCAGATTGCAGAGAAAATTCTGGATTCACTGCCAGAGGCAGTCGCCTATACGGAAGAAGAAAAAAAAGAAATTTTGACAGCCATCCGTGGGCATCGCAGGGAACGAAAAGATATGACAAAATTGGAAAGACTTTTATACGAAAGTGATAAATGTTCCAGAAATTGCTTTGCCTGCCCAGCGAAAAAAGAATGTAACTGGAGTGAAGAAAAGAAAAACAGGGAGATACAGATATGATCATCGGGAAAAAAGAGTTTGATATTAAAAATGAAACGTATGTAATGGGAATTTTAAATGTAACGCCGGATTCATTTTCGGATGGAGGAAAATATAACGGTATGGATAGAGCACTTGCACATGCAAAACAGATGATAGACGAAGGTGCTGCGATCATTGATGTAGGGGGCGAATCGACAAGACCGGGGCATGTACAGATTACGGAGGATGAAGAGATTGCAAGAGTAACACCGGTTATCGAAAGACTGAAACAGGAGTTTGCTGTTCCTGTTTCCATCGACACTTACAAGAGCAGAGTTGCCGAAGTGGCACTTCAGGCGGGTGCTGATCTGGTGAATGACATCTGGGGATTAAAATACGACCCGAAGATGGCAGGAGTGATTGCAAAGTATGATGTGGCATGCTGCCTGATGCATAACCGGGAAAAAGCAGAATATACAGATTTTCTGACGGATTTCATGACAGATATGGAGGAGTGTGTGACACTTGCAAAAAAAGCAGGTATTTCAGAGGATAAGATTATTCTTGATCCGGGTGTAGGATTTGGAAAAACTTATGAGATGAATCTGGAAATCATTGATAAAATGGAATGCCTGAATAAGCTCGGCTATCCGGTACTTCTCGGTACGTCGCGCAAATCTGTGATCGGACTTACTCTTGATCTTCCGGTAGAAGAAAGAGAAGAAGGAACGCTTGTTACAACTGTATATGGTGTACAGAAGGGTTGTGCGTTTGTGCGTGTGCATGATGTACAGAAAAATCTTCGCGCAATCCGCATGACGCAGGCAATTATGCGTGAGCATGAAGTGTAAAATATGGGAAACAGGTAGCTGATTAGGACAATAATACTCATGAAGTTTTGCAAACAGGAAAGCAGACTGGCAGAAAGAGTGACAGGTGTGAGGAATAATAATTATGAAATATATAAATAAAAAAACAAGTCAGGATTATGACCAGATAAAAATTACAGATCTGGAAGTATTTGCCAATCACGGTGTATTTCCGGAGGAAAACAAACTGGGACAGAAATTTCTTGTGTCAGCAGTGCTTTATACAGATACAAGAAAAGCCGGGAAGACAGATGATCTGACGGCATCTATCCATTACGGTGAAGTCAGTGCATTTATCACAAAATATATGAAAGAACATACCTACCATCTGCTAGAACGGGTGGCAGAAACCCTTGCGGAAGAGATGCTTAAGAGCATATCGGGACTTTGCAAGATCGATCTGGAGATCAAGAAGCCATGGGCACCGGTAGGACTTCCGTTGAAAACAGTCAGTGTGAAAATTTCGCGCAAATGGCATACAACATATATCGCACTTGGCTCTAATATTGGTGACAGTGAAACTTATCTGAATGAAGCAGTCGAAAAAATAGGACAGATTCCTACTTGTACAGTTGAAAAAGTTTCTTCTTATCTTGTAACAGAGCCTTACGGAGTGACAGATCAGCCGGATTTTTTAAATGCATGTCTGAAACTGCGGACGCTATTATATCCGGAAGAATTGTTAAAAGAATTAAACCGGATCGAGAAAGAAGCGGGCAGGGAGCGGATTATACACTGGGGACCGAGAACACTGGATCTGGATATTCTGCTGTATGATGACATCGTACTGGAAGAAGATGATCTCTGTATTCCACATGTTGAAATGCACAAAAGAAGCTTTGTACTGGAACCATTGGCCGAAATTGCACCGTACAAACGCCATCCGGTATATGGAAAAACAGTGCGGGAAATGTTAGAGAAAATTCAGGCACAGTTATAGTATAATAAACAAGGGGCAATGAGGTAGATAAACTGCAGACAGAAATATCAAGACAGAAAAAGGAGGCAGAAGAATGGAACTTTGGGATATTTATGACAAAGATAAAAATCCAACCGGTCGCACGATGAAGAGAAATGACTGGTGCTTGAAGGATGATGAATATCATCTGACAGTACTTGGAGTAGTTGCAAGATCAGATCACACGTATCTTATCACAAAACGTGTAATGACAAAAGCGTGGGCACCGGGATGGTGGGAAGTATCCGGAGGCGCAGCACAGGCAGGAGAAACTTCAGAAGAAGCTGTTATACGCGAAGTGAAGGAAGAGACAGGGCTGGATGTAAGGAATGCGGAAGGTGGATATTGTTTCACATATCACAGAGAAAACCCGGGAGAAGGAGATAATTACTTTGTAGATGTTTATCGCTTTGTTCTGGATATTGACGAGAGTGATATACATTTACAGGAAGAAGAAACAGCGGGATACCGTTTCGCGACAAAGAAAGAAATTGAAAATCTTGCCGGAGAAGGCATTTTCCTGCATTATGACAGTATCAAAGAAGTTTTCAGATAGATTATCTATAAAATTGATAACTCTATAGATATAATAAATACACAAAAAAATGATAAAAAAATAACTTATTTTGTAATTATTGACGAAAACAAAAGCATTGTGTATACTAAGGGCAGTTGATAAGTCGGCAGATGAATTCGTGAGATACCGTATGGATAAAGAACAGGGGCTAGGCTTTATCCGAAACGGAGCCGAAGGGGTAGGCAGAAACTCTCAGGTAAAAGGAATGGATTCGGACGACACTCTGGAGAACAATATTTTTAATTGTACCGAAGAAGTAAACTGGTAGTTATATGGGGGAAAAACGATCAGCAATCTTTCAGGTAAAAGGACAGAGGCAGACAAAAGATCTTTAGTAAATGAAGCAAAGGTTTTTTGCCTGTTTTTTATTGGGGGAAACAGGCGTATCGAAGGAGGACAATAAGATGAACAGAATTGAAGATGTAACAAATTATATCAAAGAGTATGATGACGAAGTTGGAAAAGCACTGGAGCTGGAACTTGGAAGACAGAGAAGAAATCTCGAACTGATTGCTTCAGAGAATATCGTAAGCCCTGCGGTTATGCTCACAATGGGAACCGTTCCAACAAACAAATATGCAGAAGGATATCCGGGAAAACGTTACTATGGTGGATGCGAAGACGTAGATATTCTGGAGAACATTGCAATCGAACGTGCGAAGAAGTTATTTGGCGCAGAGCACGCAAATGTACAGCCACATTGCGGAGCAAATGCTAATACAGCAGTTTATCAGGCACTCATCAAACCGGGTGATACAGTTATGGGACTGAACCTGGCACATGGCGGACATCTGACACATGGTTCACCGGTAAACTTATCAGGACTCTTATATAATTTTGTACCTTACAATGTAAATGATGAAGGATTTTTGGATTATGACGAGATTCGTAAGATTGCACATGAATGCAAACCCAAATTAATCGTAGCAGGAGCATCTGCTTATCCAAGAGAGATCAAATTTGATGTTTTCGCTGATATCGCAAAAGAAGTTGGCGCATATCTGATGGTTGATATGGCTCACATTGCAGGACTGGTAGCAGCAGGACTTCACCAGAGCCCGGTTCCGTATGCAGATGTTGTAACAACAACAACACATAAGACACTGCGTGGACCAAGAGGTGGACTGATCCTTTGCAAAGAAGAGCATGCAAAAGCAATTAACAAAGCCATTTTCCCAGGAACACAGGGAGGACCGCTTGAGCACATCATCGCTGCAAAAGCTGTATGCTTCGGAGAGGCTCTGAAACCAGAATTCAAAGAGTATCAGCAGCAGGTTGTTAAGAATGCAAAAGCACTTGCAGATGCTATGGTAGCAGAAGGATTTAACCTTGTAAGTGGTGGAACAGATAACCATCTGATCTTAGTTGATCTTCAGAATATGAACATTACAGGAAAAGAATTACAGAATCGTCTGGATGAAGTATATATTACTGTTAATAAAAATGCAGTACCGAATGATCCTGCAAGCCCGTTTGTAACAAGCGGAGTTCGTATCGGAACACCTGCAGTTACAACTCGTGGACTGAAAGAAGAAGATATGAAGACAATTGCAAAACTGATCAAGATGACAGTTACAGATTTCGATACAAAAGCAGATGAGATCCGTGCAGAAGTTAACAAAATCTGTGAAAAATATCCGCTGTATAAATAAGAGCTGAAAAACTACATAAATGAATGGAATAGATCCCTTACTCAATTATAAACAGAAAAGTCCGGTGCGTTATGGAGAAGCACCGGATTTTTCTGTAGCTTTTTTCGCACCGCTGTGATAAAATACATCTACAACATATGTTGATTCATAAAAATCTAAGAGTACTTAATTTCAAAAAAATCAAAAACCATTATCAAAAGAATATCAAAACATATTCAAAAGGTTCGAGTCGAACAGGAGAATCCAAACTAAATTTACTTTCTAGCATATTAATAGAAAAGGGCGGACTGTGTAGATGTAGACGATTTTTCACTAATCCGTTATACTTAAGGAGGAAACATATGATTAAAAACGAAAAAATAAATATGGAAAATGATGCAATGCTTCAGAAGAATCAGGGTGGGAAGAAAGGTCGTACATTGAAAGATCTTAACTTGATGGACGATTTCCTGTTTGATGTTGCAACAGAAGATTTGGAAACATGTAAGACAATTATTGAGTTTGCAACAGGAAAAAGATTAAAAAGCCTGCGCTGGAAAGAAGGACAGAAAGTAATACATAATCTGCCGGGAAAACGAGGAATCCGTATGGACTTTGTTGGAGAAAAATATTCCTTAACACGAACGGAACAAATGCCGAAGAAGTAGAGCCGGAGCTAGTGGATTTTTTGCATTATATTACAGAAAGCAATGATACAGGATTGCGTGAAAACAGTGACCATCGGCTGAAGGACTTGCATCATAAAATTCAACAAATAAAAGCCAGCGATGAGATGGAGGCGAGTTTTATGAAAGCAGAGGAACGCGAAAGACTGATTAGGGAGAAAGGAAGAGAAGAGGGAAGAGAAGAGGGAAGAGAGGAAGGACGAAGACAAGTAGAATTGATAAAATTACTATTAGAAAAGAAACAGTATGATGACGCAAAGCGAGTAACGGAAGATGAAGAGTATTGTGAACAGTTATGTGAAGAATACAACATATAGATAATGCCTATAATAAAAAAAATCAATTAGACGGTCCGGAAAATGTTCTCTATAATTAATAAGATATAGAAAATGGAGATACTGTGTCTAAAATAAGAATCCAGAGGAGAAAGCGGTAAATCAGATATGGAAGATAGAAGAAAACTGGCAAACGGAAAAGAAATATGGGTCATCAAAGCCGGATTCCCGAATAATGCATCGAAGAAGAACTGGTCTGACTATTTTTTTGCCTGTACATTAAAAAAATATCTGAACAGAGCAGGCGTATATACAGTTATAGAATCCAGAGATGAATGGGAAAACGAAGGTGCAGCGGATGTTGTAGTTGCATTGCGGGGACCGGAAGCATATTATCCGGACAGAAGGGATCCGGATACCATTTACATTATGTGGAATTTAAGCCATCCGGACAGAGTTACGGTGGAAGAGTATAATGCCTATGACCTGGTCTGCATTGGTTCCGCAAAAGAAGAGTATCTGGAAGAAATCTGTAGGAAAGTGCAGGTTCCGGTACGTCAGTTGTTAATCTGTGCAGATATGGAGATCTTTCACCCGGCAAGAGTGGAGAAAGAAAAAAAATATGACTGGGTGTTTGTAGGTAATTCCAGAGGAATTAAAAGAAAAAGTGTTGTTTGGGCGCTGGAGCATCATATCCCGCTTAAGATATGGGGAAAAGGATGGGATAAGTTACTGCCGGAGCACGCCGATGCAGTCATGGCAGAGAACATTCCTAATTATATGCTGCCGGAATTGTACTGGGAGACGAAGATTACATTGAACGATCATTATGAAGACATGACGGAACATGGCTTCATGAATACTAGGATACTGGAAGCAATGGCATGTGGAGTTCCTGTTCTTTCCGATTATGTAGATATTATAGAAAAATTATTTGGAGATTCGGTACTGTTTTATACTAATGAAGAACAATTTGTAGAACAGGCAAAAAAAATACAGGTTGATTATCCTGCAATCCGGGAACGGGTAGAACAGATGTGGCAGATGTTGCAAGAAGAATATTCCTTTGAAAGCCGTGTAGAGCAGCTGCTGACATTAAGAGAAGAATTGCAGGGAGAAAATCAAGGGATATTTGATATGTTTTATAAGAAGTTTGAGCAATTACAAAGCGAAGCGGATACACTGGATTATGAGACATGGCATGATAAATATACAACAATAAAGGAAGCGTATATGCAGCTCCCGTGGATGGCGCAGAGGTCTGAAGAGCTTTTGGAAGATAAGAAGCGGATTCAATTTGAATCTTGCTTTCCAGGACTGAAAGAAAGAATAAAGGTTGCTGAAAGACAAAGAAGAGAGAGAACCTGGAAAGAGCAGGAACAGCATCTTCTTGATGAAACGGCTAAAAAAATAAAAGAAAATGACAAATTAAAAGAACGGAATCAATTTCTGGAAGAATGGAAAGACAGATTGGTGCGTGAAAGAACGGAGCTTCAGGAAAAGTTACAGCGGACTTATGAGGAAAAATCGGAGATTAACAGGAAATTGCAACAGACTTATAGTGAGAAATTCGACCGTGGTGTGGAAATTAAAGAATTAAAACAGATCAACAGAGAGCTGAAGAAGAAGATTGACGGAATCAAAGGATGTAAAACATACCGCCTTGCAAGATGCATAGGCTTCCCGGTCAGAATGTGGAGAAAATTGATAAGAGGATGAAAAAAGTAGGAAAAACAGACGTATCGGTGATTATGCCGGTATATAACACAGAACCTTATTTAAGAGAAGCGCTGGATTCGCTTCTTAAACAGACGAATCCGAATATAGAAATCATATGTGTGGATGATGGATCGACGGATGCTTCGGCTTCCATTTTGAAAGAGTATACAGAAAAGGATCCGCGTGTGCAGATACTAAGGCAAAATCATCAAGGCGCCGGAGCAGCACGGAATCTGGGAATGGAGAGTGCGCAAGGCGAATATCTGTTGTTTCTGGATGCAGATGATTTTTTCACAGATACACTTGTGGAAGAGATTGCCAAAAAAGGTAATAAAACAAATGCGGACGTGATTCTTTTTGGAGCAAGGAGGTATGATGATCTGACAGGGAGATCGGAGCACGTACCGCGTTATCTCTGGAGAAAATTACTGCCGGTACAGGAAGTGTTTTCGAGAAAGACCATGGAGGGGGAACTGTTTACACTGACAACACCTGCTCCGTGGAACAAGTCTTTCCGGCGAAAATATATTCAGGAGCAGAAACTTAAGTTCCAGAATCTTCCGAATAGCAATGATGTCTATTTTACATTAATGGCACTTGGAGCAGCGGACCGTGTGGCGGCTGTGAGAGAAGATCTGGTATATTACAGAGTCAATTATGGTGGAAGCCTGCAGAACAGAAAGGATCAGAACCCGCTTTGTTTTCTTGAAGCGTATGAATCGGTTTATAAAGAGCTGACAAGAAGAGGTATTTATGAAGAACTGGAGATAGGATTCTGCAATATGGTGGCATCCGGCTGTGTTTATAATCTCCGGACACTTCATTCGGAACAGGTGCGCCAGAAAGTGATCGATAAATTATGTTCGGACAGATTTCTGGATATGCATTTGTTGGAGCATGCGGATGAAGAATACGATATGCCTGAAAATATCAATTATCTGCGTGGACTTCCATACGCCAGAGAGGTGAAAAAAGAGCGGGAACGCAGACAGAATTATGGAGCTATACGTTGCATAAAGGAAGGAAAGTCAATCGGGCATCCGGTAGTTACTGTTGTGATTGCCGCTTATAATGTGGAAAAATATCTGGAAGAGTGTCTGGACAGCATTACAGGACAGACTTTAAAAGAGTTGGAGATTATCTGTATTGATGATGGTTCCACGGATTATACACTGGGAATTTTGAAGCATTATGCAGAAGAAGATGAGAGAATTTCTGTATATACACAGGAAAACTGCGGATTGTCTGTGACAAGAAACAGAGGAATGAAAGCAGCATCCGGAGATTATATTTATTTTATGGACAGTGATGACTGGCTGGAACGGGAGGCACTGGAACAGCTTGCCGGAAGATGTCAGGAACATGATTTGGAAGTTTTATACTACGATGGCTGTGCGTTCTTTGAAGAGAAAGACATGGAGGATGTGCACAACGAATTTGACGGATATTACCAGAGAAAGGGCAACTATCCTGCTTGTTGTGATGGGAAAGAAATGTTTCAAAGGATGCAGAAAACAAAAGAGTACCGCACAAATGTAGGCATGCAGTTTTTTAAACGCCGGTATCTTGAGGAACATCATTTTGCTTTTCAGCCGGGGATTTTGCATGAAGATATAGATTTTACATTTATGACAATGCTGATGGCAGAGAGATGTGGATATTGGAAGAAGGAATTCTTCCACCGCAGAGTGCGATTGGGTTCTATTATGACGGCAAAGACCAGTTTTGAACATATTTATGGACTGATGAAGAGCTATGTGGCGATGGAACATTTTCTGGGAATCCATTCCATGCCGGAAGAGATGGCAGATGTCCTTTATGATACAATGCATACTGTATTATGGCGTGCGGCAAAACAATATTCCGAGATGCCGGAGGCACAGAAGTACGCATATGAAGGATTGTGGGGGCTGGATAAGATCCAGTTCCAGACGCTGGTGAGAGAGCATACACGGATCACGGAAAAACTGTTTCGGACATATAAGGAAAAATCCGAGATCAACCGTAAACTTCAGATCACATATGGAGAGAAATTTGACCGTGGAGTGGAGATTAAGAAGCTGAAAAAAGAACTTGCGGAAACCAGAAAAGAGCTTACAAAGACACAGAAAAAGCTGTCGGGCATCCAATATTCGGCTACTTACCGTGTAGCCAGAGTGATTGGATTTCCCATCCGTATGATACGCAAACTTTTCAAAAAAGCGAAGGAACAATAAGAAACGAGGAATTTGGAATATGAAGAAAGTATCGGTGATCATACCGGTTTATAATGTAGAAGAATATCTGGAAGAATGTATGGAGAGCGTGATTCATCAGACGCTGAAAGAGATTGAGATTCTCTGCGTTAATGATGGATCAACGGATCATTCGCTGCAGATTCTGGAGCAGTATGCGAAAAAAGATGACAGGATCCGCATTATTTCACAGAAAAATGGTGGCTATGGGAAAGCGATGAATCAGGGATTGGATGCGGCATCCGGTGAATATATCGGCATTGTCGAGCCGGATGATTATGTTCCGTTAAATATGTATGAAGATTTGTATAGAAAAGCAAAAGAACAGAATCTGGATTTTGTGAAAGCTGATTTTTACCGTTTTGTAACCGCAGAGAATGGAAATAAAGAATTATATTATAATCATCTGAGTTTGAATCCGGAAGATTATAATCATGTGTTTAATCCGAGTGAAACACCGGATGCAATCCGTTTTATTATGAATACATGGAGTGGTATTTACAGAAGAGATTTTCTTGAACAGTATAAAATAAGACATCATGAGACACCAGGAGCATCTTTTCAGGATAATGGCTTCTGGTTTCAGACGTTTATCTATGCGAAACGTGCAATGATTTTAGATACACCTTATTATATGAATCGCAGAGATAATCCGAATTCATCCGTGAATAACCGTGAAAAAGTATATTGTATTAATCAGGAATATGACTATATTAAAGATATTTTAATGCGGGATGAAGCGTTGTGGAATCGTTTTCGTCATGTATACTGGTTTAAAAAATATCACAATTACCTCGGTACACTTTGGCGGATCGCAGAAGAATACCGCTATGAGTATCTGATGCGGTTCAGTGAGGAATTAAAAAGAGGAATTGCATTAGGAGATGTTAATCCGGATACATTTACAAAGAAAACATGGAATAACATTGAACGGATAGTGCAAGATCCGGAGCATTATTATAAAATGTGCGTGTATCCAAGAACCATCAATCAGCAGGTGTTCGAACAGATTACGAAGCTGGAAGAAGAAAATCAGGAACTTCGCCAAGAGATTAAAAAGATCAGGAGTTCCAAAACATTTCGTGTTGGAAAACTTCTCTTTGGAGCACCGAGTCTTTTAAAGAAGAAACTTCGCGGAGGCAGATAAAATGTGCAAAATATCGGTGATCATTCCGGTTTATAATGGAGAAACATATCTTGCGCAATGTCTGGACAGTATCATCGGACAGACGTTAAAAGAGATTGAGATCATATGTGTAAATGACGGATCGAAAGACCGGACACAGCAGATCCTTGAAAAATATGCGGAAAAAGACAGCCGTATCCAAATAATCAGTCAGGAGAACGGCGGCGCCGGAGCGGCGAGAAATGCAGGACTTCGCATTGCAAGAGGAGAATATTTATCCATTCTGGATGGAGACGATTTCTTTGAACCGGATATGCTGGAAAAAGCATATAAAAAAGCAAAAGAAAGTCGGGCAGAGCTTCTGGTGTTTGGATCAGATCAATACTACGAAACAACCGGCGAGTACAAAAGTGTGACATGGACGATCAGGCGGCATGCACTTCCTCCATACCGACCGATGAATTACCGACAGTTTACCGATAATGTATTCAAAGTATTTGTCGGATGGACATGGGACAAGCTTTTTCTTCGAAGCTTTGTAGAGGAACAGAGACTTTATTTCCAGGAACAGCGCACATCAAACGATCTGCTATTTACCTTCCTTGCTATTGTGACCGCAAAGAATATAGAGATTCTGGATGAAGTACTCATCCATCAGCGCAGAGACAATCAGAATTCGCTGTCTAACACAAGAGAACAGTCATGGACCTGCTTTTATGAAGCGCTTCTGGAACTTCGAGAGGAGTTGAAAAAAAGAGGACTCTATCATGAACTGGAGCAGGACTATATCAATTATGCATTGCATTTTTCGCTCTGGAATCTGGAGACGCTGAATGGCCCAAAGAAGAAAGAACTGTATCAGATATTAAAGAAAACCTGGTTTCACGAACTGGGAATAGACGGAAAAAAAGCGTTTTATTTTTACCAGAAGGGAGAATACCGCAAGTATCAGAATATTCGAAAGAAAAGCTGGAGAGTTTATGAACAGGAGCAGAGATAAGAACGAAGATAAAAAAATGATACAAGTGAATAATGTCAGAGAAGAGTCGGGAGAGCATGTGCCGAAGGTATCAGTGATCATTCCGTTTCATAATGCGCAGAGTCACCTGGAAGAGATGATGGATTCTGTAGAAGCGCAGACATTCCGGGAGATTGAGATTCTGTGCGTCAGTGACGGATCAGAAGATGACTCCATTAAGATTATACGTGAGCGCATGGAGAAAGATCCGAGAATCTATCTGATCGAGCAGGAAAAGCACAATGCCGGAGTTGCAAGAAACAAAGGTTTGGAATGTGCAGTGGGGAAATATGTTGTGTTCTGGGATGCAGATGACCGGTTTCATCCAAAAGCACTGGAGGAACTGTATCACAAATCCGAGCAGGTGCAGGCAGACATCTGTGTCTGTGAAGTGTGTGAATTTCGCGGGGACGGCAAATTATATGAAACAGGCGGATATCTGCAAAAAGATAAATTGCCGGAGAAAGATCCATTTAATAAATATGACATACCGGGGGATATCTTTGGCTTTGCATCGAACATGCTGTGGAATAAAATGCTTCGCAGAGCGTTCATTGTGGAAAATGAGATTACATTCCAGGATATCCGGCAGGGAAATGATACTGCATTTGTCATGCAGGCAATGTATCATGCAGAGCGGATTACAACGGTCAGTAAAGAGCTTGCTTATTATAGAATGAACAATCCAGGAAGTTTAACGTCACAGGCATCAGAGACATGGAAATGCCCATTTGAATCGTATCGTTATACATGGGAACAGTTGAAAAAGCAAGATGATTTTGCGTTGGTAGAGAAAAGTTTTCGCAATAAGATGATAAGAGGATTGTTTCGGTCTTTGAATATACAGACTTCTTTTGCCGCTTACCAAGAATTGTATGATTTTCTGAAAGAGGAGGGAATGCATGCGGTTGATCTGGAGGACGTGACAGAAGATATGGTAGAAGAACCATGGATGTATGCGGATCTCATGCGAATGAAGTCGATGTCGGCAGGAGACTTTCTTCTATGTAAAGCAACGGAACGGATGAATGACAGAGACCAGTTAAAATATACGCTTCGCAGGGTGCGCAGAAGACTGGCATTCCTACTGGCTCTTAATGAGAAAATAAAGCGATTAAAGAAGAAAATTAAAGGGAAATCTAAGAAAAGTATCGATGAAGAAGGAAACAGATAGAAAATCTATTGATTAAAACGACAAAAATATAAAATATGGCTTATTTATTGATATAAATGATAAATAAGCCATATTTATTGAATTTATCAATTAGAGAAAAGCCGGAAAATATGATACGCTACATAATAGACTATCGGGTCATTTAGGAGGAAAAACATGAAAAACAACAGATGGAAGAAGGCACTTTCTGTTGCTCTCGTCTGCTGTATGCTGGCTGGAACAGGACTCACATCCGAAAACTGGGGAGTAGAATTTGATGCGACTTTGAAAGAGGGAGGAATGTCTGTATCGAACGAGATACAATCAAAGAAGTGAAAAAAGACACTGCAATCATCGAAGTTCCGGAAGATCAAATAGTGAAAATGATCTGGTAGTCAAGGAAACACAATTACATTCAATAATAAGCAGGGGCTTTGTCCCAACACTAGTTATAAAGATAAAAGGTATGGAAGAGTAGCGGTATGAACGAAGAGAAGAAAAAAGAAAACCATATAAAATTAATTATTTTTGTCGCAATCATCATGGCAATTCTGGTGCTGAACCATATATTCGGATGGTCGAAATATATTGGCAATATCAACAACCTGAAGATGTTAGACGATATGGTAGACAATAACCTGCCGGTGGCACTGGCAATCTATGCAGGGCTTACAATTGTCGGTTGTGTAGTACTGGCATTGCCGGGAATCACATTTGCCATTGCAGCCGGACTTCTCTTCGGACCGGTGCTCGGAACTATTGTATGTTCCGTAGCAACAACAATCGGTGCGATGCTTGCATTTATTGCAGGAAGATTTTTCTTGAAAGACAGTATCAAACCGGCAGCTATGAAGAACAAATATTTGAAAAAATGGTTATTTGATGAATCTGGAAACAACGAGATCTTTATCTTAATGATCACAAGACTGGTGCCTCTGTTCCCATATAATTTACAGAACTTTGCATATGGTGTGACAGATATCAAATTTATGACCTACTCTGTATGTTCCCTCCTTTTTATGTTGCCGGGAACGGCAATGTATACAGTAGGAACAGCCGGACTGGCAGATAAAGAGAATCGAATTTTATATATCGGAATTGCAGTCGTACTCGCAGCGCTTGTGCTTGCGATGGGCGCATTCCTCAAAAAACGTTATGTACAGCCGGAAGAGAGTGAGAATGAACATGAAGAATAAACGGGCGGTGATCGTCTTTACACGAGTGCCTGTTCCGGGAAAGACAAAGACAAGACTGATGCCTTATTTTACACCGAAACAGTGTGAACAAGTACATATTTGTCTGCTTAAGGATATGAAGAGAGAATGTGAACAGGCGACAGCAGATATTTTCGTCTGTTATACACCGGAAGACAAAGAGAAGAAGATCCGTAAGATTTTCGGAAAAGAAGCGAAATATTTTCCGCAGAAAGGGGAAAATCTTGGTGTGCGGATGTATGTCGCTATCAAAGATATTTTGAAGATGGGATATGATTCCTGTATTTTATTTGGCACGGATATCCCGGAACTTCACAGCACAGATATGGAAAATGCATTCCGTATATTAGAGACGAAGGATATTGTATTCGGACCAACGGAAGACGGCGGTTACTATCTGGTTGGAATGAATGAGCCACACAAAGAAGTATTCGAAAAGCAGAGTTATGGACATGCCAGTGTGATGGAAAATACACTGGCAGGACTGAAAGAAGTCGGATTACAGGTCGGATTTATCCGGGAATTAAGTGACATTGACAGAAAAGAAGATGTCATAGCTTTCCGGCAGAAGATGCGGGAGAATTCGAAATTACAGAAAACGCAGACTGGAAAATACCTGATGCGTACAACGAAGATATCAATTATTATACCGATTTACAATGAAGAGACAACGATCCTTGCTATGAAACGGCAGATGGAAGGCCTGAAAGATAAATGTGAAGTTATATTTGTAGATGGTGGAAGTACAGACCGGACATTGGAATTGCTGGGAGATACATTTCCGGTATATCATTCGGACAAAGGAAAGGCAGCACAGATGAATGTCGGTGCAAAGAACAGCCACGGAGATATTTTATGTTTTTTGCACTGTGACAGCGAAATTCCGGTTACACTTGTACCAGAGATCCGGTATGTAATGAAAGACCATCAGGCAGGATGTTTTGGAATCGCATTTCATTCAAAAAATTTCTTTATGTGGACATGCCGCGTGATTTCCAATCACCGGATCAAAGACCGGAAAGTCATGTTCGGAGATCAGGGTATATTCGTGACAAGAGAGCTGTTCTTTGAAGCAGGAATGTTTGCAGAACTGCCGATACTGGAAGATTATCAGTTTTCACTGACTTTAAAAGAAAAAGGTATCCGCTTAGGAATGGCAAGACACCGTATTTACACATCGGACAGACGTTTCCCGGATGGAATCATTCCAAAATTAAAGCTCATGTGGCTGATGAACCGGTTACGCAAGATGTACCGGGATGGTGTTCCGATTGAGAAGATCGCAAGCCTCTATAAGGATGTGCGATAGATGTATTGTAATTTAGGAGACAAATATGGATAGCATTAAAGGATTAAAAGAATATGTCCGACATTCCTTTTACCGGGAGGTATTGGGGCTCCCGGAGGAAGTGACAGAGAGATATGAGATGCTGGCGCAGGGTGAATACAACCGTAATTATGTATTTACACATCCGGTGACCGGTAAGAAACTGGTGCTCCGCGTGAACTGCGGAAGCCAGATGCATTTAAGACATCAGATTGAATATGAATTTCACGCATTGAAACTTCTGGAATCTTCAGGAAGAACACCGAAGCCACTTTATGTTGATGGCAGTCTGGAGTATTTAGACCATGGCATTATGGTCATGGAATTTTTGTCTGGAACAACTTTGGATTATCACAAAGGGCTGGGCGGTGCAGCAGAATGTCTTGCAGATATTCACAGTGTGAAGATGCCGGAAGAAGGTATGCACACACTGATCACACCGGAGAATCCGCTGGAAGCGATTCTGGATGAGTGTGAGGAAATGGTGAAGACATATATGGAATCATCGCTTGGTGAAGAAGAGAAGAAAGAAAAGATTCGTGAGATGCTGGATACGGGCTGGGAGATTGTAAGAAGCATTCCGAATGAGACGGTTTACCAGTGCTGCGTCAATACAGAATTGAACAATACGAATTTTCTTGTAGATGAGAAGGGATATACTTATCTCGTAGACTGGGAAAAACCGTTATATGCCGATCCGGCGCAGGACCTCGGACATTTTCTGGCACCGACAACGACATTCTGGAAGACGGATGTGCTGTTAGAAAGAAAGGAGATGTTAGATTTCCTCGATACATATATTAGGGCGGTTGCCGGAAGATTCGATGTCACAGGATTGAAGAAACGTGCCATGCAGTTTACAGGAATCACTTGCCTGCGTGGAATTACATGGTGTGCCATGGCATGGGTACAGTACAGAGAGCCTGGGAAAATGTTATTTAACCAGTCTACATTTGAGAAATTGAACGCATATCTGGACACAGATTTTCTGGAGAAGATGCATCAGTTTCTGAAAGATACATTTTGTATGTAAATAAAATTTACATAAATATATGATACAAAGGGAGAGACACAATGAAAAAGAAACTTTTGTCAGTGTTGCTTGCAGCTACGATGACACTTTCACTTGCAGCATGCAGCAGCAACAGCAGCAAAGACTCTTCGGACAAGAAAAATTCGAAAGTGGAAGAGATGTCATTTGATGACATGAAAAAGGAAGCCAAAGGCTCAACCGTAACATTTTATGGATGGGGTGGAGATGAAGTCCTGAATAAATGGCTGGACGACGTATTCGCACCGGATATGAAAGAAAAATACGATATCAAGATGGAACGTGTTCCGATGGATATTGATCAGATCTTAAGCCAGTTATCCGGAGAAATGGAAGCAAACAAAAAAGACGGTGACATTGATATGATCTGGATCAACGGTGAGAACTTCAAATCAGCAAAAGAGAAAAACATGCTGTACGGACCATTTACAGACAAGCTTCCGAACTTCTCAAAATATATCGACACCAAGTCTGAAGATGTAAATTATGACTTTGCATATCCGATTAAAGGATACGAAGCACCATACGGAAAAGCACAGTTTGTATTTATGAAAGACAATGCTGCTGCAAAAGAAACTCCAAAGAATGCAGAAGAATTCTTAGAGTTCTGCAAGAAATACAAAGGAAAAGTAACATATCCAAAACTTCCGGACTTCACAGGAAGTGTATTTGTGCGAAATATCATTTATGAAACCTGTGGTGGATACGAGCAGTTCATGGATATGAAAGCAGACAAAGCAACTGTGAAAAAAGCAATTCAGCCAGCACTGGATTACCTGAAGAAATTAAATCCATATCTGTGGAACGGTGGAAAATCATTCCCGGATTCCTCTACAAAGTGTGAGAAGATGTACTCTGACGGCGAACTGGTTATGTATATGACATATGGCGCTTATGATGCAGCTGTAGGAATTGACAACGGAACCTATCCGAAGACAACTCAGACATTCCAGTTTGACAAAGGAACAATCGGTAATACGAACTTTATGGCAATCGCAGCAAACTCTGCTAACAAAGCCGGAGCAATGGTAGCAATCAATGAGATGATGTCACCGGAGATTCAGGCAAGCCGTTACAAAGAGATGAAGACTCTTCCGGTTGTATCTTATGACAAACTGTCTGATGACCAGAAGAAAGAATTTGACAATGTTGACTTAGGAAAAGGTGTTATCGCACAGGATGAGCTCCTTTCCAAGAGACTTCCTGAGATGCCTGCACAGCTTGTTCCGGTTATCGAAGAGATCTGGCAGGAAGAAGTAGTTGGCAAATAATTTAGCAAAAAACGATTTAGTAAGTGTGGAAAAGAATACATGTGGAAAAAATTCATACCATATGCGTTGTTGGTTCCGCAGATTATACTTGGAATCATATTTATAGCAGGACTGGCAACCGGAATCACCCAAAGTCTTGGGGTGATTCCGGCTTTTGGTCTTACAGAACCAACATTTAAATATTATAAAGAGATCTTATCCAGACCGGATATTGTAAAATCAATCATTTACAGCTTGTATATTGCAGTCACATCAGCAACTCTGGCAGTTCTGATCGGAGTCGGAATATGTGCGGTACTTGTTATGAATACAGATACAAAAGGAAAAGGGATGCGGATCATTCAGCTCCCGATCATTGTGCCTCATGTAGTCGTTGCACTGTTTGTAGTGAATATTCTTTCACAGAATGGTTTGCTTGCAAGAGTTTTATGTGCAATGGGATTTATCAAAGAGCAGCAGGATTTTGTACAGCTTTTATATAGTACAAATGGTGTAGGGATCATTATCGCATATTTGTGGAAGGAGATTCCGTTTGTGATATATTTTGTCATTGCATTGATGGCAAATATTAATGGAAGCCTTGGAGAAGCGGCGATTAATCTGGGAGCCTCCAGAAGAAAAGCTTTTATGAAAGTCACCCTGCCGCTTTGTAGAAGAGCGATTGGCAGCAGTTTTCTGATCATTTTTACATTTGCACTGGGCGCTTATGAGCTTCCGCTTTTACTGGGACCGACCTCCCCGGAAGCATTACCGATCCTGGCACATACACAGTACATTCATCCGGATCTTGAAAATCGTCCGTATGCAATGGCATTGAATGGAATTATTACTATTATTTCCATGATCTGTGCAGTTGCATATTTTCGGCTGATGCAGAAAAATACAGAGATTTTAAATCGTAGAAAGGCTAAGAAAGAGCACAATGAAAAAAAGTAACAGTTATTTAGGCAAAATCCTGCTTGGGATATTTGTATTTCTCATTCTATTTCCGATACTGACGATGATCGTCTGGGTATTTACAGAACGGTGGGCATGGCCGAATCTCCTGCCACAGGTTTTTTCTACTCGTGCATTAGATGAAGTATTTGGAAGAAAAGAAGAATTAATACAGTTGTTTGCATCCAGCATTTTTATTTCTGCTGTTGTAGGTGTGTTGTCAGTAATGATAGGCACAATGACAGCAAGAGCGCTTGTGTTGTATGATTTTGCAGGAAAAGGCTTCTTTTATTTCCTTTCGATGTTGCCGTTTTTAGTGCCGTCTACGGTATTTGCGATGGGAATCCAAGTATCCTTCATACGCTGGGGACTGAGCAATACCGTTACCGGAGTCGTCGTAGCACATACGATTTGTTCACTTCCGTATGCAGTACATCTGATGATTGAAGGAACAGAGGCAGTTGGAAATAAACTCGAAGAGCAGGCAAGAGTACTTGGCGCCGGACCATGGAAAGCATTTTTCAAAGTGACATTTCCGATGTTAATGCCTGTGATGTTAGCTTCTATGAGTATGTCTTATATTGTTTCGTTCAGCCAGTATTTCATTACATTGCTGATCGGTGGAGGAAGTGTCAAGACATTCGCGATTGTTATGGTGCCGTATCTGCAAGGTGGCGACCGCAATATCGCAAGTATTTACAGCATGATTTTCCTGGGAATTACTTTGATCGTGTTTGCGATATTTGAAGGAATCAGTAAGTTGTGGACGAAAAATGGAAGCGGAGAATATTACACATAAGAGATCGGGAAATGTGGAAAAGAGATAAAGAAGTACAGAAATTGGTGGATAAGAAATGGAATTAAAAATAGAAAATCTGGAAGTAACACTTCAAAAAAATAAAATATTAAATAGAGTGAGCCTGACTGTCAAAAGCGGCGAACTAATTTCCTTACTGGGAGCTTCTGGCTGTGGAAAAAGTACAATGTTGAAAAGCATAGCCGGATTACTCGATATTGAAAAGGGACGAATCTGTTTGGATGCAAAAGAAATTCAGAATATGGCGCCGGAGAAACGGGGAACTGTGATCGTGTTTCAGGATTTAAGGCTGTTCCCACATATGACAGTGGAAAAGAACATAGCATTTCCAATGGAACTTAAGAAAGTCCCGAAGGCAAGACAGAAAGAGATCATAAAGAAACTGTTGGAAGACGTACAGCTTCCGGGATTCGAAAAACGTAAGATCAAAGAAATGTCCGGTGGACAGATGCAACGTGTAGCTCTTGCAAGAGCCCTTGCATGTGAACCGTCGATCCTTCTTTTAGACGAACCTTTTTCCGGATTGGATGAGAAGCTTCGTCTGGAAATGGGCGCATTAGTTAAAAAATTGCAGAAAGAACGGAAGATCACGACAATTCTCGTCACACATGATAAGAAAGAAGCATTGCAGATGTCAGATCGGATCGCACTTATGGATGGTGGGCAGATTTTACAATATGCTTCACCGGCAGAGATTTTCCTGCATCCGGCAAATCGGCAAGTGGCTGCATATTTTGGAAAAGCTAATTATATTGAAGGAATTGTACAGAAAGAACAGTTTGATAGCGATTATATTTCCTGTGAGGCGAAAGGTTATGCGGATGGAAAGTATGAGCTTCTTGTCCGGCCTTTTGATGTAAAAGTTATAGCGGAGGGTTCTGCTGTGGAGATCAGGGAAATGACATACTTAGGAGAGACAGTGGATCTATATTTACGGGATGAGAAGCAGACATTCTATGCACAGGATATCAGTGCAAGAATCCATGTTGCCGGATTTAAGGAAGGAGCAAGAGCGGGAATAGAATTTGCACCGGAGAGTATCTGCCTGTTTCCGGAAGAAAAGGAGTAAGAGAGAATGAAACATGTAATATTTGACTGTGATAATACACTGGGCGTAAAGGACTGTGATGTCGATGACGGACTGGCACTTCTCTACCTGCTCGGATGTGAAGAAGTAACTGTGCATGGAGTGACTTGCACTTATGGAAACAACAAGCTTCCGGTTGTGTACGCACAGACAGAAAAATTGTTAAAAGATATCGGCCGCACAGATCTGACTGTGAAAAAAGGTGGTGAATCAGCCGACACAGAGCAAAGTCCGGCAGGAGATTATCTCGCAGAGATGGCAAGAAAATACAAAGGCGAACTTTCCATTCTTGCAACCGGGTCGCTTACGAATCTAAAGCATGCCTATTATGCGGATGAACATTTCTTTGAAAATGTAAAAGAAATTGTATTGATGGGTGGAATTACAGAACCATTGATTTTTGAAAAGAAACAGATGGATGAATTGAATTTTTCCTGTGATCCAAAGGCAACATACCTGGTGCTGACAAAAGGAAATAATGTTTCTGTTATTACAGGAAATAATTGCCTGAAAGTGCTATTTACCAAAGAGGAATATCAGCAGAGATTAGGTGGGCAGAATAACCCGATGGGTGAGTATATCCTGAGAGAAACCGATTATTATTTCGGTTATAACGAAGGAGATTACGGAATCCATGGATTCTATAACTGGGATGTGATCGCAGCGGTGTATCTGGTTCATCCGGAGTTATTCGATGATCAGAAGGGTACTTACTGCTTATCAGAAGAAGATTTAAAAACCGGATTCCTGCGATGGGCCGAGGATGGACAAACCAATTTAAATCTTCCGGAAATCGGGGAAGAAGCGCCATTTAAAAATAATATATATGAGACCTGGTTTCGTGTGCCGGTAAAGGGTGTATGTAAATAAAGTTTACATAAATAAGTAATAAGGAGGGCTAAAAGCATGAAAATGAAAAAGTTTTTAGCGGTTGTATTATCGTTTGCGTTGTCGTTTTCCCTTGCAATGCCGACATTTGCACAGGATAATACAGCAAGCGCAGCCCAGGCTGTGCAGTCCGAAGTAACGGAAACTTCGAACGATGAGAACGTATCTGCAGACGAGAATACGTCCAAAGATGCGTCTGCCAAAACTGTAACAGAAGATTCTAAAACAGAAGCTTCCAAAACAGATGAGAAGGCAGAGGATGCTTCTGAGAACGCAGAAGTGAAAAAAGAAGTAACCAAGACGACCAAGACGGATAAGAAACAGGCAGACTCTGACGCATCTGCAAGTGACATCGACACATCTGTATGGACAGCAGAAGATTTCACTTACACAGAGATGAGCCAGAGACTGAACGGCTGTGATTACAGTCGTGACTTTACCGTATCCGGTACAGCAATTTCAGGATTTTCTGAGACAGGTTCAGAGAAGATTAAAGTGAATAAGAATCTTGTCATTCCGTCTGAAGATCCGAATGGAACTACAATCGTAGGTATCGCTGACAGTGCATTTAAAAAGCAGGGGATTGAAAAATTGACACTGCCGGATGGTATGATGGTAGATTATAATGACACAGTTACACATGTAGTAACAAGAAGAGGTAATTTCCTGATTGGCGCAGGTGCTTTTGACGGAAATGAACTGACCTCTCTTGATCTGCCGGAAGGTGTGATCTATATCGGACCAAGTTCATTTGCAAGAAATAAACTGAAATCCGTAACCATTCCACATACATTCTGGTGGCTGGAGAACTCTGCGTTTGCATACAATGAGATCACAAAGGTCAACTTCCCGAAGACCTGTGATTTCCAGGCACAGATTCATGCCTTTGCATTTGCACACAACAATATCAAATCTGTAAGACTTCCGGATTACATGGAAGTAGTAGAGAAGAAAGCGTTCTATTGGAATCCGGGAATGGAAGAGTGTTCCAAAGATGCACCGGAGAAAGAGCAGGAATTTGGCGGCGTTGTCTATATGTACACAGACAATGAGAAGTTGTTTGACATGGAACGTATCCACCATATGGATCGTACCGCAGAGTCACAGCACTCCTGGCATCAGAAACTGATCCTTGGTGAAGATCCGAATACGGACAAGACATGGACAGCAGATGATTTTACATTTGACGGAACAACGATCACCGGTTTCTCTGAGAGTGGTATTGAAAAGAGAAAAGACAATACAGATCTGGTATTACCGAACAAGAATCCAGATGGCGAGTATGTGACAGCAATTGCTGATTATACAGGAAATGGTAATAATGGCATGTTTGCAACAGCGGACGAGAAGTTTACAAGTGTTACACTTCCGGCAAAACTGGAAAAGATTGGTGCAAAAGTTTTCGCAGACTGCGGTATTACGAAGAATGAGTTCCCGAAGACGCTTAAAGAAATTGGCCTGTCTGCATTCCAGAAAAACCAGTTGGAGAGTGTTATTTTACCGGACAGTGTTACAAAACTTGGCAGTGGTGCATTTGCAACAAATCCGAAGTTAAAGAAGATTATTCTTTCTAAGAACCTGACAGACATTCCGGGAGGAGCCTTCGGATGCAGCGATGCGCAGAATTACATGACGGATCTGACGGAACTGACCATTCCGGAAGGAGTTAAGACGATTGGAAATAATGCATTCGCAGGAAATAACATCCATAAGATTGTCATTCCATCTACGGTAACTTCGATTGGAAATTATGCATTTTCTACTAAGGAATATTTGACAGATGAGTGTACACTGACACTGCCGGAAGGCTTAAAGTCAATCGGAAGCAGAGCATTCCGAAATAAAACGATTAAATCGGTAGTATTACCATCGACCGTTGAGAAGTTGCAGGCAAATACATTTGAAAAAGTATATTCTTCCGGTGCTGCAGCAGTGAAGACAAAAGTATATGTAAGTTCGGAAACACAGTACAACGATACAAAGAACTTCCCACAGTCTGATTATCACAGCCTGATCCTGAAAGTACCGGGACAGGAAGATAAATGGAACGCAGAAGACTTTACATATGATACGATCAGTCAGGAATTATATCCGGCATCAAATACATCGGATGTAACAACAATCAGTGGTGTTGGCATCACGGGCTTATCTGCATCCGGAGAAGAAAAATTAAAAACAAATACAGACCTTGTGATTCCTGCAAAGGATACAGACAGAAATCCGATTATTGGTATCGGAACAAAAGCTTTCTATAAGAAAGGACTTACATCTGTAACATTCCCGAAGGGAGTGATGGCAAGTTACAGTGGAAGCGCAATTGCAGAAGGATTAACAGAAAGAGGAAATTTCATTATTCAGAATAACTCTTTCACAAACAATAAGCTGACATCTCTGGATTTACCGGAAGGCGTAATCTATGTTGGCGGAACAGCATTCCAGAGCAACCAGTTAAAGAGCGTAAAATTCTCTCATACAATCTGGCAGATTGGAAATGCAGCGTTTGCTAAAAATCAGATTACAACTGTTGACTTTCCGAAGACATGTGATTTCAATCTGAATCTGGATAATATGTGTTTTGCATATAACAACATCAAATCTGTAAGACTTCCGGATAGAACAGAGAAAGTTACAGTATATGCATTTGGAGCAAACACAGGTAAAGAAGATCTGGAGTCAGATGCACCGACAAATACAATCTTAAAGGCAAGTCGTATCGTATACATGTACAATGAGAATGTGGATCTTCGAAAGAAAGGAATGATCCAGCATGTAGAGGGTACTGGAAAGGGCACAAATACACAGGGAACCAAATCCTGGGTACAGAAAGTTATTTACGGTGAGATGCCGGCAGAAGAGCAGCCATGGAATACTTCCCAGTTTACATTTGACGGAACAACCATTACCGGATTAAATGATGCCGGAAAGGCGAAAATAGCAAATGGCGATACAGAAGTAACACTTCCGGAGACAAATGAAAACGGTGAAGCAATTACAGCAATCGGTGCAGGTGCATTTGCCACAATCGGAATGACAAAAGTAACGATTCCGGATACGGTAACATCTATTGGTGCAACAGCATTCCAGACAACAGCGCTTACGGAAGTAACCATTCCGGACAGTGTAACAACACTTGGAAATGGAGCATTTACAGCAAGTGCTTCTCTGGAGAAAGTAACACTTTCCAAATCCATAAAAGAAATTCCGACTTCCGCATTTAATGCAACAAAGATTAAAGAACTGACAATTCCGGAAGGAGTAGAAACGATTGGAAGAATGGCATTCAGAAATGCACCGCTTACTTCTTTAAGCCTGCCTTCTACAGTGAAATTAATTGACAGAGATGCATTTAAAGGAAACCAGTTAGAGTCTGTAGACATTCCGGTATCCGTAACAACCATCGGACAGAGTGCATTCTCACAGAATGTAACCGGAGAAGGTCTTGCACCGAGAATGACAAGTGTAACATTGCACGAAGGTCTGACCGAGATCGGAAAGACAGCATTTGAAAAAACATTATTAACAAGTGTATATCTCCCGTCTAGCCTGCAGAAACTGGCAAATACAGCATTTGTCAAAGGTGAAAAGGGACAGGTAAAATTATATACTTCAAATAAAGCACATTTAGAAGAAGTAACAAATGTATTCTATCCGGAATATGCAGACAAGAACGATGGAACCGGACATAAAGTCATCTATGATGAAATCGTAGGAAGCGGCTGGACACACGCGGACTTCACTTATGATGGAAATAAAATTACAGGATGGAGCGAGCAGGGAAATAAAACACGTAAGAGCGATGCAGTTGTAAAAGACGGTGTACGCACACTCGTAATCCCGTCACTGAATCCTGAGACACAGGAAGCAATCACAGAAGTTGCAGACGGAGCATTTGAGATTCCGGATGGCGAATGGGTACAGGGAAAAGACAGCGTAGAATCACCGAATGGTATGGATACGGTTGTATTACCTGACACACTTACAACCATCGGTGCAAGCGCATTCCGTTATAATAAGATTAACAATGTAGAATTCCCGGCATCTGTAACAAAAATCGGGGAAAGTGCATTTAACTCCAACCAGTTGAAGAAACTTGTTATTCCGGATACGGTAACAGATTTAGGAGCAGGAGCATTTTCAACGAATGACATCACAGACCTTACATTATCCAAGAATGTAACTGTAATCCCACAGGGAGCATTCTCAATGAACATCCGCTTAGATCATGTAGACATCCCGGATACAGTAACAGAGATCGGTGAAATGGCATTTGCAGGAGCAAGACTTACAAGTCTTACAATTCCGGCATCCGTAACAAAGATTGGAAGAAAAGCTTTCCACTTACATCACATTGAAGAACTTACTATTCCGGGAACTGTAAAAGAGATCGGAGAATCTGCTTTTGAAGGAACGTTCAAAGCAATCACATTAAAGAAGCTGACGATCGAAAACGGTGTAGAAAAGATTGGCAAATATGCATTCAAAGAAGGATATCTGGAGAGCGTAGATATTCCGGCATCTGTGACAGAGCTTGCAAGTGATGCATTCTATGGCAATGCGGGAACAAACAACGACCATGTTGTAGTAGTTCGTGTATTTACCAAGAGTCAGGCAGAAAAATTTGAATCCAGCGATTGCCAGAAAATAGTTTACGTTGACAATACACCGATTAAGAAAAAAGTTACATCTAAAAACGTAACATTATCAACAACTGCTTATACATATACCGGAAAGGTTCGCAAACCTGCAGTGAAAGTTGTTGTAAACGGAAAGAAAGTTGCTGCTTCAAACTACACTGTAAAATACAGCAGCGGAAGAAAGAATGTCGGAACATACAAAGTTACTGTAACAATGAAGAATAACTATACAGGAAAAGTTACAAAGACATTCAAGATCCTGCCGAAAGGAACAAGTCTGAAATCAGTGAAGAGCTCCGGTAAGAAACAGATCAAAGTAACATGGAAGAAGCAGAATAAGCAGACAACCGGTTACAAGATCCAGTACACAACGGACAAGAAGTTCAAGAAGTCTGTGAAGGCATCAACGATAACAAAGAACAAATACACAAGCAAGACCATCAAGAAATTGAAAAAGAATAAGAAATACTATGTAAGAATCTGCACATACAAGAAAGTAGGCAAGACTACATATTATTCTACATGGTCAAAAGTAAAAAGCGTAAAGGTAAAATAAAGAAATATTTTGCTTAAATAAGAGAGGCAGCCGTTTCCGGGGAAATTCTGAGGCGGCTGCTTCTTTTACAAATTGAAGAACCGAAGAGTTAATGTTATACTGTGGATAAATGTTGCGGAATAAATCATTACATTGGGGGAAATGCGTGATGAAAAAGAAAATCAAAAAACAAGCACTGGGATTGCTTGCCTTAGTTGTGGTTATGGCAGTTGCATTTGCTGCAATCCCGAGTGAAGCGGCATCGAAAAAGCCAACAAAGATGTCACTCAAAGTTACAGCGAAGACGATTGATATCAAAGGACATGCAACGATATCTGTAAAATCCGTCAAACCGTCAAAAGCAAGCAAAGCGGTAACATTCAAATCCGGCAATAAAAAGATTGCAACCGTATCATCCAAGGGTGTTGTGAAAGGAAAAAAGGCTGGAAAAGTTAAGATTACAGTAACAGCAAAGGCAAATAAAAAGCTGAAAAAGTCGGTAACAATGAAAGTAAAAGATTTAAAACCGACAAGCATTTCAATCAGTGCATCAAAGGCAGTCTTATATGTTGGTGGGACAAAGACATTGAAATCGATAGTTAAACCGTCAGGTGTGTACTGTCCGGTAAAATGGTCATCCGGCAATAAAGCAGTTGCAACAGTAAGCAACACCGGAAAGATTACAGCAAAGAAGCCGGGAACAGCAACAATTACTGTTCGCGCAACACAGAAGAACAATAAGAAAAAATACCTGGCAAAGAGCTGCAAGGTAACGGTGAAAGTGAAAAATGTTCCTAAGAGGCAGGTGTATGTATCACCGGAGTGGTATAAGAGTGCGGCAGAAGGACAGCAGCCTGGATATGAACATGTGTTTTTAGCAGAAGTTGCCTATGGCAAGACAGAAAATGACAAAGCTTATAACGAAGCACATATTCCGGGAGCGGTTCATATCAATTCCGATGCAGTAGAGTATGACGACTGGAATCTGGATGGAATCGACGATCAGCAGCTATATGAAGAGACAGAAGTAAAACCAGAAGACAATTTCAATATCCGAAGTGCAAAGCAGCTTGGAGAATTTCTAAAAAACAACGGAATCACCAAAGATACCAAGGTAGTACTGTACGGAAGAAGTGCATCGGATTCCAGTGTTACACGAGTAGCATTCGCTATGTTATACGCCGGTGTAGAAGATGTCAAAGTGATAGATGGTGGCATGACAGCATGGAATAAACTAGGATTACCGACAGAGACAAAAGTAAATGAAGCAACAGCCGGTGGCACAGATTATACGTTTGGTACGATGATTCCGGCACATCCGGAATATATTCTGTCCACCGATGATGCAAAAGAAAAGTTACAGAATGATGCTAATTTCCGCCTTGTAAGTATCCGTTCGGAGAAAGAATTCCGCGGCGAAGAGACAGGATATTCCTATATTAAATATGCAGGTGAACCGTTAGGTGCAGTATGGGGACACAATACAGACGATGGAAGCTATATTGAAAATGGAAAAGTAGTCGGACTTAATAAAGTGAAATCCATTCTTGCAGAATCCGACTCATCCCTCGATAATGAATTATCCTTCTACTGTGGTACCGGTTGGCGTGCAACGATTCCATTCTTAATTTGTTATCAGAATGGAATAAAAAATATCAGCGTCTTCGATGGCGGCTGGTGGGCATGGCAGGTAAACTGGCAGAAAGAGCCGGAAAATTGGTCAATCCAGAAAGTTTCACCGAAAGATGCAAAGACTTATGGTCAGTTGAAATTTGCAAAAAAAGAAGTTACAACAGACAGTGAAGGACATAAGCTGATGGCGCTTAAGGCAACCGTTGCCGAAAATAAACTGACCTGCTGGCCGGCGAGAGTTCGTAAGAACATAATATATGGTTATGGTTCCGAGTTAAGTAATCAGATTGTTAATGTAGATCAGGATGGAAAAGTGAATACAATTGGCTTTGGTAATGCAACTATTACGGCAAAGACAACAGCATCAGAAGAAGTAAGTTATAAAGTTGTAGTGTCAAGGGGCCAAGATTATCTCATGCGGTGGGATGATATGTATCTGGATGCAGATACTGTTCTGAAAAGGGTAAAAGCCGGAACATTGAATGTTCTCGACATTCGATTTGAAAAACAAGTAGTAGACGGTGTTGAGGCAGGATATGCAGCCGGACATATCGAAGGATCTATGTGGGCGCCTGCATGGCCGACGAATACAGCAGAAGCACAGGCGAATGTGCGGAAAGAAAAAGCGAAGATCAAAGATCTGGATGTCCCGACAGTTATTGTATGTATGGCTGGTGCGCAGGGAGCTCAGCGGGCGGCAGCAGTCCTGATGGATGCAGGAGTTGCGAAGAAACAACTGTATATCCTGACTGGTGGTGGCAAGAATCTGGTGTTGAATTACAAAGACCAGCTTGTAACCGGAACAGAGAAATAAAAAGAAAGCGTGGCAAAAGACCACGCTTTTTTGCTATAGTGCGCCTAGCGGCGCACGTTTCTAACGGGTTAAAGTCCCGAATCCGCCCGGTAGTGGGAAGGATATAGCCGAAAGCAAGGGTGTCCATCGTGAGATGGAATCTGAAGGAAGCTGGATGTGAGGAACATACTAACTCACGGGCAAATCTCTGGTCTGACGAACAGGAATCTCATATGAGGTCATGCATGAGGGTAAAACTGCTATTCAAGTTGAAGCCCAATAACTACACGGAATCATGCATGATAAATGAGGCAGATGGATGGAGAGGAAGAAACGTGTGGTACCTAGGGAGGTCTGTGTGGTACGCCTTGAAAGAGGTAACCATTGCATAAAGCAATGCTGAACGCACAGAAGTCAGCAGAGGTCATAGTAGCCGAGAGGTGAAGGACCGAATCAATAGGAGTCTTGAGTATGACCGAGAAAGGAGGAATGACCGTCTATGACAGAAAACATTGAAAACAATGGCTGTTCGCAAAGAGATAATGCGGAACATGAAGGGTATGTGAAAGCGTCTAGGTCATTCAATCGGATATGGAAAGAAAGAGACAGTGCACAGCCGAGACTTTTGGAAGCGATACTGTATAAAGACAACTTTAACAGAGCGTATAAGAGAGTTAAGGCAAACAAGGGAGCGCTGGGAATTGATGGCATGACCATTGAAGAGGCTCTTCCATATTTAAAGGAATATCAACAAGAGATAACTGACCGCATTTATCGTGGAAAGTATACTCCGTCTCCAGTAAGACGAGTTGAGATTTCCAAACCAGATGGTGGTGTGCGAAAGCTTGGCATACCAACAGTGATAGACCGCACACTTCAACAGGCAATAACCCAACAGTTAGTGCCAATCTATGAACCGCTGTTTGCAGAGGGCAGTTATGGCTATCGTCCGAACAGAAGTGCAAAAGATGCAATACTTAAGGTTAAGAAGTACGCAGAACAAGGCTATACATTTGCTGTAGTCCTTGACCTGTCAAAGTACTTCGACACTCTTAATCACGAAATTCTCATCAAGCTTCTCCGAAAGAATGTAAAAGATGAACGTGTAGTACAGTTGATAAAGCGCTATCTGAAAAGCGGTGTTCCATGCATAAGATATGCAGATGACATCGTGCTTCTTGCAAAGAGCAGGCGAGCATCAGAGAGACTCTTGGAAAGCAGTACAAAATATCTTGAGGAGAGGTTGAAACTTATAGTCAACCGAGAAAAGAGCCGTACTGTCAGCGTGTTTGCAATCCGAAATTTTAAATTCCTTGGCTTTGCATTGGGAAGGAACGGAAAGGGCATTTATGTCCGAGTTCATCCGAAGTCATGGAAGAAGTTCAAGTCGAGACTGAAGGAGTTATCTTCCCGTAGGTCATGTCAGTCAATCAAGCCAAGCCTTGAGAAAATCAAGGTGTATGCGAGGGGATGGCTTAACTACTATGGAATTGCAAGTATGAAGAACAACATAGATGACATCAACGGATAAGCAATCTTTTTATCTAAGCCGCTCTTAGTAATGCAGTTGTGCTTACTGTTTTGTGCTCGGATTTTTGTCCCATCTATAGCTATAAGTTTTCCGTCAATTAATCCCCAACCTTTAAGAATGAGAGTTAAGTTTCGTAATGTTACATGAAAGGCTTTACGATTGTTCTTGACAAAGCCAGCAATAGTTCCGTGATCTGGCGTGATTGCATTAATCAGCCACATGAGTTCAAGATTTCGCTTACATTCAATTTCTAAGGAACGACTGGATCTGATTTTATTAAGATAACCATAAATATGAAGCTTTAACAAATCTGAACGGCGATATGGAGCTTGACCTCTATTGGTTCCGCTGTATTCTTTAAAACCTAATTCAATTAAATCTAAGGAATCAACATATGCATCGATTACACGCACTGAATTATCTTCATCTATAAGCGCATCTAATGATGTAGTAACCATTCTTGCTTGATTTCTATCTATTCCAACAATATATGCCATAATTAATCCCCTCGATTCGATCTCTTGTGATTTAATTATAACATTTTTGCTAATCGTTAGACAGTCTGACGTACGGTGCTGTGAGAGGACGGCGGTTAGTCACCGCCTCCTACTCGATTAATATATAGATAAAATAAATAAATCGGATAATATATTTATAAAAACGATTGGATGCATATCATAAAAGAAAGTAAAATAAAAATGTAAAAGACTGTCTGAAATCAAAGGATTTCAAAAAAAGAAAAGGAGAAACGTTATGGGGAACAAGAAGAGAATTTTGGCTTGGATTCTGTCCCTTGCAATGGTCTTCGGACTGTTTGGCGGACAGGCAAGTGTAGCCAAAGCAGCGGATGCAGCTTTAAGTTTTGCATCTGCGGATGTAAGCACAAAAAAACTTCCAAGTGATGGTGGAACTGTAAAAGTAACACTTACATTTGACGATTTTAGTGCTAATGAAGGAACGATTTACTATCGATTGAGAAAAGATGGAGCAACCGTAAGCGGAAAAGAAAATGTTACTGTTGACGTAAGCAGAACAAATAATACATTTGATATTGATGTTCCGGCAAATACGGGTACGGAAGAAGAATCTTATCAGATTTGGATTTCTAATACATCGATTCCAGATTGGCAGTTAAGCTGGAATGGAGCAGAAACTTCTTTTAAAGTTACTGCACCAAGCTCAGAAAATCCAGACCAGCCTGAAACTACGAAAGTCCTGCCGGATAAAACACATTTCCGTGCTAGAGCGGTAGATAAAAGCGGAAAGCCTGTAGCAGGAGTAAAATTTGATGTAAAGAATTCAGGGAGCTCTTATGGAGCAACTACTGTAACAAGTGACGAAAACGGAATTATTGAATGTGAAGTAGGACAGTGGGATTACAGTACATCCAAGATTGTATCTCTTGCAGAAAATGACAGCTGGACATGCGATACAACATATTCCTATTCAACATCAGACAGTCTTGCAGAAATCGAGAAAATCAATAATGAAGATCTGAAAAACATTACAGAAGAGTTGCGGTTTGTATTAAAAGCAAATATTAATAAAAAAGCATTGAAAGCTGCGATCGACAGTGCTTCAATTGTGAAGAATCCAGATGATTACAGCGCAGGATATGACGAACTTCAGACAGCACTTACAGAAGCAAATAAAGTATATGATAATGAAGATGCAACACAGGAAGAAGTGGATGCGCAGACAGAAAAATTAACTGCAGCATTAGACGCTGTTGTTGTAAAGTCGGTTGATAAGACAAAATTAAAAGAGCTTATTGCCGATGCAGATGAAAAAAGTTACAATCGTTACAGCTATGTGACTTCTACATGGAATGAGGTAGATAAAGCTTTAACGGAAGCAAAAGCGATTAATAAGAACGACAAAGCAGGGCAGACTGCTGTGGATGAGGCAGCAGCAAAACTGGATACAGCAATCAAAGGATTAAAATGGAATCCTGCATTGGATTCAGTAGAACGTGTAAGTGATGAGAATGTATCCAGCAAAGGTGGAGAAGTTCAGATAAAACTGATCGGAAAAGCAATGGACGAACTGACAAACTTAGCTGTCCGTGTAAAAGATGCAGATGGCAATTCATTGAGAGATTCTGATATTAATGTAAAATATGGCGAAGGAACAGAGGAACGTATCGCAACAGTAACACTTCCTGAAAATACAACATCCACTGCCAAAACATATAAAGTTGGATTCAATAGCATGGGTAGCTGGGCTTATACCGGCTGGAAAGAAGTAAGCTTTACAGTTGCATCAGCTTCTGGTGAGATACCTGATCCAACACCATCTTCTACAAAATGCGATGAGAAGAACTTCCGTGCAAAAGTAGTAGATGAAAAAGGGAATCCGGTAGAGGGTGTGAATGTTAATTTGACAGGAAGAGAAGACTCTTCTGTCTCTTACGATGTGAAATCTGACAAAAATGGTATGGTAACATACGCATTAACAGGTGGAGACTTCATGCTGAACTTTGATGTTGTCATTGATGATAAAAACTACACATCCGAGAATGAACATGAATTTGAAACAGATGGAACACCAACAAAAGCTCCGACCATTATTTCTGTAGATGGAAAAGATCTTGCAGAAGCAGATGAAGTTGTATTCGTTGTAAAGAAGAATGGATCTTCATCAGAAGAAGAGAAAGTTCTGAGTGATGCATCTACATTTCGCGCAAAGATTGTTGACGAAGAAGGCAATCCGGTAGAAGGTGTAAAACTTTCTGTTGCAAATGAGTTAAATTATATTTTTAACAAATCTACAGCAAGTAATGAAAAAGGTGTCGCAGAATATACAATTAATCCGGGAATGGATTATGATCTTACTTTTGATGTTACTGTAGCAGAGAATCAGGGATGGGCAAGTAGCCAGGCTCATAAATTTGCAACAGATGGATATGCGGGAAACACGAAGATTATTTCTGTAGACGGTGATGATATTGCAACCACAGGTGAAATTGTATTTACTGTTAAGAAAGCAGCAGTAGAAGACAAGGTAAGCTGTGATGCAACACATTTTCGTGCAAAAGTTGTTGATATAGAAGGTGCTCCGGTAGCAAATGTTGCATTTGAAGTAAAAGTAACTCCTGGTAGTAAGACACATGAGATTACAAGTAATGAAAAAGGTGTCATTGAATATGCATTTGACATCGAGAATGACAGTGATGCAACAATCACAGTCAAATTAAAAGATAATGATACATGGGCAACATTAGATGAGCATAAGATTGTAACAGATGCAATGGCCAATATATATTCGGTTGATGGTAAAACAGGATATACAGAGAAGTATAGTTACATTCTTCGTAAGAAAGTGGATAAGACAGCGCTTGGTGAAGCATTAGAGAAAGCAAAAGCTCTTGTAGAATCTGATTACACAGATGATTCCTGGTCAGCATTCAAACTGGTTCTGGATACAGCACAGAAAACATATGACAACAGTTTTGTTAACAAAGAAGATGTTGATGATCAGATCCAGAAACTGGAAGCAGGAATTAAGGTTTTAGTTGTAAAACCGGCTAAGAAAGACGAGTTAAACGCAGAGAAAGACAAAGCTTCCAAACTGAATAAAGGTGATTATACAGAAGAATCATGGAAAACAGTAGAGGATGCACTTGCAGAGATTGATGCACTGGAAAAAGAAGAAAATGTTCCACAGTCTAAGATTGATGCAGCCCAGGAGAAACTTGCGACAGCAATGAAGGACCTGAGCGTGAGAGCTGCAGATAAAGAGAAATTAAATGCAGAAAAAGACAAGGCTTCCAAGCTGGATAAGAGTGATTATACAGAAGAATCATGGAAAGCAGTAGAGGATGCACTTGCAGAGATTGATGCACTGGAAAAAGAAGATAACGTTCTTCAGTCCAAAGTTGATGCAGCCCAGGAAAAACTTGCAGCAGCAATAGAAGGTCTGAAAAAAGTGGATAAGCCGGAGCCGACACCAACACCGGAAGTGAAGAAAGTAGGTTCTGTAGCACTTAAGACAACTACTTATACATACAACGGTAAGGTAAAAACACCGGCAGTTGTTGCTAAGAATAACAAGAAAGAAGTTATTTCTAAAGATAACTACACTGTAAAATATGCATCAGGTCGTAAGAATGTCGGTAAATATTCTGTAACAGTAACATTTAAGAATGGTTATACAGGAAAATATACAAAGACATTCCAGATTCTTCCGAAAGGAACGAAGATCAAATCTGTAAAAGCAGCTAAGAAAGCATTTACAGCAAAATGGTCTAAACAGGCAACACAGACAACCGGATATCAGTTACAGTATTCTACAAGCAAGAGCTTCAAGAAGAGCGTTAAGACATCTACAATTTCTAAGAACAAGACTGTTTCTAAAACAGTGAAGAAATTAAAAGCTAAGAAAACATATTATGTTCGCGTTCGTACTTATAAAACTGTAAAGGTAAGCGGAAAATCCGTAAAATTATATTCCGGATGGTCAACAGTGAAGAAAGTGAAAACAAAATAATCATTCATTTTATAACCGTATAAAGTGATCTATGAAAAACTGTCGTATGGGAAGAACGCTTCCTGTGCGGCAGGTTTTTTGTGTTATTATAGTATTTTAAAATTTAACAGACACTATTCGGTAAATTAAGGTTTAGCTATGGACGGAGAAAATTCTTGCATATGATATCGCTTCATATATGAAAATTATCTATAAGTATTATACAAGAAATAAATTTACAAACAGATACAGCGCCTTTATAATGAAAATCAGATAGCGATTAAGGAATATTCAGGCAATGGGAGAACACCTGACAGAACAAACAAAAGAGAGGAAAAGACAATGAACTGGAAGAAATTAATGCAAAAGGTAACGATATTATTCATGGCTGTCTTGTTATGCGTGGGGAGCATATCGATGGCAGCTACAGCGGCAGATGCGTGAGTGAATGTAGAGGAAGAGGATGTCTTCCAACCGGCACCGGAGGATGTGATTCAGGACAAGATGTTGAACTGGGTAATCCGTGGTGTGACATTGAGTCAAAGTTATAAAAAAGAAGATTATATTCCGATTACACCGGGACGCTTTGAGGGACTGAGACAGTTTACTTATTCGGCAGGTGCGCATCCGGAGGCATATCCGATCGATGTATATGTATACAAACTGGATGGCTTACAGTATGGCACCGATTTGTGGAAGATTGATCTGTCCTATAATATGGTTTCGGATTTAAGTCCGATCAGTAAACTGACAAATTTAAGAGATCTGACATTTTATATGAATAAATTAACGGACATCAGCGCACTGAAAGATCTGACAGGTCTGGAGCGACTGAATTGTGGACAGAATCAGATTCATGATCTGACACCGCTCAAGAAGATGTCTAAGCTTAACCATCTGGATCTGGATTACAATGGAATTACCAGCCTGAGTGGGCTTGAGGGATGTACAGGATTAACAGAATTGACACTTCGAAGCAATCAGATTAAGGATATTTCAGCGTTGAAGGGTCTTACGAATATGGAAAAGATGCTGTGGCTGAGCGATAATCAAATTACAGATATATCCGCTTTGGCAGGTATGACAAAGTTAAAAGAATTAGATTTATTTAACAATCAGATTTCTGATATTACACCGCTTCAGGATCTGCGAAATCTTCAGGAATTAAACCTCGGTAATAATAAAGAAATTTCTGATATCACCCCATTGACGGAGTTGACAAAGCTTACAAAGAGCAAGTTGAATTTAAGCGGGACAAAGATCGAAACGAAGAAAAATTTACTTTTTGAAGTATTAGATGTCAATCGCCTGATTGAAAAGTTCGATGCCAATACTGTAGAACTGAGTGATAAATCAAATGTTGTGGCAGCCAGAAAAGCATATGATAAGGTTTCTGATAAAGCTAAAGCATATATTAACGAGAAGAGAATCAGTGTTGCGGAGAAGAATATTTCACTTTTGGAGCAGGGAAAGGTTATTCAGAAAGACAGTGATCTGAATAAGTATGAAAAATACTACGACGCCGATAAATCTACATTGAATATTTATGTAGCTGATGCTAACAGAAAACCTTTGAAGAATGTAAGATTTCAAGTGAAAAAGAAAGGATCCGCAGATGTTCTTTCTGAAATCAGTACAGATGGAAACGGAATTGCAGAATATAAAATTCCGGAAGCGGTAAAGGCAATTACATATACAATTTCATTGGATGAAGCATCAAAATTTACCGGTTATATAGGCGATATTACGGTTGAAGCAGATGCAGATGGAAAAATCATTGAGATTAATGGAAAAGCAGTGGATAAAGCATCTGTCAGTCGTACATTGCAGTTGAAGAACGGAGAGACACTTCGTATAAATAAGCAGAATCTGGAAAAAGTGATTGCGCAGGCAGGGAATATCAAAGAAAATGGATACACAGAGGCGTCTTATAAAGCGTTGACGAAGGCACTTACACAGGCAAAAATTGTAAATAGTGATGATGCTGCAACACAGGCAGAGATTAATGAAGCAGAAGATAATCTGACAAAAGCCATTGATGGCCTTGTGAAAGGTGCAGATTATAAAACGGTAAATATTACTTTAGTAAATGATAAAGGAAAGCTTTTGTCCGGAGTGAAATTTAACATAACGAATTCCTGGACATCCAGTGCAACGGAAATGGTATCTGATGAGAATGGTGTTGCCAGCTATACAACACAGGGCAAAGATTATAACTATTATACGATGACACTGGCAGAAGGTCAGAATTATGAAGGTGTTACAATTCGCCTGGAGGAGCAGAACAGCAAGATTACAAGCATAACTTTGCCGGATGGAAGAAAGCAGGTACAGACAGAAGAAGATTTGCAAGTAAAACTGGTTCTTACAGAGAAAGAAAAGGCACCGGTAGATTTTACAGAATTACAAAAACAGCTTCTGATTGCAAATCGTCTTAACAAAAAGGATTATACTGTAGAGTCGTGGAATGCATTTTATCCGGTATTTGAGGAAGCCAATAATGTAAGAAAGAATCTGAATGCCATCCAGGAGGAAGTTGACACAGCAAAAAATAACCTGGAGGCGGCAATCGCAGCGTTAGTAAAAGCACCAACGCCAAGCCCGGAACCGACACCAAGTCCGGAACCGACACCGAGTCCGGAACCGACACCGAGTCCGGATGTGAAGAAAGCAGTCGGAACCGTAAGCCTTGCAAAGACATCTTACACCTATGACGGCAAAACAAAGAAACCGGCAGTGACAGCAAAAGAGAAGAATGGCAAGAAGATTGCAGAATCTTACTATAGCGTATCTTATGCGTCTGGCTGCAAAAAAGTCGGCACATATAAGGTAAAGATTACATTTAAGAAGCCATATAGCGGAAGCTATACTAAGACATTTAAGATCAATCCGAGAGGAACATCCGTCAAATCTTTGAAAGCTTCTAAAAAGAAACTGTCTGTGAAATGGAGTAAACAGTCAAAAGAGACAAGCGGTTATCAGATCCAATATACAACAGATGCGAAATTTAAAAAGAGCATCAAGACAAAGACGGTTTCTAAAAATAGTACAACAAGTGCAACTCTCGGAAGTTTAAAATCAAAGAAAAAATACTACGTACGTATTCGTACCTATAAAAAAGTAGGTAGTACAAAATATTATTCCGGATGGTCAACAGTTAAGAAAGCGACTGTAAAGTAACAGGTAAATGATTGCCTGACAAAAGAATATGGAAAAGTGAAAGGGCGTTTCGTTTTGCGAAATGCCCTTTTATTGTGTATGCGACGGGATGAGTACAGAATTATATGAAAATCAGATACGGGAAGCTGGTACGATCATCGTAGAACATTATTCTTCACTTTTAAAAGAAGGATGGCTGCGGTTGTTAGAAACAAATGTTTCAATAGATTCAGTGTAAAAATTAATTGGATTTCCGGAAGACACGATTCGCGGACGCTACGGAAATATTCTTCGTGCAAAAGGATACTTGCTGTCAGGAAAAGAGAAAACGGTGGCATGCTTGTATGATGACATTTCACAGCCGCTAATCAGCGAATAAAATTTAGCATTATAGGACAAAAACTGTTTTATTGCTATATGGAGAAATCGATAGTTACATGTTTTTAATGTGCTGGAGAGAAAGCAAAAAAGGCTGGGGATTTTTAATATGGTAAATATAAAAAACATCAAGAAACAGGCGTGGATTTTGGAGATAATAGATATGGAAAACATTAAGAAACAGGTGTGGATTTTGGAGGTAATAGATATAGAAAAAAACAATAAATAACAACATATATAAGTGCAATCAATTGGAAAGGGAATGCAGGATATATTATAATAAATAGATAGAAAAAGGACAGTAAAATCAGATATTTTCAAGAAACAAGGGAGGAAAAGATGAAAAGGAAAAAGCTACTGACAAAGTTGTTATGTGCAGCAGTTGTCGGTAATATGGCGGTCGGAATTATACCGGGGACACTGTTGACAACAGAGGCAGCAGAAACACAGATGACAACGCAATTGGGAAGCGTGAAGTCGGGCGATATAAAACGTACTACGGAAGCATTGGAAAAGAAGAAGTACAATGATGTACCGGTACCGGCATATCAGTATAAAGATTTGTACACAACAGCGCGAGTGACGATTAAAGCCCTTGCAGTAGACGAGGTTGTCAATGCTACTATGAATCCGATTTACACAGTACCAATAAAAAAATCCATTAAATTTGTTATTTACAATACGACAAAGCAGGAAGTAGATCAGACCGTTGTATCAGAAAACGGAAAGCTGCCGGATTTGAGTTTGATCAACAATAACAACTATATGATTTACGCAGAAGATACAGAATACCGTATGCCGTGTCTGTATGTCTGGGTAAAGGACGGAAAATTATATAATATCAAGAAAATCAGCTGGACAGAGGTGAACGGAAACAGAAAATATGATTTTGATTATCCGGAAGTAGATACCATTCAGATGTATAAGCGTGATAAAGAAGAACCAAACCCGGAAAATGACAGAAGAGTTTCCGTTAATTTACCGGTGTATTATAAAAATAATACAGGAATGCTTCGGAATGTAAAAATCAAATTGATAAGTCCGGCGGAGACACTTGAATGTAATACTGGTGAAAGCGGACGAATATTTACTCAATTATTAGAAGATCAGAATTATATGATAGAAGTGGAAAATGATAATTGGGATATCGATTCTTTCCCGCTGGTTGCCAAGGATAAGTCGGAGTATGGAGGGGCGAGATACGCATATAATCATTCCAGCTGTGCCAAAGTGGATGAACTCCGACTGGTGAACAAAGGCGAGACACATCAGGAAGATACGGTATTGATGAGTAAATCCGGTAATACGGTTGTGGCAGGACTGAATTTCAAAGATATGCTTCTCTATGATAAAACATTAAGCAAAGACTCGGTGCCGGGTCTTTCGGGTGAAGATTATGATGTAGTGGATATCAGTGTTGTGAATCCACACCGCTGGGAAAGATCAAAACTGGCAGCAGGAGAATATCAGGTTACAGAAAAAGTACCATCTGGGAAAACGGTGAAGAATCTTTATTATCTGGACGGAGAGAAGAAACTTGTGGAACTTCCATTTACAAAAGAAGGAGACCAGATTTATTTCACAATGCATAGTCTGGGAATGTATCCGGTAGTTATGGAATACGAGAAGGGAGCGGTAGTAGAGCCGTCACCAAGCCCGGAACCGACACCAAGCCCGGAGCCAACACCGATATCAGGCAAGAAAGTTACAAAAATACAAATTAAAGGCGAATTGAAAGATATCGCAGCAGGCAAAAAGCTACAATTAAAAGCGGTTGTGTCTCCGGTAAATGCGAAAAACAAAGCAGTGAAATGGACAACATCTAATAAGAAGTATGCTGCTGTCACAGCTTCTGGAAAAGTAACTGTAAACAAAGCCGGAGCAGGAAAGAAAGTTAAAATTACAGCAACTGCTATGGATGGTAGCAAGAAGAGTGCATCTTATACTATCAGAATCCGCAAATCCGCAGTGAAGAAGCTTACACTGAAAGCAGCAAAGACAGTAAAGGCCGGAAAATTCGTAACAGTAAAAGCAACAGTGAAGACAACAGGAAAAGATGCTAACACAAAACTTGCATGGAGCAGTTCCAACAGTAAGTATGCAACAGTCAACACAAAAGGAAAAGTTACAGCTAAGAAAGCCGGAAAAGGCAAAACAATAAAAATCACAGCAAAGGCAACGGATGGTAGTAATGTGGAAAAGTCGGTGAAAATTAAGATTAAATAAAAAAGGGACAGGTCATTTTTAATTGGGGACGGGGATTTTCTAGAAATTCCCCGTCCCCAAAGAAAGGAGAGTTACGAATGAAGAATTTGAAGGCAAAAATTTTAGCAGGAGTTCTATCGACAGCGATGGTGATTGGAACTTTAGCAGGAGCAGGGCCACTGGTGGCGAAAGCAGCAGCGTCATATGAGACAGAGCTGACAGTCCGTGCAGTGGATGAATCAGGCAAAGCACTTAGTGGCGTGGAACTGATCTTTGAAAAAGATGGAGAGACTTATGATTTTGACACAACAGACAAAGATGGAGAAGCTACTTTAGACGAAAATGGGCTTCAGGAAATGTTCTTTGCAGATCAGGATGCCGGTGGAGAAGGAACCGGAACGTATGAAGTAAAACCATCTTCTGACAGTGCATATGCACTTGCAGGAGAATCTATGAAAGTCGATGTAGAGATGGCTACAGCAGGTTATGGTTTTCCTTACATTGCAAAAGTTAACGGTGAAGCATTTACAGGAGCTACCATGGATCTGGCACTGAAGACTGGTGGGAGTGAAACACCGGATCAGCCAAGCGCAGATCTTAAGACATTAAATGTGAAAGTTGTAGATCAGAAAGGTAATCCGATATCTGGAATGCAATTACATATATCGTCTCCTTATTGCTGTGATAATCAGTTTAAAAATGTAACAGATGCAAATGGAAAGGCTAGCTATACACTGACACAGCATGAAGGAATTAATCTTCCATTTACCGTTGCACCGGTAGAAGGTTCTAATTATGAAGTTGTGACGGCATTGAATGAAATTTATATCGCAAGAGATGCAGATAAGAAGGAAAATTATATTGCAAAAGTAAATGGCAAAGAATTTAACGGTGAAGAAGTAACATTAGTTGTAAAAAAAGCAGAATTAAGTATTACAGAAGTAGCAGGTCCTGGAACCGAAGTAAAACGTGCAGGTGATACAGCAGAAATTACAGTAAAAGGAACGAAACTTCCGACAACATTTTATTATGTATTATATTGCTATTCTGCAAACGGAACTTATGTAGGTAAGGTAAATGAAAAAGAAGTGCAGGCAACAGGAACAGAGACAGAGAGAAAATTTATCGCAGAACTGCCATCCGTATTGGATTATCCTACAGCAGATCACTGGGTAGTTGGTGTAGAGACTGTTTCTCAACCGGAAGACGGATATTATGTAACAAAAGATAATGAAGTTGTTAAGATCGAAAAGGATATCGTAACAGAAGAATCCAAAAAAGCAATGTCTGAGGTGCTTGCAGAAGCGGAGAAGAAAACAGCATCGGATTATACAGAAGACAGCTGGAAAGCATACCAGATAGCTGTCGAAGTTGCAAAAGCACTTGCAGAAAAAGAAGATGCAACAAATGCAGAATATCAGAAAGCAATTCAGGCAGTAAGGAATGCCGAGATAGCATTACAGAAAGTGGATACACCAAGTCCGGAACCGACACCGAGTCCGGAACCAACGGTAGAGAAGAAAGTCGGTTCTGTAGCGCTCACAAAAACGAGCTATACATACAATGGAAAGACACAGAAACCAAAAGTTATTGCAAAAGACAGCAATGGTAAGAAAATTGCAAAAACATCTTATACTGTAAAATATGCTTCAGATTGCAAGAAAGTCGGAAAGTACACTGTAAAAATAGCATTTAAAGGCGATTACAAAGGAACTTATACAAAGACATTTAAGATTCTGCCGAAGGGAACAAGCCTTAAATCTATAAAAGCCGGTAAGAAGAGCTTCACGGCAACATGGAAAAAGCAAACGGAAGAGACAAGCGGATATCAGGTACAGTATGCAAAAGATAAGAAATTTACAAAATCCGTAAAAACAACAACTGTATCTAAAAGTACAACTGTGAAGAAAGTAGTTAAGAAACTGTCGGCTAAGAAGACATATTATGTAAGAGTGCGTACATATAAAAAAGTAAAGATTGGTAAAAATGTGGAAAAAATGTATTCCGGATGGTCTGTAATGAAAAAAATAAAAGTTAAATAGACAAAAGGGACAGGTCATTTCTAATTGGGGACGGGGATTTTCTAGAAAATCCCCGTCCCCAATCAAAAAGGAGGAAGGTTATGCACAAGATGTGGATAAAAAAGAAACTGTCGGTGATTATTTCAGGGATAATGATAGCGACAATGATATGGACAGGAAATGTCCGGGCGGCAGGCTCAAACTGTGGCGGCTTGGAAGAAGTAGATGTATTCTATCCGGAGAAAGATGATGTGATCCAGGATCCGGCACTTCACTGGGCGATCCGGGCTGCGATGAATGCAACCGGACAAAAACTGAAATTAACGAAAGAAGATGTAGGCTCTTCCTATGTAAAATATATTTCTTACGAGCAGAGCTCTCATCCGGAAAACTTTGTGGACTGGAAGATGCCATGGTATGTGGAGAGTCTGGAAGGATTGCAATATGCGAAATCAGCAAAACAGATTGATATTGGTTATACAGCATACAAGGAAGGAATGAAGATCAAGGATCTGTCACCGATTTCCGGTCTGACGCAGCTGGAACAGCTTTTCTTAAAAGGAGATGGACTTACAGACATTTCTGCAATTAAGAATCTGACGAATTTGTACAGCTTATGGCTAAATGAAAATCAGATCAAAGATATTTCAGCGGTAGCGGACATGAAAAAACTGACGCAGTTGAGCCTGATCCGGAACCAGGTGTCAGATGTCACGCCAATTAAGGAACTTTCCAACTTGCGGACGCTGGATCTGTCATACAATCCGATTAAGGAACTTCCGGATATGAGTGGCTTAAAGAGTCTTACATCCCTTGATTTGTCAGATATTAAAGAATTAACGGATATTTCGCCACTTGAGAAAGTAAAATCTCTTCAGCGTTTAAGCCTTACCGGAGATTCTGGCATTACAGATATTAAACCGCTTGCTGAATTGACATCGTTAGATAAAGAACAGACTTATCTTCCGGACAATACGAAAAAGGATGATTTGTTTGCGGCTATCGCAGTTAACAAATATATTGACGAGTTCAGCATCAGCAATATGACATCCGGTGATCTGAAACTTGTACAAAAAGCCTTGGATGCTTATGACAAATTAACGGATGAGCAGAAGTCTTATATAAAAGCAGGTAAAATTGATGCAATTAAGAGCAATAAAGAGAAGGTAGAAAAAGGCGAAACACCGGATGCTTATCCGGAGTTTGAAAATACGGCAGAACAGACACCGATCTGGGACCGCCTTGAAATCAAGGTAATAAATAAAAACGGAATCCCGCTGGAAGGTGTAAAATTCGTAAAAGAGAAAATAAGAGAATTTCCGGATGAACCGGATGAGGTGGCGAAGGATGAGCTTGTAAGTGACGAAAATGGAATGTTAATTATTAAGCATAAAGATTTTGATGCTATCTATGATAAGATTACAATCAAACCGGCAGACGGACAGAAAACAACACCGGAAGAAATCAGTTATACGGTTACTTATGGTGCTGAAGGCGGACCAACTCGTGTTACCCAAACGGTAAATGGTGTAAAGGCAACCGGAAAAGAGAAACTTCAATTTATTTTGAGTGAAGAGGGCGAAGAAGAAGCAAGACAGACATTAGAAACAGCATTTACAAAAGCAAATGAAAAAGTAAATGCAAAAGAGGGATATCGTTATACAGAAGAAACATGGACTCCGTATGAAAGCCTTCTAAAAAAAGCAGAAAATATGTTAAATACCAGTTCCGGAACTGTTGCCCAGATGCAGCAGACAGCGAAAGAATTAGAAGAGGCTTTGCAGGGACTGAAAAAAACAGACAAGCTGACAACGTTGAAATTGACAATCCGTGATAAAAAAGGAAAACACATTGGTCGTGCATTCAAGTTCCAGATTCGCGATATCAACAATCCAAGTCATGCATGGAACGAATACACAGACGCTGACACCGGTGTTGCTTATATTGAAGTTTCTCCGGGATGGAGCACAGATACCACCTGGGAAGTACGTGCATGTGTGCAGGAGACGCTGGAAATGGAGCCAATCCGCGTGACAACCGCACAGCAGGATCGAAGCTGGTATTTTAAGACAATTGATGGAAAACCGGCGTCTGTTGATTTTGAAAAACAAGTGTCTGTATGGCCAAAAACAGATGGCAAACCGGATGTGGATAAAGAAACAGTATCCGCAACGCAGGTAAAGCTTTCAAAGACAACATTTACTTATAATGGAAAGAAACAGCAGCCAAAACTGACCGTGAAAAATAAAGCCGGAAAGGCAATTGCATCTTCCGATTATAAAACACAATTTTCAAGTGGATGCAAAAATGTCGGACAGTATACTGTGAAAATAACATTTTCAGGCAATTATAAGGGTACAGTTACAAAGACATTTACGATTGATCCAAAAGGAACAAGTCTAAAGTCGGTAAAAGCCGGAAAGAAGAGCTTCACCGCAAACTGGAAAGCACAGAAAACTCAGACGAGCGGATACCAGGTACAGTATTCTACAAATAAAAAGTTCGCAAAATCTGTAAAGACATCTACGATTTCTAAAAATACAACTGTTAAGAAAACAGTGAAGAAATTAAAGGCGAAGAAAACTTACTATGTAAGAGTTCGTACTTATAAGACAGTTAAAGTTGGCAAGAAGAGTGTGAAGATTTACTCAGGCTGGTCAGCTGCTAAAAAAGTGAAAACAAAATAGTCGAAGAGAATAACGAATAAAAAAATTCCCGGCATGTACATAATCGGATGTGTATGTCGGGAATTTTGTTGCTATAGTATCCGATGACGATTATTGATAATAAATATCAATAAGAATCTATAAGTGCTTTTATATATCAAAAATACCAATTGGAGTGAAAGTTTCTATTGCAGTAAAATATTATCAGGGATTATATACCCTGATACAAATTTACAAAAGAAGGGTAAATCATGAAAAATTTTATGAAAAAGGCTGCGGTAGCAATGATTGCTATGTTAGCAGTTGTAGCAGTTTTCGGTACAAGCGTACCGGCACAGGCAGCGTCCAAAGCACCGAAGAGCCTTTCCGTGAAGGTAACAACAAAAACAGTTGATATCAAAGGAAAGTCTAAAATTTCGGTCAAATCAGTAAAGCCTGCAAATGCAAGCAAGGCAGTTACTTACAAATCAAGCAACAAAAAGATTGCAACCGTATCTTCCAAAGGTGTTGTAACAGGTAAGAAAGCCGGAAAGGTAAACATTACTGTAACATCCAAGAAGAACAAAAAAGTGAAAAAAGTTGTTAAGATCACTGTTAAGAACTTAAAACCAAGCAGTGTTAAAGTAAGTGCTTCCAAAGCTACTGTAGCAGTCGGAAAAATAAACACACTGAAAGCAGCTGTAAAACCGGCTGGCGTATACTGCCCTGTAAAATGGACAAGCAGCAACAAAGCAGTAGCAACTGTAAGCAGCAATGGGAAAGTAACAGCTAAGAAGACTGGTACAGCAACAATTACTATAAAAGCAACACAGAAAAACAGCAAAGGCAAATATCTGTCAACTACATGCAAGGTGACAGTTGTTGATTTCGCAACCGCTACAACAACTCAGGTAAAAGAGTATGCAAAGAGCGCAAGCGACAACAAAGTATTAGTTGATGCAAGACTTACAGATGCTTATCAGGGATGGGCATTAGATGGTGTCAGCAAAGGCGGACATATCAAAAATTCTGTAAACGTATCTTCACAGTGGATGACAGCCGGATTTTCGTCACAATCTGCCGAAAATTCTACAAGAGAAGATTATATCGAGCAGGAGTTAAAAGCGATTGGTGTTACGACTGCTAAAAGCTATGTAATCTATGATACAAACGGAAAAGATGCAGCAACTGTTGCAGCTTATCTGCAGAAAAAAGGATACAAGGACCTTTCCATTTACAATGCAAAATCTGCAATCAACAAAGGAACATTTACAATGGAATCATACAAGAATTATGATCTGTATGTTCCGGCAGAAGTTGTAAAGAATGTCAGCGACCATGTTACAAAGAATACAGCACTTTCTTCAGAAGCTAAGAAAGTAACAGGTGGAAGCAATATTGTAATACTGGATGTAGCCTGGGGAGATGAGACAAATAACCCGGATACAGGATCTGGATATGAAGATGCACATGTACCGGGATCTGTTCATGTAAATACAGATGAATATGAGACTCCAAAGGTATATGTACCGGAAAAAGACGAAGCCTACCGTTCAGAGTGGAGACTGAATGATGATGCAACACTTCTGAAACTTGCAGCAGACAAAGGTGTTACAAAAGATAGCAGTGTAATCATCGTTGGTTCAGAGCCGATGGCAACAACACGTATGGGTGTTATCCTTAAATATCTTGGATGCGAGGATGTTCACGTAATGAGCGAAGGTATGGTTGGATGGAATGCCAAAGGATATGAGATGGAAAAAGGCATCAACAAACCAAAAGCAGTAGCAAGCTTTGGAACCGACAAACCTTTACATCCGGAATATATTGATACAATTTCAGAAGCAAAAGAACTTCTGAAAGATGATAACGTACAGTTAGTAGATACACGTACTCAGGAAGAATGGGACGGTAAGAGTTCAGGATATAGTTACCATGATCTGAAAGGTAGAATCGAGGGATCCGTATTTGGCCCATCAGGACGTGGATATTCAAGCTCTATGATCTATTATCGTAATGCTGATAAATCTATGAGAAGCAAAGAAGGACTGGAAACACTTTGGAAATCTCAGGGTATAGATGTAAGCAAACATCTGTCATTCTTCTGCGGAAGTGGATGGAGAGCTGCTGAGACTATGTGGGATGCTCTTGTTTTAGGATATGATAATGTATCTCTTTACAGCGATGGTTGGATCGGCTGGAGTAACGAAGGAAATCCATACATTGATGCAAACGGAAATAAAGTATTCTACAATAAGAATACAAATTCTGTAGAAACAACAGCTGCATCCGTATCCAAACAGCAGGTATATGTATCGCCGGAATGGTTAAAGAGCGCAATGTCCGGACTTCAGAAAGGATATGAAAATGTATTCGTATCAGAAGTTGCATGGGGAGACACAGCAGGAGATAAAAACTATAATGCAGGTCATATTCCGGGAGCATATCATATCAACTCAGATGCAGTAGAATATGACGACTGTGCTCCATGGCCATATGGAGATGGAAAAGACGATTTCGGACTTTATGACGAAAAAGATGTAAAACCGGAAGATAACTTTAATATCCGCAGCGGTAAACAGTTAAGCGAGTTCCTGAAGAGAAACGGAATTACAAAAGATACAAAAGTAGTTTTATACGGCAGAAGTGCATCTGATTCCAGCGTAACAAGAGTTGCGTTTTCAATGCTTTATGCAGGAGTTGAAGACGTAAAAGTTGTCGATGGCGGTATGCAGGCATGGAAAGCTGCCGGATACGATGTGGAGACAAAAGTAAACGAGCAGAAAGCCGGAGGAGATAATTACAGCTTCGGTACAACTGTTCCGGCGCATCCAGAGTACATCCTGTCAGCAGAGGATGCAAAAGACAAACTACAGAATGACGCAAACTTCCGTCTGGTAAGTATCCGTTCTACAAAAGAATTTGAAGGCGAAGAAACAGGTTATGGATATATCGACTATGCAGGAGAGCCTTTAGGTGCTGTATGGGGACATAACACAGATGACGGAAGCTATGTTGAAAACGGTAAAGTTGTAGGAATCGACAAAGTAAAATCTATTCTTGCAGAGTCTGACTCTTCTTTAGACAATGAATTATCATTCTATTGCGGAACCGGATGGAGAGCTACAATCCCATTCCTGATCTGCTATCAGAATGGTGTGAAGAACATCAGCGTGTATGATGGCGGATGGTGGTTATGGCAGCTGAATTGGCAGAAAGACAAAGCTGCATGGCCAATCCAGGACGTATCTGCAGATGTTGTAAAGAACTATGCACAGCTTAGCTTTGCAGCAGAAGAAGTAAACAAAGATGCTTCCGGTAAAATGCTTGTTGCAGGAGCTTCTGCAGCAGAAAATAAACTGGCTTGCTGGCCGGCACGTGTAAGCAGTAAAGTTGTTTACGGCTCTTCCGACAAGAAGGTTGCAACAGTAGATGCAACTGGAAAAGTTACAGCAGTCGCAGCAGGAGAAGCTACTATTACTGCAAGAACAAAAGCTGGAAATAAGGCAACATACAAAGTTGTTGTAAGCCCGGCTCAATAAAATGAATCTAAGTGCTTACAGGTATGAAATGGTTTAAGCATAATGATTTATAAATAAAGAATATAATACGAATAAAATGGTGCTTTGCGCAGATACGCAGGGCACCATTTTCTATATAATAGGAAACTTCATTTCTATTCTTTTTAATCCTGATTAGGAGGTTGTCGGAAGGAAACATATTCAGTCAGAAATATCTGTGAAAAAATCGAAATCTTGTTAAATATTTACGTATCCCGTTAAATGATTAATTACTGTCAATTCGGTAGTATTCCGGGAAAAAGTATGTTACACTCGCGATAGATTGTGGCGGACTGTTATTGCAAATGGGGAAAGATACAAAAGTATTAATATGTCATACACAGGAGGTATTTATTATGGCAATAACAATTGGCATCAACGGATTTGGACGCATTGGCAGAGTCGCATTCCGTATTGCCATCGATCAGCCGGAGCAGTTTAAACTTTGTGGGATCAACGTAAGAAACGCTGATCTGGATTATATTCTTTATATGATCCGTTACGATTCAATATTCGGACGTTTTCAGGGAACGCTCGAAAAGTATGAGGATGGAATCATCGTTAATGGTGAGAAGATTCGTGTATACTCGGAAAATGATGCTGCAGACATTCGTTGGGGGGAATGTGGAGCAGAATATATTATAGATGCGACAGGTGCTTACTGTACTACAGAGAAAGCAATGGCACATATCAAAGGTGGCGCGAAGAAAGTAATCATTTCCGCACCTGCTAAAGACCAGGATACACCGACATTTGTAATGGGAATCAACCACGAACTTTATCAGCCGTCTATGCATGTTGTTTCGAATGCATCGTGTACAACAAACTGTCTTGCACCATTGTGTAAAGTCTTAGAAGACAATTACGGAATTGAGTATGGATTAATGTCTACGATACATTCTGCTACAGCTAAGCAGAAAGTAGTTGACTGCCGTTCACTTAAAGACTGGCGTACAGGACGTGCCGTATTTGGCAACCTGATCCCATCCACAACAGGAGCTGCAAAAGCGATTTCACTCGTTATTCCAACATTAAAAGATCGCATGAATGGGATTTCTTACCGTGTACCGACTTCAGATGTATCCATTGTGGATTTGAATGTTGCTTTAAAAACAGAAACCAGTTACGAAGATATTTGTAAGAAAATGAAAGAAGCTTCAGAGACATATCTGAAAGGAATTTTAGATTATATCGATGACGAAGTAGTATCTTCTGACTTTATCGGAGACAGCCATGCATCATCCTTTGATGCACGTGAAGGAATCCAGATCAATGGACATTTCTTCAAGCTTATCAGTTTCTATGATAATGAGTGGGGGTACACAAATCAGATTTTCCGCCTGATCAAACATATGTATCAGGTAGATAACGGTATCAAATAGTGATACCAGGGTTGTAGAATGAAAAAGTAAAAATATAAGAAAAAGTAAATATCCGTAATAACAGTCGAAAGTCACGAAAAAGCATCTCAGGAGAATTGTCGATGAGCAGATCTTCTGGGGTGCTTTTTCGTGGTGAGATGTTTCTGTGGACTTGTGAGATACAAGCTGATTCTTGGTGTCTTACGCCGGAAAAGTATTTACATCTGCAAGAAAAAGCAAGATGCAGATGCAATTCTCAAGAATTATAAAAAACATAAAAACAGAGTGCGCTCTAGACATGCGCATATTTATACAGTATAATCAGAGTAATACTAATTTTTAAAGAAAGGAATACGAAAGATGAGTAATCATACAGAAATCAGATGGCACGGTCGTGGTGGTCAGGGTGCAAAAACAGCCGCATTGTTGCTGGCAGATGTAGCATTCCAGACAGGCAAATACGTACAGGGTTTTCCGGAGTATGGCCCGGAACGTATGGGAGCACCGATTACAGCATATAACCGAATCAGCGATACAAAGATCCGTGTACATTCTAATATTTATGATCCACAGTATGTAGTTGTAGTAGATGAATCCTTACTGGAATCCGTGGATGTGACTAGCGGTTTGAAAAAAGATGGAGCAATTCTTGTAAATACACAGCGCACAAAAGAGGAGATCATTCCGCATCTTCATGGATACGAAGGAGAAGTTTATATTATTGACGCACACAAAGTCTCAATGGAGGCAATGGGAAAATATTTCCCGAACACACCACTTCTTGCTGCAATTGTAAAAGTAGCAGGGATTATGGATGAGGAGACTTTCTTAAGAGAAATGAAAGCATCCTTCAAGCACAAATTCGCCAGCAAGCCGGAAGTTATTGACGGCAATATGAAAGCACTTGAGATGGCATTTAAGGAGGTGCACTAATGGCTACAGATATCAGTAAATTAGGTGTAAAAGCAACATGGGAAGAGCTGACAGAAGGTATGATCGTTGCCGGTGCAGGAACCTCCAAAGAGTTCAACACAGGGGAATGGTCAGAAGTAAAACCAGAATTTATCGCAGATAAATGTAAACAGTGTCTACTTTGTGTACCGGTCTGTCCGGACAGCTGCATCCCGGTAAAAGACATGAAGAGACTGGATTTTGATTATGGACACTGCAAAGGATGTGGCATTTGCGTAAAAGCATGTCCATTTGACGCAATTAAGATGGAAGGGGTGAAATAAGATGGGAAAAAGAGAACGTTTATCAGGAAATGAAGCGGTTGCAATCGCATTGAGACAGATTAATCCAGATGTGTTCCCGGCATTCCCGATTACTCCGTCCACAGAGATTCCACAGTATTTCGCTTCTTTTGTAGCAAACGGACAGGTAGATACAGAGTTTATTCCGGTAGAGAGTGAGCACAGTTCCATGAGCGCTGCAATCGGAGCTTCGGCAGCAGGAGCAAGAAGTTTGACAGCGACTTCTTCCTGCGGACTTGCCTACATGTGGGAAGAATTATATATTGCGGCATCTAATAGACTGCCGTTAGCACTGGCTCTTGTAAACCGTGCACTTTCCGGCCCGATCAACATCAACTGTGACCATTCCGACAGTATGGGAGCAAGAGATGCAGGCTGGATCCAGATTTACGCAGAAAATAATCAGGAAGCATATGACAACATGGTGCAGGCATATCGCATTTCCGAACATGCAGATGTCAGACTGCCGATCATGATCTGTCAGGATGGATTTATCACCAGTCATGCAGTAGAAAATATCGAATTACTGGATGACGCAGAGGTAAAGAATTTCGTTGGAGAATATGAACCGGAAAATTATCTTCTGAATCCGGAATGCCCGATGGCAGTTGGTCCATATGCGATCACAGATTATTATATGGAAGCAAAACGCTCGCAGGCAGAAGGCATGAAACATGTACCGGCAGTTGTAGAGGAGGTTGCAAAGGAATTTGCGAAAGTATCCGGACGTGAATATGGTCTGTTTGAATCTTACTGCATGGAAGATGCTGAACGTGCAGTTGTAATGATCGGTTCTGCAGCAGGAACAACAAAAGATGCAATTGACCGCTTAAGAGAACAGGGAGAGAAAGTCGGACTTGTGAAGATCCGTCTGTTCCGCCCATTTCCGGCTGATGAGATCGTGGAGACGCTCAAAAATATGAAAGCAGTTGCAATTATGGACCGTGCAGAAAGCTATACGAACCATGGCGGACCGTTAGGTGCAGATGTGATGAGTGCATTATACCGCGCAAAAGCAGATGCGCTGGCAGTGAATTACATCTACGGTCTTGGCGGACGTGACGTGCGCGTAGAAGACATGGAAGGCGTATTTGAAGCCCTGAAACAGATGATCGCAGATGGCGATGCAGGAGAAACCTACCGCTATCTTGGAATTAGAGAATAAGGAGGGCCGTAGAGAAGATGAGTTATAATTTTAAAGAGACAATGAATAAATCAGAGCGTCTGGCGCCAGGACACAGAATGTGTGCCGGATGTGGTGGAACAATCGCAGTTCGTAATGTACTGCGCGGTCTTCATGAAGGTGATAAAGCAGTCATCGGAAATGCAACAGGATGTCTGGAAGTATCCACATTTACATACCCATACACAGCATGGGAAGACAGCTACATTCATAATGCATTTGAAAATGCAGGCGCAACCATGAGTGGTGTGGAAGGTGCTTACAAAGCATTAAAACGAAAAGGAAAATTAGACGAAACATACAAATTTATCACATTTGGTGGTGACGGCGGTACTTATGATATTGGTCTGCAGTCACTGTCCGGAGCAATGGAGAGAAATCAGGATCTGGTATATGTCTGTTATGACAACGGTGCTTACATGAATACCGGTATCCAACGTTCTTCTGCAACACCGATGTATGCAGATACAACAACTACACCGGTAGGAAGCGAGAGTAACGGAAAACCACAGAACAGAAAAGATCTTGCATCTGTAATTGCTGCGCATGATATTCCGTATGTGGCACAGACAACGTTTGTACAGAACTTTAAAGATCTGCATATCAAATCCGAAAAAGCGATTTATACACCAGGCGCTGCTTTCTTAAATATTATGGCACCATGTCCGCGTGGATGGAGATACAATACGCCGGATATTATGGAGATTTGCAAACTTGGTGTAGAGACATGCTACTGGCCGTTATTTGAGGTCGTAGAAGGAAAATGGATTCTGAACTATGAGCCGAAGAAGAAACTCCCAATCGAAGATTTCTTAAGACCACAGGGAAGATTCAAACATCTTTTCAAGAAAGGCAATGAGTATCTGTTAGAGGCTTTCCAGAAAGAAGTAGACAGAAGATGGGAAGAACTTCAGTTCAGATGCTCCAGATAAGGATGTGATATAAAATATATTTGACAGATCTGTGAAATATATTTATACTAGAGAAGAACAATCAAATAGAACCGGGGAGCTTATGTGATAGGCTGAGAGGAAGTTTAAAACTTCGACCCATATACCTGATTTGGATAATGCCAACGTAGGAACGCGAGGAATATGTTATGAGCGGAAGATACTTTGGTATCTTCCGTTTTTGTTATTAACAGGTATAAAAGATTGAGAGTGAACAAGAGTTCATGAAGGGGCGCACCACCGCGGGTACGTTTCTTTGTGAACTCTTTTTTTCTAAGATTAAAAGGAGGTGCGGTGAAGTGATCACAGTAAATGGAAAAGAGATTCAGATGAAACAGTCAATATCTGTTGCTGCTTATCTGGAAAACGCAGGATATCAGATGAAAAGGATTGCGGTAGAGTTAAATGGAGATATTCTTCCGAAATATGAATATTCCGATACGATGTTGAAAGACGGTGATCGTCTGGAAGTTGTGACATTTGTCGGAGGAGGCTAAAGCGGAAGAAAGAGTAGTCCGGGACAGAAAGCGATGAGCACAGGGATTATGACAGTTGCGTGAGGAAACCGATGAGGAAAAAGAAGTTCCGGACCAAAAGGAGATGAGCCAGGAAGTTAATGACATAAAGGAGAAAATGATGGAAGGACAGACAACAAAGACATTAACAAAAGAAGAGATCCAGGCGGCGTTGGAAGAACGTCATTCGCCGGAGATCCAGAAAAAATTATCTGCCGGACATGTGACAATTGCCGGACTTGGCGGGCTTGGATCAAATGTAGCGTATGCACTTGCAAGAATTGGTGTCGGGCATTTGCACTTGATTGATTTTGATGTAGTGGATATTACGAATCTGAACCGGCAGCAGTACTTTATGGAACATCTTGGAATGTATAAAACCGATGCGTTGAAATCGTTGCTTTTGAAAATCAATCCATATCTTGATATCCGGACAGACTGTGTGAAAGTGACAGAAGAGAATCTGATTTCTCTTTTTGAAGATGCAGGAATTGTATGCGAAGCGTTTGATAATCCAGAAGCAAAAGCAATGCTGGTAAATGGAATTCTACAGCATTTTCCGAAAAAGAAACTGGTATCGGCAACCGGAATGGCAGGCTATGGGAGCAGTAATACAATTCGCACAGAACATCTGATGAAGAACTTTTACCTGTGTGGTGACCGTGTGACAGAGCCAGGTTATGGAAATGGACTGATGGCGCCAAGAGTTGCAATCTGCGCTGCCCATGAAGCAAATATGATCACACGCTTACTTCTTGGTGAGGAAGAGATATAAATCAAAAAATAATAAGAAAAGAGGACAAACATATGAGTACAAAAGACACATGGAGTCTGGGAGGACACACATTTACATCCAGATTTATTTTAGGATCAGGAAAATTTTCACTGGATCTTGTAAAAGCATGCATTGAAAAAGCAGATGCGCAGATCATTACACTGGCGCTTCGCCGCGCAAATGAAGGCGGACTGGCAAATATTCTGGATTATATTCCGGACAATGTAACATTACTTCCGAATACATCCGGAGCAAGAAATGCAGAAGAAGCTGTCAGAATCGCAAGATTATCAAGAGAAGTTGGATGCGGGGATTTTGTAAAAATCGAAGTTGTCCGCGACTCCAAATATTTATTGCCGGATAATTACGAAACAATAAAAGCAACGGAAATTCTTGCAAAAGAAGGATTTGTAGTTATGCCATATATGTATCCGGATCTGAATGCGGCAAGAGCGCTGGCAGATGCCGGAGCAGCATGCATTATGCCACTTGGAGCGCCGATCGGTTCCAATAAAGGACTTGCGACGAAAGAATTTATACAGATTCTCATTGATGAAATGGATCTACCGATCATCGTGGATGCCGGAATCGGTCGCCCATCACAGGCATGCGAAGCAATGGAAATGGGCGCAGCGGCAGTGATGGCAAATACAGCAATCGCAACAGCAGGTGATGTTCCGGTCATGGCAGAAGCATTTAAGAAAGCAATCGAGGCAGGGCGCAGTGCTTATCTGTCCGGACTTGGAAGAACAATCGAAAGAGGTGCCAGCGCATCCTCTCCGCTTACGGGATTTTTAGAGGATTAATCTTAACAAAAATTGCAAAAATACAAGAAGGTAAAAAAGATGGAAAATCAACATATCAATGAAAGTATATTAAGTGAGGAGATTCTGGAAGATCAGAAGAAAAACAGAATCGATCATATGACATATTTGCCGGGAATGGAAGATATCGGCTCAGAAGTATTGGATCAGGTTGTAGAAGCTATGCAAGCTTACGATTATGATAAATACACGGCGGCAGATGTAAAGCGTGCAATCGCACACACATCCAGAACACCAGAAGATTTTGCGGCGCTTTTATCACCTGCGGCACTTCCGTTTATAGAAGAAATTGCACAGGCAGCAAAAGACGAGACACGCAGACATTTTGGAAACAGTGTGTATATGTTTACGCCGATTTATATTGCAAATTATTGCGAGAATTATTGTATTTACTGTGGATTCAACTGTCACAATAAAATTAACCGTGCGCAGTTAAATGATCAAGAAATTGAGAAAGAAATGCAGGCAATTGCAGAAACTGGATTACAGGAAATTCTCATTCTGACTGGGGAGAGCAGAAGTAAGTCCACAGTGGAATATATCGGAAATGCATGTAGGATTGCAAGAAAATATTTCAAAGTAATCGGACTTGAAATCTATCCGGTCAATTCAGACGAATATGCATATTTACACGAATGTGGTGCAGATTATGTGACCGTATTCCAGGAAACATACAATTCTGATAAATATGAAACATTACATTTGGCAGGACATAAACGTATTTATCCATATCGTGTTAATGCACAGGAGCGTGCTTTAAAAGGTGGCATGCGTGGTGTCGGATTCGGCGCACTTCTGGGATTGGATGATTTCCGCAAAGATGCATTTGCAACCGGATATCATGCATATTTATTACAGAGAAAATATCCACATGCAGAAATTGCATTTTCCTGTCCACGGTTGCGTCCGATCATCAATAACGACCGGATCAACCCGATGGATGTGCATGAGACACAGCTATTGCAGGTTGTTTGCGCATATCGTCTCTTTATGCCATTTGCAAGCATTACCGTGTCAACAAGAGAGTGCGCACGCGTGCGAGATCATCTCGTAGGTATTGCGGCTACTAAGATTTCTGCAGGAGTCAGCACCGGAATCGGAAGCCATGTGGAAGACATCGAGGACAAAGGCGATGATCAGTTTGAAATTTCTGATGGCAGAAGTGTGAAGGAAGTTTATGATGCATTGCTGAAAAATGATCTGCAGCCGGTCATGAGTGATTATATTTATGTATAGAGAATTATAAGATATAAAGCGATTATATTTTCGTAAAGAAATAAAATGCACGAAGCGATTATATTTTATGTGTGAACAAGTAAAAGATATAAAGAGATTATAGTATGTGTAAAGAAATAAAAAATACGGATGATAGATGTACAAATGAGAAAGTGCAAGGGTTTCATGTAGTTGCAGTGACAAACCGTACATTAAGCAAGAGACCATATTTAGAACAGATCCGAAAAATTTGTGAATGGGGACCGGATGCCATAATTTTGCGGGAAAAAGATCTGACCGAAAAAGAATATAAAGATCTTGCAGAGAAAGTGCTGGCAATTTGCAAAGAGTATCAGGTTCCATGTATTTTGCATACATTCTATCAAGTGGCGATGGAATTGCCGTGTGACGGCCTTCATTTGCCACTGCCATTGTTACGGGAAGTGACGGCTGGGAAAAGTGCATCTGGGCGGTGGAGAGAAAAATTTGCGAAACTTGGCACTTCTGTACATTCTGTAGAAGAGGCCATAGAAGCAGAAAAACTCGGTGCAACCTACATAACAGCAGGGCACGTTTACGCTACAGACTGCAAAAAAGGGCTGCCGCCGAGAGGCTTGCTCTTTTTACGAGAAGTCTGTGAAGCTGTGGATATTTCTGTATATGGAATCGGTGGAATAAAATTCCACATGGACCAGTGGATAGAATTGGGAAAATGTGGAGCAATTGGTGGGTGTATCATGTCTGGCATGATGAAAATGTAAAAAACCGCAAAAGGGGACGGGGATTTTCTAGAAAATCCCCGTCCCCTTTTGCGGTTGCACCTGTCCCTTTTTAGAAAATCCCCGTCCCCTTTTCTAACCTGCTAAATGCATCAGGTTGATTAAAAGGATCCAACTAAGTCCGTAATAGGATACGACGGCAACAAGGTCGTTGACGGTTGTAATAAGTGGACCGGATGCGACAGCTGGATCGACATGTATTTTCTTGAAGAAGAGAGGAATACATGTGCCAACGGCGCCGGAAATAACCATTGCCAATAACAGTGAAGCACCGATACAGCCGGAGACTGCATAGGCGAACAGGAAACTCTTTCCTTTGAAAAGTGCAATATACAATCCAATTAATACAAAGGACAGAACACCAAGGATAAAACCATTGGAAAATGCAATTTTCATTTCTTTTAATACAAGTTCAAATTTTTGTTTTCCGGTTAATGACTCGTCCATGAGGACACGAATCGTAACAGCAAGCGACTGTGTACCGACATTTCCGGCCATATCCAAAATCAGTGACTGGAAACACATAATTAATGTAAGCTGGCTTACAACTGTTTCAAATAATCCGACAACAGAAGAAACAACCATGCCAAGACCTAACAGAACCAGAAGCCATGGAAGTCGCTTTTTAATACTCTCGCGCAATGGCTCTTTCAAATCTTCTTCAGCGGTCAATCCGGCGAACTTTGCATAGTCTTCACCCATCTCGTCATCAACCAGGTCTACCATACTCTGGGATGTGATGACACCTAGCAGTTTGTTTTCATTGTCAAGAATCGGGATAGAATCCTCGGAATAATCTTTTAACTTTTCAATACAATCATCAATCAGTTCATTTCCATATACATAAGGATAAGACGTTACGATCAAGTCTTCCAACGGCTGATCCTGTCTTGCGATGATCAGATCTTTCAGATCCATAGCACCATAAAAAGTCTGTTTGTCTGTCACCATAAATATAGTAGAAATATTATCATTTTTTGCCGCCTGGTCAATAAGGCTGCTCATTGCCTGCTTGACCGTGAGATTTTCACGGATCATAATGCAGTTGGTTGTCATTTTGCTACCGATTTCTTCCTCGTCGAAAGAAGCAATAACGGCGATGTCTTTTCTGGCATCATCATCCATCAGTTCGATAAAAAGATTCTTTTTGTCTTTTGGAACCATCTGCAAAACATCTACAACGGCATCTGTTTCCATTGCAGACAAAATTAATGCCGCTTTTTTGACATCAATTTCATTCAAATATTCTGCTGCTTCTTTTTCATCGGTGTGTTCAAAGATATCAGAAAGCATATCCAGGTCGAGAATACGACAAAGTTTGACACGCTCTTTTACGGTCAGTTCCGGAAAAACTTCTGCGAGATCATTCTCGTGGTAGTCTTCCAGTTTGTTTCGCATAATGCCCGGAGAGGTGTTGCTCCGGATGATTTTTAGAATCTCCGGTGTGTAATTCTGTGTTTTATTTTCCATTTTTACCTCCAAGTTGCTGTGTGATTTTCAGTTGTTTAAATATCCTTAAGAAATGAATTTGTGCTGTCTTAAGAAATGAAAATCAGGGCATGGAAAATAGAATCAAAAATTATAGAAAACAACAGCATCGACTGTTGCTTGTTCCCGATTCTATATTCTTACTTCGCCCGTGACTATCACAACCGTCCATGCTGTTCACCTGCCTTTAAAATAATTTTAGAAATGATTGTTGGAATTATTGCGAAAATTGCAAAATCTCCCGTAGAATATTATAGCCTTTTCGATAATGAGGCGCAAGTGCTTTTATATGTAATAAAGTAAATTTACATCGTTTTAACAGAAATACATTTGTCAAAACACCAAAAAAACAAACAAAAAAGTGAGAAAATGTGAATTATGATTGACGGAAAATGTGGAAAGTAGTATTATGTTCCTATAAACCTACTGAAAGAATATGTTATAAAATGGAGGGCATTAAGAAATGGCAAGAGTAGCATTTACAAATGAAAAAGAAGCTACAGGAAAAGAACTGGAAGCTTATCTTGAGTTAAAGAATCAGGGAAAATTAACAAATATGAAAGAAGCACTGCTTCAGGATTATGCAACATATGACGCATTTATGGGATGGTATACATCATGGAACAGACTGGTTGAAATTATTGGACAGCGTGCAGCAATTGTTTATGCACATTCTGTATCTTCAACAAACGGATGTCTTCTGTGCTCCTTATTCTTCGTAAGCGACCTGGCAGAGATTGGAATTGATCCATCTAACTTTGAACCAACTGAGAAAGAAGCACTTCTGAAGAGTCTTGCAGAGCAGATCGTTAAGAACCCTACAAAAGTATCTGACGAGACATTTACAGAGTTAAAGAAATATTACACTGACAAAGAGATCGTAGTTATTGTTGGATTTGCATGCCAGATGATGGCAACAAATAATTTCAACTCTGTATTACAGATCGATGTTGACCAGAGACTGATCCCAATCCAGGACAAGTTTGAGCCTGCAACATGGAGAGATGCTATTAAATAAGTTTCGCAGGAAAATAGTAAGGGAACGAAAAAGACTTCATTTTTGGGCGTGCCCAGAGTGAAGTTTTTTGTTTTGTTCGCCAAATACAGATCCTTGTGCAAGCACAAATCTGTACTTGGCTCATCGTATACACAGAGACAAGATACGCTCTCGAGAATCTTGCTCTGATTAGCGGTCGTTAAATGCTGTCATGCAAATATGATGCATTTGCTTCGTTACAATAAAAAAAACTCTTGATTACTCAAGAGTTCTTATCGCTAGTGCGGAGAAAGGGACTTGAACCCTCACAGGATAAACTCCCACTAGAACCTGAATCTAGCGCGTCTGCCATTCCGCCATCTCCGCTCGCTGACAAAAAGTATAATATCACATTCTGGCAGATAATGCAAATGTTTTTTTTCATTATTTTGAAAAAATATGCAAATTTTTATTTGCATTCAATTGCAAAACGAAAGTCCATACTTTTTATCCCATGCTTAATGAACTTCAATTCCATTGACTTCCAGATGTTCATCAATCGGAATAACGAGACATTTCCGTCCGTCAATTTCTCGGGTTTCAACGAGATCAGACCGCTCCGGGTTTACTTTCAGAACAATATCCGGAGTTTCAATCTGGAAAGTCTTTCTGCTTGCAATATTGGCGGCAAGTAATGTCTGTTTTTCGCCGACCACTTCCTCAAACTCCTCATCGAAAGTTTCGAGATGTTCCTGGGAAGCGCCGCTTCTGGCAAGAAGATTCTTCATTTCCGGTTTGCCGAGTTCTAGCGGTTCCGGTGTTTCTTTGGCTTCTTCGATCATTTCATTCAGATTATCGTGAATATTTCTTACAACTTCATAATCACAATCTTCCCCCAGTGTGTCACTGATGATCGTTTGGAAAGATGCTTTCTGATCTTTTGCGGTAAGTGGGATCTGGCTTCCGAGAACATTTTCAATGAAGTCCGGCTGCAGCTCTTCTGGTTTCTTGGAGTAATACAGAACTCCGTGAAGATCACTTGCACGGTCATTAAATGCCGGGAAGAGGAAACCTTTGACAGGTAATTCCACAAACCAGTCGCGGATACGGTCCTCAATATTGTTCGTCTCTGCATTGTATGTAAGTCCCGCTTTGGTAAGATTTACCGGACAGATACTGCACATGATATGTTCATATACAGTATCGGAAGCATCGAACATCTCCAGACCGTCTGAAGATTTGCCCGGCACATCATAGACCGCATGGATCAGTATGATGTAATAATTTTCCGGGTAAATATAATTTTCAATGACCTTATCGTAAAATTCCTCAACCAGAAGATCATCGGTAAGCTTGCTGTCACGGAGCTTTAAGAGAAATTCCTGCGTTCCACCCGGCATCTCCTGCTCTGTCGGAAATTCCATGTTCATCAGATTTTTCCCAAGTGTTCCGGATAACGTATGTTTGAAAATATCAAAATATTTGAAGGCTTCTTCTTCCGGCATGGAAAGAAAAGCCTTTTTCAGTTCTGTCTTTTTTTCTTTCTCGTGATCCACATAGCAGCCGCAAATACGTGTAATTGCACAGTTTTCCGGCGTGAACTGCTTGCGGATTTCCAGTACTTCTTTCTTGTTCATAGGTCATACACTCCCTTTTTCAGACTGACTTCAATGTTAGCATATCATGACTTTGTTTACAAGTTTGCAGTGTCAAAATAGATGAATACAGGAGTGGAAAGTGCGGTGGAAATTATGTGATTTTTATAACAAAAAAGAGAAAGAAAATAAGTAGAACGGCGTACAGAAAAAGATTGTAAAGAGAGGTGAGAAAACGTATAATAAGAAGTAGATATGTGTCAAAAAATAGAAAAGAGAGGGTAAAAAAATGGGAAATATCTTTGACATTTTAGGACCGGTTATGATCGGTCCATCAAGCTCCCACACAGCAGGTGCAGCGCGTATCGGTCTTATTGCAAGACAATTGTTCGGGAGACAGCCAGAGAAAGCTACAGTATATCTGCATGGCTCATTTGCTGCAACGGGGAAAGGACACGGAACGGACAAAGCACTGATCGCAGGATTATTGGGGATGCTGCCAGATGATATGCGGATTCCGGTAAGTTTTGATGTAGCAAAAGAAGAAGGCATGGAATTTACAATTGAGAACAAGGACATTAAAGGTGCACACCCGAATACAGCACAGATTGTGATGGAAGCAGAAGGTGTTCCGACGATGAAGATGCAGGCACATTCCATCGGTGGTGGTCGTATCAAAGTCTGCAAGCTGGATGGAATAGACGTGAATTTCAGCGGTGAGACATGCACTTTGATTATTCGAAATATAGATGAACCTGGACGGATCATGGATGTATCAGCAGCACTTTCCAAAGCGGAAATTAATATTGCGACAATGCAGGTATTTCGCGATAAACGTGGCGGCTGTGCAGTAATGGTTGTTGAGACAGATCAGGTGATTCCGAAGGAAGCAATCGAAGATCTGGAAAGTAAGCCGGGAATTATCCGGGTAAAATTCCTGGATCCGAACGGAGTAGAGTAAGAATAGTAAAAGGAGATAGAAGCGTATGTCATATCAATCAATGGAAGAAGCGCAGCTACGCTGCAAAAAAGATGGCATTCCATTCTGGAAGGCTGTACAGATAGAAGATGCAAATGAAAGAGGAGTTACACTGGAAAACTCCTGGAAACAGATGACAGGTATGTGGCAGTCTATGCTGGAAAACCTGGATGCCTATGAAGAGAATCTGGTTTCACAAAGTGGAATGGTCGGAAAAGACGGCGGTCAGATGGATGCCTACAGAGAGAATGAGAAACCGTTATGTGGCGATTTTATGGCAAAAGTTATGGCAAATGCATTGAAAATGGGCTGTAATAATGCATGCATGAAGAGAATAGTAGCAGCACCGACTGCTGGAGCATGTGGTGTACTTCCGGCAGTTCTTGTTACTTATTACAGAGAGTATCAGGTGCCGGAGGAAACGATGATAGAAGCATTATATGTAGCAGCAGGTCTGGGACAGATCATAGCCAACAGAGCATATCTTGCAGGTGCATCAGGTGGATGTCAGGCTGAGATCGGTTCCGGCTCCGGAATGGCAGCAGGTGCAATCTGTCATGTACGTGGTGGCAACAGTGAAGTGATCGCCAATGCATGTGCAATGGCGATTAAGAATCTGATGGGACTGGTATGCGATCCGGTAGCGGGACTGGTAGAAGTCCCATGTGTGAAGAGAAATGTCGGAGGTGCAGTGAATGCACTGGCAGCTGCAGATATGGCGCTGGCTGGAATTACAAGTAAGATTCCGATCGATCAGGTGATTGATGCAATGAAAGATGTTGGAGATAAGATGGATGTTACTCTTCGTGAGACGGGTATCGGTGGTGTCGCAGGCACACCGGCAGGACAGGCTGTTGCAGAAAAACTGGGTATGTAATATATCATTCCAAGATTACAGATGATTAGTGATGGCAGCAAGAAGGAGCAGACAGAATGACAAAAAAACAAAGAGCACTTGAAGTAATAGAACGTTTGAAAAAGAGATATCCGGATGCGGACTGTACATTGGACTATGATCAGGCATGGAAGCTACTGGTAAGTGTGAGACTTGCCGCACAGTGTACGGATGCCAGAGTGAATATAGTTGTTGAAACATTGTATGATAAGTATCCGACGGTGAAAGCGCTGGCACAGGCTTCACCGGAAGAGATTGAAGAAATTGTCAGACCATGCGGACTTGGCAAAAGTAAGGCAAGAGATATCAGCGCCTGCATGAAGATTCTGGATGAACAATACGACGGAAATGTACCGGATGATTTTCAAGCGCTTCTGAAACTTCCAGGTGTTGGGCGTAAAAGCGCAAACCTGATTATGGGAGATGTGTTTGGAAAACCTGCGATCGTTACAGATACACACTGTATCCGGCTGTCTAACCGGATCGGACTGGTAGATGGAATCAAAGATCCGAAGAAAGTAGAGATGGAACTATGGAAGATCATCCCTCCGGAAGAAGGAAGTGAGCTCTGCCATCGTCTTGTATATCACGGAAGAGAAGTCTGTACAGCACGGACAACGCCACACTGTGACAGATGCTGTCTGGCAGATATCTGTAAAAAAGTGGGAGTCTGAAGTGTTATGTCGTTTTTGAAGAATGTCAGTGACAGATTCTTCATATATAGCTAAAAGTCAGACTATAAATGTAGTAATAAAAAACAGCACGGTAATATCTGAAAATGAGGGAATTCCTCAGAAAGATATTGCGGTGCTGCTTTTGTATTGCCCTAATATCCGGAGAAAACTGTTAGCGGCAGGCTTTGTAGCTCACTTTAGCATTGTCCGACAGAAACAACAGGTCTTAAGAGTTTATATTTTTCAAGGTTTCCATTAATTCAAGATCGCTGCTTTTTAATTTTACGTTAGTACAGTAATTTTTTCCTTCTGGTGTAGTTACATTTATTTCAATAATAGTTCCCTCTACAAGAGCATCCTGTGATACGGCATTCAAAAACAATGGGAATTTTGGATGATTCCGGCGAAATGTTTCCATGGCATTTTTCATTTTTGATAACATGGTAATCTGATTGAAATTCATAGATGTTCTGTCTCCTTTTCTATTTGCTTTTACGATTATAACGAAGAATGGACAGATAGTCAAAAGATATTTTGTGATAATATTTTAAAGTATGTTATGATAAAACTAAGAAACTATTCACAGAATCTTTAGATTTGCAGATGGAAAAATGTGCTAAGATGATATAGAAGATTGGGGAGAATTGTAGGAGTATACAGTACGGAATAATTCGTATGGCATTTTTTAATCCTAACATAAAATAAAAGGAGGCAGGGACTAAATGAAAAGAAAAAAGCCCGCCGGTTGGAAATATAAAAAAGAAAGACAGAATTACTATAAAAATAAAGGCTATAAGGACGAACCTTTTGATGAAGGAATAACAGAAACATTTACAAAAACAGGTGTTAGAAAGAGAACTACAGACCGTTACGAGCCGGATTATGAGATCGGGCTTTCAGCGGCACAGGTGGCTAAGCACAGAGCAGATGGCTGGTCGAATATAGCGGTAGATCCGCCGTCAAAGACAACAGGAGAAATAATACATGAGAATGTATTTACTTATTTTAACCTGATTTTTCTCGTACTGGCAATTTTACTTTGCCTTGTCGGAGCGTTCAGGGATCTGACATTTCTTCCGGTTATTATTTTTAATACATTGATCGGTATCATACAGGAAGTCCGCGCAAAAAGAGTACTGGATAATCTGAATATGTTAAATGCACCGCATGCCAGTGTGGTAAGAGACGGTAAGATATCCAGAGTAGATGCACAGGAGCTTGTTCTGGATGATATTGTAATTTTTAAAGCGGGAAATCAGATACCGGCAGATGCGATTGTTGTGGCAGGCGAGGTGCAGGTCAATGAGTCGTTGCTTACCGGAGAATCGGATGAGATTACGAAGCAAAAAGGCGACTCACTGATGTCGGGAAGCTTTGTTGTGGCAGGTCAGTGTCATGCAAGACTGGATGCAGTTGGTGCTGATTCGTATATTTCAAAACTGACTCTGGAAGCAAAGCAGATGCAACAGGGTGAACAGTCGGAGATGATCCGTTCTCTTGACAAACTGGTCAAATTTGTCGGAATTGCGTTGATCCCGATTGGAATTGTTTTATTTGTGCAGAGCTTCTTTATGAACCATGATCCGTTCCGGTCAAGTATTACATCTATGGTAGCAGCTGTGATCGGTATGATCCCGGAAGGTTTATACTTGCTTGCAAGTGTTGCGTTGGCAGTAAGTTCCATGAGACTTGCCAGCAAGAAAGTATTGCTGCATGACATGAAGAGTATCGAGACGCTTGCGCGTGTAGATGTATTGTGCGTCGATAAGACAGGAACGATTACCGAACCATCTATGTGTGTGAAGCAACTGGTAGCAGTTACAGCAGATGAAAAAGATAATGAAGAAAAAGAAGAAACCGAAGAAAAAGAAATCGGTGAGAAAAAGTCAGCAGGAAAACCAGATGAAAAAGAGCTCCGTACGTTAATTGGAGATTTTGCAAAAGCCATGAGCAATGATAATGCAACAATGGCGGCACTGAAAGAGTATTTCCAGGATAGAAACGGACGAAACGTGGTGAAGGTATTTCCTTTTACATCCGCAGTGAAATACAGTGCAGTGTGTTTGAAGGAAAAGGATGGCACAGAGAATAATTATGTACTTGGCGCACCGGAACTGGTGCTTCGGAAAGATTATGACCAGTGCAGGGATGAGGTCCAGAAATATGCCGGCAAAGGATATCGTGTGCTATTGTTTGGTAAATACGAAGGAGAACTGGACGGAGAACGTCTGAGAGATAAGGTGATTCCTTACGGCTATATTCTTCTGGCAAATCCAATCCGTCAGGAGGCACCGGAAACATTTGCCTATTTTGCAGAGCAGGGAGTAGATGTGAAAGTTATTTCCGGTGATAACCCATTGACGGTTTCTGAGGTTGCAAAAGAAGCAGGAATTAAAAATGCAGATCGTTATATTGATGCGTCTACGCTTCGGACAGAAGAAGAGACAGCGGAAGCGATTGCGGAATATACTGTGTTTGGACGTGTTACACCGGCGCAGAAGCGTCAGTTTGTACAGGCTTTGAAAGCCCAGGGAAGAACCGTAGCAATGACGGGAGACGGAGTAAATGATGTACTGGCATTAAAGGATGCGGATTGTAGCGTTGCAATGGCATCCGGAAGTGACGCGGCGGTACAGGCATCACAGGTTGTGCTTCTGGAATCCAATTTTGCCTGTATGCCATCAGTTGTATTGGAAGGAAGACGTGTAGTAAATAATATCCAGAGATCAGCGAGCCTGTTCCTTGTAAAGAACATATTCTCCTTCCTGTTGTCATTGTTCTCGGTTGTATTTATGATTTCTTATCCGCTGGAACCATCACAGGTTTCGCTGATCAGTATGTTTACGATCGGAATACCGGGATTTTTCCTTGCGTTCCAGCCGAATAAAGATATTATTAAAGGACATTTCCTTACAAATGTTGTATTAAAAGCACTTCCGGCGGGGCTTACGGATGTACTTGCAGTTGGGGCACTGGTTGTGTTTGGGCAGGAATTCGGAGTTGGAGCAACGGCTATTTCGACAGCAGCAACCATGCTGCTTGCGGTTGTTGGATTTATGATATTGTACCGGATCTGTCAGCCTTTGAATCTTCTGCGCGGAATTGTGTGGATTGGGTCCATGACAGGTCTCATTCTCTGCAGTATCTTCCTGCCAAAGCTGTTTGCAATCACAGGAATGTCAGAAAAATGCATTATGTTGTTTGTGATTTTTTCCATTGCAACAGAACCGGTACTTCGTTATCTGACACTGTTAGTCAGTGGAATGCGTAATTTATATAGAAGAGTGTTTAAAAAAGAACAGAAAAATTAAGAAAAAAATAGATCGTGCCAGACAATGAGGTTGGACGCGGTCTATTTTTTATTTTAAATTATTATTAAACCTTTTGGAGGGGCATAGGAATCTCTGCCCCATCAAGTTTTTTCCAGTGGAATTCACCGTCATAGATCATATACCCATGTGCAGAATTTTCCTTTGGAATAGAGACAGATCCCGGATTCATGTAAATGAAAGTTCCATTATCCTGGTGTGCCGGAATGTGTGTGTGTCCGTTTAAAAGAATGTCACCTTTTTTTAACATCGGTGGATTCTTCGGATTGTGATGATGACCATGGGTGGCGAAAATCGTATGTCCATCCAGTTCCAGGAAACAGTAGTCGGCAAGGATCGGGAATTCCAGAACCATCTGGTCAACCTCTGTATCGCAGTTCCCACGGACACAGAGCAGATGTTCTTTCATCGGATTCAACATAGCGATACATTCCTTTGGGTTATAATCTTTCGGAAGATCGTTACGTGGTCCATGATATAAAATATCGCCAAGAAGAAGCAGACGGTCCGCTTCTTCTTTTTTATATGCTTCCAGCATTTTTTTGCAGTAATAAGCTGAACCGTGAATATCGGATGCAATCATTAATTTCATTTTGTTACCTCATCTTTTCTTAAATTCTACCCCATATTCGCATATCATGAAGCTAACGCTTTCTTTTTATGCTCATATCGAGACGGGTCATAAAGCCATAAAACCGCTCTTGTGTAAGCATATCGTGTTTTCAGACTTTTGACCCTGACATCACACCTTATTGTAACAAGCCGGGGGACAAATGAAAAGAAAAATAAAGCAGATATTCAGATGGGGATGAAATAAATAAGTATTCAAATGGTAATTTTCTAACAATAAGAAAGGTTAGCAAAAAATTAACAAATATGACTAAAAATAAACGAAATTGTATATTGAATTTGCCGAGGCGATTTGCTATTATACTCTTATACCTTTCGCGCTGGGGAAGCGCAGTTGCCCATTTCGGGAAGTGTGCAGCCAGGATATGAAGCTGCTTAAGGGGAACTCGAAAGGACGAGAAGAAGACCACTCCACAGTGCAGGAGAGATAACTTGCAGGTGCCGTGACAGAAGGTATGGATCAGGAAAGACATAACGCACAGAAAGGAGTTAAAACTATGGGATTTTTAACAGGAAAAACAGCAATCATTACAGGAGGAGGACGCGCTGTATTAAGTGATGGAAGTTGCGGATCGATCGGATATGGTATTGCAACTGCTTATGCAAAAGAGGGCGCTAATCTTGTTATTACCGGAAGAAATGTAAAGAAGTTGGAAGATGCAAAAGAAGAATTAGAGAGATTATACGGAATTGAAGTGCTGCCGGTACAGGCAGATGTGAACGCTGGAGCGGACAATCAGGCGGCAGTTCAGAATGTAGTAAAACAGGCAGTTGACAAATTTGGAAGAATTGATGTACTGATCAACAATGCACAGGCATCTGCTTCGGGTGTAACACTTGCAGATCACACAACAGAGCAGTTTGACCTTGCAGTATATTCCGGACTTTATGCAGTATTCTATTATATGAAAGCATGCTATCCTTACCTGAAAGAGACTAAAGGTTCAGTAATCAACTTCGCTTCCGGAGCAGGATTGTTTGGTAACTATGGACAGTGTGCATATGCGGCTGCAAAAGAAGGTATCCGTGGACTTACAAGAGTTGCAGCAACAGAATGGGGAGCAGATGGAATCAATGTCAATATTGTTTGCCCGCTTGCATGGACAGCACAGTTAGAGAACTTCCAGAAAGCATATCCTGACGCATTTAAGGCAAATGTTAAGATGCCGCCGGCAGGACACTACGGAGACGTTGAGAAAGAAATCGGACGTGCATGCGTACAGCTTGCTTCTCCGGATTTTAAATATATGAATGGTGAGACAATTACATTGGAAGGTGGAATGGGACAGAGACCTTAATTGGTTGATGTGTACATACAGTTCAACCCCACCGCAGGTTTTGGAAATACCTCCTGACCGGCGGTGGGGTAATTTTTTAGGACAATATAATTTGATTATCAAAATACTTGACAAACAAAGGAAAAGAATATATACTTTGAAAGTCAAAATAATTCGTCGGAGATAAAATGCGATGTCACGATCTGTCTTCCGGCGGAAATATACAGAGGAATGAACATGATTGGAAGAATAACAGGAACGGGTTCTTATATCCCGTCATATTGTATGGATAATAACGACATTGCAAAATTAGTGGAAACCAGTGATGAATGGATTCAGGAACGCACCGGCGTGGCAAGGCGGCACATTATCACGAATGAGACAACCGTATCAATGGCAGCAGAGGCAGGAAAGCGTGCACTGGAAAATGCAAATGTCAGACCGGAAGAAGTAGATCTGATCCTTGTATCAACAATTTCTTCGAATGTAATACTTCCGTGTGCGGCATGTGAAGTGCAGAAAGAAATAGGCGCGTTAAATGCAACTTGTTTTGATTTAAGCGCAGCATGTACCGGATTTGTACTGGCATATAATACGGCAGCAGCTTATATTGCGGCAGGAATGTACCGGACAGTACTAGTTATTGGAAGTGAAAGCCTGTCGAATCTGACAAATTGGGAAGACCGCGGGACATGCATTTTATTCGGAGACGGAGCGGGAGCGGCGGTTGTACAGGCGTATGACGCACAGAATGAGGAAATAACGACAGACAGAATGTATTTTCCGGTGACACATTCCGATGGAAAAAGCGGAAAAGCACTTACGCTAAAGAGCAGACATGATGCAAATGGTCTTACAAAAAAGATCGATAAGGAAACAGTATTTGATGAAGAGCATTTCATGCAGATGGACGGACAGGCAGTATTTAAATTTGCTGTAAAAAAAGTGCCGGAAGTCATAACGGAGACGCTCGAAAAGAACAAATTAAAGAAAGAAAACATCGCATGCTATATTTTGCACCAGGCAAATCGAAGAATCATTGAAGCGGTTGCCAGGAGACTGGATGAACCGATAGAAAAATTCCCAATGAATCTTAAGGAGTATGGCAATACATCTTCTGCCAGTATCCCGATTTTGCTGGACGAATGTAACCGTAAAGGGAAATTAAAGAGTGGCAGTAAAATTGTACTTGCCGGCTTTGGCGCAGGACTGACATGGGGTGCGACAATCATTCAGTGGTCACAGCATTTGGAATAATCATTTAGTGCAGTTTCGGCAGGCGACCGTATAAGGTCGAAATATCACAGAGATATAAAGGGCTGGAAAATTCCACCTTTATATAAAACGCCGGGAGAACATGACATCACAGAGAAGACTGCTTAGAAGATCTCCCAGCGGTATTTATAAGAACAGAAAAATAATGAAGATGAAGGAGAACAGACATATGTTAGAGAAAATTAAAGCGTTAGTAGCAGAAAACCTTGGAGTGGAAGAAAGCAAAATTACAGAGAACTCTTCTTTCAAAGAAGATCTGGGAGCGGATTCTCTTGACCTTTTTGAGATGGTCATGGGACTGGAAGAGGAATTTGAAATTGAAATCCCGACAGAAGATCTGGAACAGATCGTAACAGTTGGAGATGTTGTGAAATATATCGAAGCACATAAATAAAACAAGTGGCACAAAGTACAAATAAGTAAGTGAGGTTGAACTATGCAGACAGAAGTAACCAGATTATTAGAAATCGAATATCCGATTATTCAGGGCGGTATGGCATGGGTGGCAGAATACCATCTGGCGGCTGGCGTTTCAAATGCCGGAGGTCTTGGCATCATAGGTGCTGCATCTGCTCCGGCTGACTGGGTAAGAGAGCAGGTCAGAGAAGCAAAGAAGCTGACTGACAAGCCATTTGGAGTCAATATTATGCTGATGAGTCCATATGCAGATGAAGTAGCCAGAGTGATTGTTGAAGAAGGCGTAAAAGTTGTGACAACAGGAGCGGGCAGTCCTGAAAAATATATGAAAATGTGGAAAGAAGCCGGCGTGAAGGTCATTCCGGTGGTTGCTTCTGTCGCACTTGCGAAGAGAATGGAACGCTGCGGTGCAGATGCAGTCGTAGCAGAAGGATGCGAAGCCGGCGGACATATCGGAGAAAATACAACGATGGTACTTGTTCCGCAGATCGCAGATGCGGTGAAGATTCCGGTGATCGCAGCCGGAGGGATCGCAGATGGAAGAGGAATTGCAGCAGCATTCATGCTGGGCGCAGAAGGTGTACAGATGGGGACGCATTTCGTAGTCACAGATGAGTCGCAGGTACACGATAATTACAAAGAGCGGATTATCAAAGCGAAGGATATTGATTCTCGTGTGACAGGAAGAACGACCGGACATCCGGTGCGAGCGCTTCGCAATGATATGACAAAGAAATATATAGAATTGGAAAATAAGGGTGCAGGCTTCGAAGAACTGGAACATCTGACACTTGGAGGTTTAAGAAAAGCAGTTGTAGACGGAGATGTGAAAAATGGAAGTGTCATGGCAGGTCAGATTGCAGGAATGGTAAAAGAAAGAATGTCCTGTCAGGCATTGATCCAGAAACTGGTGAAAGAGACCGATGAATTGATCGGAGGGAAAGGATTTTATGAGTAAAACAGCATTTATCTTTCCAGGACAGGGAGCGCAGAAAGCCGGAATGGGAGCTGATTTTTATGAAAACAGCGAACTGGCGGCGAAGATTTACGATGAAGCAGCAGAACATCTGGGAATAGATATGAAGGCGCTTTGCTTTGAAAAAAATGAGAAGCTTGACGTTACAGAATATACACAGGCGGCAATGGTGACAACATGCCTTGCTATGGAGAGAGTATTGGAAAATGCAGGTGTAAAACCGGATGTAACAGCCGGTCTGAGCCTGGGAGAATATACAGCCATTGCTGTGGCTGGCGGAATGACAGATCAGGATGCCATCCGTTTAGTCAGAAAAAGAGGAATACTGATGCAGAATACGGTGCCGGCGGGCGAAGGAGCCATGTGTGCAGTGATGGCGCTGGATGCGCAGAAGATTGAAAATGTCATTGCAGATATTTCCGGTGTAACGGTCGCAAATTATAACTGTCCGGGACAGATTGTTATTACGGGCGAAAAAAACAGTGTAGAAAAAGCAGCGGAGAAATTAAAAGAAGCAGGTGCAAAACGGACCATTCTTTTAAATGTAAGCGGACCATTTCATTCGCCGATGCTGAAACCGGCAGGTGAAGAGCTGGAAAAAGAATTAGAACAGACAGAATTACATCCGCTTGCCATTCCGTACTATACAAATGTAACTGCGAAAAAAGTAGAGGACATCAGAGAAACAAAGGCACTGTTAAAGGAACAGGTAAGTGCACCGGTCCGCTGGATGCAGAGTGTAGAGCAGATGATCGCCGATGGTGTCGATACATTTGTGGAGATCGGTCCGGGAAGAACGCTGGCAGGATTTCTTCGTAAGATCAACCGGGATGTTGCCGTATACAATGTAGCGGCATGGGAAGATGTTGATAAAGTTGCAGAAATGCTTTCCGGAAAATAACAGAAAAAAATTGGAACAGGTTTATACAAAAAAACAGACAGAAAAATTTGAAACAGGTTCATATAAAACAGGCAGAAAGCGAGGATATATATGCTGGAAGGAAAAGTGGCGGTTGTCACAGGCGCATCCCGCGGAATCGGGAAAGCGATTGCGTTAAAACTGGCATCCCAGGGAGCAAAAGTTGTGATCAATTACAACGGTTCAGAAGAAAAAGCGAAAGAAGTGCAGACGCAGATTGAAACAGAAGGCGGAAAAGCAGTGATTTACCGGTGTGATGTTTCAGATTATGGTGCATGTCAGACATTTATACAGGATGTAATAAAGACAGAAGGAAGTATGGATATTCTTGTAAACAATGCAGGAATTACAAGAGATGGTCTGCTGATGAAAATGTCAGAAGAAGATTTTGACAGGGTGATCGATACAAATTTAAAAGGTGCTTTTCACACGATCCGGTTTGCGGCACGTCAGATGTTGAAACAGAGAAGTGGAAGGATCATTAACATGGCATCCGTTGTAGGCGTGACAGGAAATGCCGGACAGGCAAATTATGCTGCATCGAAAGCAGGCGTGATCGGACTGACAAAAGCGACAGCAAGAGAACTGGCATCCAGAGGAATCACAGTCAATGCAGTTGCACCGGGATTTATTGAGACGGACATGACAGCAGTGCTCCCGGAAAAAGTAAAAGAAGCATCGGTATCGCAGATTCCACTTGGGAAATTCGGTTCGCCGGAGCAGGTAGCATCTGCAGTCGCATTTCTTGCGTCCTCTGATGCAGCTTATATTACCGGACAAGTGCTCCATGTGGACGGCGGCATGGTGATGTAAGCAGGAAGAAAAAGAGCATGGCAGTGATTACAGACGTGACAAAGATACAAGTGTGTAATGGCATAAAGGAGAAAAGGATTTGAAGAGACGAGTAGTAGTGACCGGACTTGGCGCAGTAACTCCGATTGGAAATACGGTAGAAGAGTTCTGGATGGGAATTAAAGAAGGAAAAGTCGGGATCGGAGAGATTACGAAATTCGATACCACAGATTATAAAGTGAAGATCGCAGCTGAAGTGAAAGATTTCGTAGCAAAAGAGCGGATGGATTTTAAAGCTGCAAAGCGAATGGAACCATTTTCCCAGTATGCAGTGGCAGCTGCAAAAGAGGCATGTGAGAATGCAGGATTTGATATTGCAAAAGAAGATCCGTTCCGTGCAGGTGTGATCATTGGTTCCGGAATCGGAAGCCTGCAGGAAGTAGAGAAAGAATACGATAAAATCAAAACCCGCGGACCGGGACGTGTGAATCCGTTAATGGTGCCACTGATGATTTCCAATATGGCAGCAGGAAATGTTTCGATTCAGCTTGGATTCCGCGGAAAATGTACGAATGTTGTGACTGCATGTGCATCTGGGACAAACTGTATCGGTGATGCATTCCGCGCAATCCAGTACGGCGATGCAGATGTTATGGTGGCAGGTGGAACAGAGAGCTGTATCTGTCCGACCGGAGTAGCAGGATTTACAAGTCTGACAGCATTGTCTACATCAACAGATCCAATGCGCGCATCCATTCCGTTTGACAAAAATAGGGATGGATTCGTACTTGGTGAAGGCGCGGGAGTGGTGTTCTTGGAGGAACTGGAACATGCCAAAAAACGAGGCGCGAAGATTTATGCGGAAATCGCAGGATATGGAGCAACCGGAGATGCCTACCACATTACTTCACCGGCAGAAGACGGAAGCGGTGCAGCCAAAGCGATGGAACTTGCAATGGAAGAAGGAAATGTAACGCCGGAGCAGATTGATTATATCAATGCACACGGGACAAGTACACATCACAATGATCTGTTTGAAACACGCGCGATTAAGCTGGCACTTGGAGATGAAGCAGCTAAAAATGTAGTGGTAAATTCGACCAAATCTATGATCGGACATTTATTAGGAGCAGCAGGCGGCGTAGAGTGTGTCGTCTGTGTGAAAACGATACAGGATGGATTTATCCATCAGACAGTGGGAACTACCGAGACAGATGAAGAGTGTGATCTGGATTATGCAGTGGGTGCGCCGGTAGAGAAAGACGTAAATTATGTGCTGACCAATTCACTGGGATTTGGTGGACATAATGCAACACTGTTGTTGAAACGTTATGAAGGATAATACTGGAAAGCGAGAGAATAACATGGAATTTCAGAATCTGATTACATTGATTGAGTCCGTGTCAGCATCTGGTCTGACCGAACTGAAATATGAAGAAAATGGTGTGAAGATAAAACTCAGTAAAAAAGAAAGAAAAGTGCAGACGATCCAGGTATCAGAGGCACTGACATCCGAGACGTCAGCTCTTACGGCAGGCAGAAATGAAAAGGATATTCAAAGTACCGGTACAGGCAAAGAAAATATAAATGAAGAAAACGTGCCGGCGGGAAAAGTAGTTGCATCCCCGCTTGTCGGAACTTTTTATGTAGCACCTGCGGAAGATGCGGAAGCATTTGTACAAATCGGAGATACGGTGAAAAAAGGACAGACGCTGGCGATCGTAGAAGCGATGAAACTGATGAATGAGATTGAGAGTGACTACGATGGAACGGTTGCGGAAGTTCTGGTAGAGAACGGAGCACCGGTAGAATACGGACAGCCATTATTCCGCATTATTTAGGAAAAAGAGTCTCACAGGAGGAACAGATGAAACATTTAGATATAGCAGAAATTCAGGAAATTATTCCACACAGACATCCATTTTTACTTCTGGATTACATTGAAGATTACGAGCCGGGCGAATATGCCATTGGATATAAATGTGTAACTTACAGGGAAGATTTTTTCGCCGGACATTTCCCGGGACAGCCGGTCATGCCGGGAGTATTGCAGATTGAAGCTCTGGCACAGGCAGGTGCGGTTGCGATTTTGAGTGTACCGGAAAATAAAGGAAAGATTGCATTTTTCGGCGGAATAAATAAATGTAAATTCCGCGGAAAGGTGCTGCCGGGTGACAAATTAAAATTAGAGACACGGATCATTAAAAAGAAAGGTCCGGTAGGTGTCGGAGAGGCAGTTGCAAGTGTAGACGGTAAAGTTGTTGCAAGTGCAGAACTGACATTTATGATTGGATAGGTGAGCATGTATGATTAAGAAAATTCTGATCGCAAACCGCGGGGAGATCGCAGTTCGCATCATTCGTGCGTGCCGGGAAATGGGAATTGAAACGGTTGCGGTGTATTCAGAAGCAGATAAAGAAGCATTACATACAAAACTTGCAGATGAAGCAGTCTGCATCGGTCCGGCTCCGTCGAAAGACAGTTATCTGAGCATGGACCGCATTATTAGCGCAACTATTATAACCGGTGCAGATGCCATTCATCCGGGATTTGGTTTTTTATCCGAGAATAGTAAATTTGCAAAATTATGTGAAGACTGTGGCATTACATTTATCGGTCCGGATTCCGATGTAATCTCGAGACTGGGAAATAAGCAGGAAGCAAGAAATACAATGACAGCGGCTGGTGTACCGGTGATTCCGGGAAGTACAGAAGCAATTTATGATGTAGAGACAGGCGCAAAAACAGCTGCCGAAATCGGTTATCCGGTCATTGTCAAGGCAGCGCTTGGCGGTGGCGGAAAAGGAATGCGTGTTGCAGATACGCCGGAAGAGTTTGAAAATGCATTTCAGACAGCGCAGAAAGAAACAGAGATGGCATTTGGGGATAACACAATGTATATCGAACATTTTGTGGAAAATCCCAGACACATTGAATTTCAGATCCTTGCTGACAAATATGGAAATGTCATTCATCTGGGAGAACGAGATTGCTCTATTCAGAGAAATCATCAGAAAATGATCGAGGAATCGCCGTCGATTGCACTTAACAGCAAATTGCGGGAAAAGATGGGATATGCGGCAGTTACGGCGGCAAAAGCAGCCGGATATGAGAATGCCGGAACGATTGAATTTCTGCTGGAGAAAAACGGGAATTTTTATTTTATGGAAATGAATACCCGTATCCAGGTGGAACATCCGGTGACTGAATGGGTTACAGGAATTGACCTGGTCAAGGAGCAGATTCGGATCGCATCAGGGGAAAAACTTTCTTATAAACAGGAAGATGTTCACTTAAGCGGACATGCGATTGAATGCCGGATCAATGCAGAAAATCCGGAAAAAGGCTTCCGTCCGTCTCCGGGTACAATTACGGATATGTATCTTCCGGGAGGCAAAGGAATCCGCATCGATTCAGCAATTTACAGCGGATATACGATTCCACCATATTATGATTCCATGGTTGCCAAGCTGGTCGTATGGGCAAAAAACAGAAAAGAAGCCATTCGGAAAATGCAGAGTGCACTGGGGGAAATTATTATCGAAGGAATTGATACAAATGTAGATTACCAGTATGAGATTCTGCATCATCCGGATTATTTAAAAGGCAATATTGACATTGGGTTTATTGAAAATATGCAGGTGAAAGCACAGTAACACAAAGCATAAGGATAGAGATAATAAAGGTGACATTTTATGAAACTGGACAATATGTTTAAAAAGACCAGGCAGATTTCTGGAAGAAAAAATTATATTCATCTGGGTGGCAGAAAACCGGAAGTGCCGGAAGGATTATTGCGCAAATGCAACAAATGCGGCGGTGCAATCATAGCGGAAGATGTAAAAAGAGAGTATTTTATCTGCCCGAAATGCGGAGGGTATTTCCGTGTGCATGCATACCGCAGGATAGAAATGATCGCAGATGAAAATTCCTTTGAAGAGTGGGATATGGATCTTCAGACAGAGAATCCGCTTGATTATAAAGGCTATGAAGAAAAAATTGAAAAACTGCAGGAAAAGACAGGACTTAGGGAAGCCGTTGTAACAGGAAAAGCAACGATTCTTGGAGAACCCGCCGTACTGGCAGTCTGCGATGGCAGATTTATGATGGCAAGTATGGGAGAAATTGTCGGAGAAAAAATTACAAGAGCCGTAGAACGCGCCACAAGGCAGGAATTGCCGGTTATTATATTTGCATGTTCCGGAGGCGCCAGAATGCAGGAAGGAATCGTGTCCCTTATGCAAATGGCGAAGACATCCGCAGCATTGAAGCGTCACAGCGATGCGGGACTTTTATACATCAGTGTCTTGACAGATCCGACAACCGGTGGTGTAACTGCAAGTTTTGCGATGCTGGGAGATATTATACTGGCAGAACCAAAGGCACTGATCGGCTTTGCAGGGCCGCGTGTGATCGAGCAGACAATCGGACAGAAACTGCCAAAAGGTTTCCAACGTTCGGAATTTCTGCTGGAGCATGGATTTATTGACCAGATCGTAGAACGTCCAAAGATGCGGGAAACATTAGGCAGAATTCTGGAATTTCACGGGAAAGTGCAGACTGACATAGAAGATACAATAGATAAGACGGCAGGGGAGACAGCAAGTCAGACAGGAGATCAGGCGGTAGACCGGGCAACAGATAAGATAGTAAGTAAGACGACGGTTCATACAGCGGATGAGATAAAGAGTAAGGACTCAGAAGATATCGTAGATAAGACACAGACTCAGAAGATAAATGCATGGGACCGTGTCCTTCTGTCCCGTAGGAAAAACCGTCCGGTTGGCAGTGACTACATACGGATGCTGTTCCAGGACTTCACAGAATTTCACGGAGACCGTCTCTATGGAGATGATCCGGCAATCATTGGCGGGATCGCATATTTTAAAGAGCGACCGGTGACTGTGATCGCACAGGAAAAAGGAACGAACACCAAAGAAAATATTATGCGCAATTTTGCTATGCCATCTCCGGAAGGCTACAGGAAAGCATTGCGTCTTATGAAACAGGCAGAAAAATTCCACCGTCCGGTAATCTGTTTTGTAGATACACCGGGAGCATTTTGTGGACTGGAAGCAGAAGAACGTGGACAGGGAGAAGCAATTGCGAGAAATTTATATGAACTTTCCGGTTTAAAAACGCCGGTACTCTCAATTGTGATCGGTGAAGGTGGAAGTGGCGGAGCACTTGCGCTGGCAGTCGCAGATGAAGTGTGGATGCTGGAAAATTCCATTTATTCGATTCTTTCACCGGAAGGATTTGCAAGCATTTTGTGGAAAGACAGCACAAAAGCAAAAGAAGCGGCAAAAGTGATGAAGCTGACAGCAGATGATCTGAAGAAAATGGGCGTGATTGAATGTGTGCTGGAAGAGCCGGAACAATATACGGTACAGACGATGAAACCGGTTGCAGATCAGCTCCGGGAAAAAGTAGAGGCGTTTATAGAAAATTATGAGCAAATGCCGGAGCAAAAACTGACAGAACACAGATATCAGCGTTTCCGTAAGATGTAAGGAAACACAGATATTTGCACATTAAGGAGCAAAATATGGACTATAAACCATTAAAAACAGGAAATTTGACAGCAAAAGTTCCAGTGATACAAGGTGGAATGGGAATCGGGATCAGCCTTGGAAATCTTGCCGGAACTGTTGCAAAAGTGGGCGGCATAGGAATTATCTCTGCCGCCCAGATTGGTTTTAAAGAAGCGGATTTTAATCAGAATCCGGAAAAAGCCAATTTAAGAACGATTCAGAAAGAATACGAGAAAGCGAGAAAGATTGCGCCGGACGGCGTGATTGGTTTTAATATCATGGTAGCAATGCGCCACTATGAAAAATATGTAGAAGCGGCGATACAGGCAGGTGCAGATCTTATTATTTCCGGGGCAGGACTTCCGATGGATCTGCCGAAAATAGCAGGAGCAAGTCAGGTGAAACTTGCGCCGATCGTTTCGTCAGAAAAATCCGCACGTGTGATTTTCAGATATTGGGAGAAAAAATATAAACGGCAGCCGGATCTGGTAGTAATAGAAGGACCGCTCGCAGGTGGACACCTCGGATTTTCTGTGGAAGAATTGGAAATGTATGAAGCAGAATGTGGAAATCTGTGCCATGGTTCTGTAAATAGCGGATCTGAAAATCGCGGGAAAAAGAAATATGAAGATGAAGTCAGAAAGATTCTGGAAACAGTGAAGATTTACGAAGAAAAATGCGATCATGAAATTCCGGTTGTACTCGCCGGCGGTATAGATGATACGTCAAAAGTGAAAGAAGCATTTGCACTTGGAGTGGACGGCGTACAGGTTGCAACAAGGTTTGTGACAACGAAAGAATGTGATGCGGATATTCGTTATAAACAGGCGTATCTGGATGCAAAGAAAGAAGATATTGTAATTGTGAAAAGCCCGGTGGGCATGCCGGGGCGGGCAATATTAAATACATTTCAGAAAAAGGTGCGTGCCGGTGAGAAAATCCCACACAGTCCATGTCACGGATGTCTGCACAAATGCAATCCTGCAGAAATTCCGTATTGTATTACAGATGCGTTGATCCATGCTGCTAAAGGAGAAGTGGAAGATGCACTTTTATTTTGTGGTGCAAATGCATATAAGGCGACGAAAATAGAAACGGTTGAAGAGGTGATACAAGATTTGTTTAAGGCTTGATTCTGCCTGGAGTGATGGATATAATAAAAGTATGAGAAGTTGCCTGAATGAAGGCAGCCAAGGAATGGCACGGGAGGAAAGTGCCAGGGAATGAAGAGGGATGAAACATGGAAGATGCTTACAAGGTGATCAATGACACGTTAGTTTCGCTGATCAATGAGATATGGCGCTTAGAGGAAAAAGCCATCATTACCGAAGAATTTAAAGATATTTCGAACAACGATATGCATGTTATTGAGGCAATCGGACTTGGAGAAGGTGGCAATATGTCTTCGATAGCCAGAAAGCTAAATGTAACGGTCGGAACATTAACGACAGCAATGAACAGCCTTGTGAACAAAAAGTACGTGACCAGACAGCGCAGCGAAAAAGACAGAAGAGTTGTATTTGTGAAATTGACAGAGCGTGGAGAACGTGCTTACCATCACCATGCAGATTATCACAGACAGATGACAGAGGCAATTTTGGACAAATTGGATGAAAAAGAATTGCCGGTACTCATCAAGACATTGGATGCATTGTCAGAATTTTTTAACGGATACAGCGAAGAGCCGGAGAATAAATAATCTCACGGCATGAATTGCTTTGCGCCAGGAGTAATTTCACAGTGTGAAATGCTTTCAGGCAGAAGTAATGAACGAGAGCGTATATATGAGAATAAAACATTCACGAGAACAGGCAGGAAGAAAGAGGCAGAATACAGGCATGATAAAAGGCGTAATTTTTGACATGGATGGCACCATGTTTGATACGGAGCGATTATCCAGCTATTGTTGGAAGAGAACAGGAGAGAATCTTGGAATCAATGTAACAGACGAATTGATGAATGACTGCAGAGGGAAGAACCCTGCAGTCATTCGTAGATTATATATGGAAGCATTTGGAGAGACATTCAACTATGACGCTGCAAGAGCTGCCAAGCATGTAATTTTTAATGAGATTATAGCCGGAGATGGTGTACCGGTCAAAAAGGGATTAGAGGAATTGCTTGGTTATCTTGAAAAACAGGAAATTAAAAAAGCAGTGGCAACATCCACAGAAAAGAAACGTGCAAGCAAACTTTTGCAGGATGCGGGCGTGTATGATAAAATGGACGCATTTATCTATGGTGATGAGATTAAAGAAAGCAAACCGGATCCGGAGATTTTCCGTGTAGCGGCAGAGAAAATCGGATGTAAGCCAGAAGAATGTCTTGTATTAGAAGACAGTGAAGCAGGACTTCGCGCAGGAATCGCACTTGGCGGTGCAGTTATTTATATTCCGGATATTGCAATTGTGCCGGAACAAGTGACAGCGAAAGTGACAGAGACACTTGCAGATCTGGGGAAAGTGATTGGGTGGCTGGAAGCACATAGATGTAATGCAAAATGATATCGGTAGTATATGGATATCTTGTGAAAAAGATAAATCAGGAGGTGCATGATTATGCAGGAACAGTGGAAAGAACAGATTACACAGTTGCAGAAAATGATTGATGATTCAGACCGTATTGTATTTTTCGGAGGCGCCGGCGTTTCAACGGAAAGTAATATTCCGGATTTCCGGAGTGCAGATGGATTGTATCATCAGAATTATAAGTATACACCGGAGCAGATTGTAAGCCACAGTTTTTTTATGCATAACCCGGAAGGATTCTATGAATTTTACAAAGAGAAGATGATGTATCTGAACGCGAAACCGAATGCAGCACATAAGAAAATCGCAGAACTGGAAGCAGCAGGAAAGCTGACTGCTGTGATCACACAGAATATTGACGGACTTCATCAGGCAGCAGGAAGTAAGAATGTACTGGAACTGCACGGAAGTATACACCGTAATTACTGTATGGAATGTGGCAGATTTTATGATGCAGCATATGTGAAAAATGCGGAGGGGATTCCGCATTGCGAGTGTGGCGGAATGATCAAACCGGATGTGGTCCTTTATGAAGAAGGACTGGATCCGGAAGTAATCCAGAAAAGCATCCGTGCGATCAGTGAAGCTGATATGCTCATTATCGGCGGCACATCTCTGGTTGTATATCCGGCAGCCGGATTTATCGATTATTTCCATGGTAAACACCTGGTTGTGATCAATAAAAGCGAGACAGCGAGATCTGTCGGAGCAGATCTTACCATTGCAGCTCCGATCGGGGAGATCATGGATGCGGTTGTTGTGTAAACTCATTATATATAAATGAATATAGGTAAATAAAAGTAAAGAAAAAAAGACGGTGGTTTGCAGAATAGTACGAAATGCAACCGATCGTCTTTTTTATTTTATTAAAAGTAGTTGTGATACTCAATCTTTTCATAGATAAATATAGAATTACAATGTACTGTATTAAGATAATCCAGGCTGACATCAAATAAATCAACGACATAGATAATCTTTCTGGAAGTTAACATCTTAACCCTTGCCTCATTTTATTTCATATGCTAAAATACAACCGTTATATTTTGAAAAACATAACGAAACTTATAATAAATATATGCATAAAACGATTTTATTAAATGGATTTTTCGGAGAAACACTACTATGAAAGACACGAACACGATAAACAACTGCATCCATCCAAAGATCCGCCTGCGTTTTGACACGCAGGAAAAGTTCTTCGGACCGGGCGTGTGTGAACTTCTGGAATTGATTGATGAGACCGGTTCTGTGCAAAAAGCGTGTGCACGGATGGAACTTTCTTATTCCAAGGGGAGCAAGATGTTAAAAAAACTGGATCAGGTGATTGGTATATCTATGGTAGAACGCTGGACAGGTGGCGCAGGCGGCGGAGGCGCAAGGCTGACAGAAGCCGGTAAAAAGCTGGTCAAAACTTATCGTAAGATGGAAACAGAAGTGCAAAAAGCCGCCGAAGATGCCTTTTATAAGTATTACGGCGAAGATTTTCGGAATGCGATCACAATAAACAGCTCAATCAAAGAAGAAAGCGTTATTAGTCTGGAAAAAGCAATCATAGACATACAGACAGGAGGAACTACAGATGAAGCTGATTAAAACGGAAGATGCAGTCGGACATGTATTGTGCCACGATATCACACAGATTATCAAAGGCGTGACGAAGGACGCAGTATTCCGCAAAGGTCATATTGTGACAGAAGAAGATATCCCGGTTCTGTTATCTGTTGGAAAAGAGAATCTCTACGTCTGGGAAAAGGAAGAAGGCATGCTGCATGAAAATGATGCGGCAGAGATCTTACGCCAGATCTGCCAGGGAGAACATATGCATCCATCAGATGTCAAAGAAGGGAAAATTGAACTGATTGCGGATATAGATGGTGTATTGAAGATTGAACGGGAGAAATTACGGAAAGTCAATAGTCTTGGCGAGATAATGATCGCCAGCAGGCACGGCGATTTTCCAGTAAAAAAAGGTGATAAATTAGCCGGAACAAGAGTAATTCCATTGGTGATTAGTGAAGAAAAAATGCAGCAGGCAAAAGATGTGACAGCAGGAGGAGTAATTTTCAACATCCTTCCTTATAAAAAGAAGAAAGCAGGTATTGTTACAACTGGAAGTGAAGTCTATTATCACAGGATCAAGGATACATTTACGCCGGTGATCGAAGAAAAACTGGCTGAATACGATATAGAGATTGGTGGACACGAGATTTGCAATGATGATCCGCAGATGATTGAAAATGCAATTCGTAGCTTATTAGCAGATGGATGTAACATGATTGTCTGTACCGGTGGAATGAGCGTAGATCCGGATGACCGGACTCCGTATGCAATCCGGCAGGTGACAGGCGAGATTGTGAGTTACGGCGCACCGGTTCTCCCGGGAGCCATGTTCCTGCTTGCATATTATAGAGAAGAAGGAAAAGAAGTAATTCCAGTCTTAGGACTTCCGGGATGTGTCATGTATTCTAAACGAACGATTTTCGATCTTGTACTTCCGAGATTGACTGTCGGTGAAATATTAACAGCAGAAGATTTGAATACACTTGGAGAAGGTGGTTTATGTCTGAATTGTCCGGAATGCACCTTCCCGAATTGCGGCTTCGGTAAAGGAGGCACCCGGTAATGGTAGATGTAAAAAGCAGAGCGACTGACATGTGGGCATTATTCGAGGCAATCGATCAGTGTGAACCGGATGTGGAAAAACAGGTACTTACAAGCTTGCAAACAGAATATCTGGGTGAGAAGTGTCTTGTGGCAGATAATAAAATTGTATGGGAATCGGATGCACAAGAACGCTATGCCAGATATTTTGGAGAACATCCGGAAGAACTTCATAAGCTGGATATAAGTGGAAAGATACAGCTTTCTGATGAACAAGTATTTTGTGATACATTAGGCAATGAAAAGAAACTTGTCATTTGCGGTGGCGGACATGTTTCCATTCCGGTAATCCGTATGGGGCGGATGATCGGCTGTCATGTGATTGTTTTGGAAGACCGACCGAAATTTGCGGATGCGGCGAGAAAAGCAGGAGCAGATGAAGTATACTGCGAAGCATTTGCGGATGGTCTGCAGAGAATCGACGGAGATGCAGACACTTATTTCGTCATTGTGACAAGAGGACATCGCTATGATGAAGAGTGCCTGGAGCAGATTACAAAGAAAAGACATGCATACATTGGAATGATCGGAAGCCGCAGACGCATTGCGATGGTAAAAGAACACTTACTGGAAAAAGGCTGCGATCAGGCTGTGCTGGATGAGATCTATTCACCGATCGGGTTAAATATCGGGGCAGAGACACCGGAAGAAATCGGTGTTGCGATCATTGCAGAGATCATAGAAGTAAAAAATAAGAAGAAACGCACCTACGGCTATTCCAAAGAAATCCGTAAGGCGATAGAAAATGATACAGATTATGGACAGAAAGTCTTAGCCACAATTATAGATAGAAAAGGTTCTGCGCCACAGGGCGTTGGCGTGAAGATGCTGATCTGCGAAAAAGGAACCTGTATTGGCACGATTGGTGGAGGCTGTATGGAAGCCGGAGTTGTGCAGAAAGCAAGACTGCTGATGTCAAAAGCCCGGACATTAACTTCTATACAACCGCAAAGTAGGAAGGGCGAAACAGACACAGCCAGCATTTGTTCTGTAGATTTGCAAAATGCAGACGCAGGCGAAGAAGGCATGGTGTGCGGAGGCTCTGTAAAAGTACTGCTAGAACTTCTTGCGGAGTAAGAATGTAAAACAATCATTTATAGACAGCCCTATCAGTGAACAAAGAGAACAAGAAGGAAGAGAACAAGGAGCGCGATAGAAGAAATGAAGGATTTATGTGGCAGAGAAATCAATTATATGCGTATTTCAATTACCGACCGGTGTAATTTGCGCTGTCAATATTGTATGCCGGACGGAATAGAGCTCTGCCCTATGAAAGACATTCTGACTTATGAAGAGATTGTAAGTGTATGTCAGGAAGCAGTTTCACTTGGCATTTATAAATTCAAAATTACCGGTGGTGAACCGCTTGTGCGAAGAGGCTGTGCAGATCTGATCCGGATGATTTATGAGATTCCAGGTACAGAGGAAGTCACACTTACAACAAATGGTGTGCTGCTTGAAAAATATTTACCGGAACTTTGGAATGCCGGTCTTCGGAGTGTCAACATCAGTCTGGACACATTAGATCAGAAAGTTTATACAGAGATTACCGGATTTCCAATGTTGGATCAGGTGCTGCAGTCGCTGAAAGCTGCAATGAAGATGGGAATGCATGTGAAGACCAACACGATTTTACAAAGAGGGCGAAATGAATCTTCATGGAAGGAATTACTGATTCTGGCAAAAGATATTCCTGTCGATGTTCGGTTTCTGGAACTCATGCCAATCGGAGAAGGAAAAGAAGGAGAAACGATTTCCAATACAACGCTGTTTCAGAAAATAAAAGAAATCTATCCGGATATAAAACCGGATGAAAGAAAGCACGGAAATGGACCGGCAATCTATTATAAAATTCCTGGGTTTGAAGGAAGTATAGGATTTATCAGTGCAATACATGGTGTGTTCTGTGATTCCTGTAACCGATTGCGCATGACATCTACAGGTGAATTAAAACCATGTCTCTGTTATGATGAAACGATATCTGTGCGTGATGTAGCAAGATGCGGTGATTCGGAAAAAATCAGAGAAAATATAAAGCATGCAATACAAATAAAACCGAAAAAACATTGTTTTTCAGAGATTGAAAAAGTGTCGGAAAAGAAAAAAATGGCACAGATCGGAGGGTAAATCTATGGGAAAAATTGTCGGAATCTGTACCAGTGAAAAAAGAGGTACAGTCAAAAAAGAACAAAAAGAAGTGAATTTAATAGAAGGTTGGGGACTGCAAGAAGATGCCCACGGTGGTAACTGGCACAGGCAGGTCAGCCTTCTTTCTTATGAAAAAATACAGAAATTTAGAGAAAAAGGTGCGGATGTAGCACTGGGAGCATTTGGCGAAAACTTGATTATTGAAGGATATGATTTTCGGGATCTTCCTGTCGGAACCAGATTTCGAATCGGAGATGCGATTCTGGAAATGACGCAGATTGGGAAGAATTGCCACAGCCACTGCGAGATCTATAAACGGATGGGTGACTGCATCATGCCGAGAGAAGGTGTATTTGCTGAAGTAGTAAAAGGCGGACACATAAAAGTCGGAGATGAAGTAGAGAAGTTACCGCTGGATGAAAATCGTCCATTTACTGCAGCAGTCATTACGTTGAGCGATAAAGGCTCACGGGGAGAAAGAGAAGATAAGAGCGGTCCGGAGGCGGTAAGCCTTGCTGAAGAGGCTGGATATATCGTAAAAGAAAGCCTGCTTCTGCCGGATGAAAAAGAAGCATTAAAAAAAGAACTGAAAAGACTTGCCGATCAAAGGCAGATCAATGTTGTATTTACAACCGGCGGCACCGGATTCTCAGAAAGAGATGTAACGCCGGAGGCAACCATCGAGGTCTGCAATCGAATGGCAAATGGAATTGCAGAAGCAATTCGTAATTATTCTATGACGATTACACCGAGGGCAATGTTCAGCAGGGGAGTATCGGGAATCAGGGGGAAAACTCTGATCATTAATTTGCCGGGAAGCCCCAAAGCAGTAAAGGAAGCACTGAGATTTCTGCTGCCACACCTGGAACATGGACTTGAAGTACTCCGTGGGACAAGCCGCGAATGTGCGCGGGTATAGCATAATAAGTTCGGCAAAGCTCGTATTATTTATTACCTATGGGTGTAAACTTTCAAAGATTAGATTATAAATTTATAAGAAGAGATTTTTCTTAATTATCAACATCTAATCAAAAGGAGAAGACAAATGAAAAAAAGAATTTTAGCAGCAGTGCTGGCGGCTGTTATGGTATTTTCTTTAGCAGGCTGTGCGGGAAACAAAAACGAGAGCAAGGATTCAAAAAAGGAATCCGGGAAAAAGACAGAGATCCAGGTATTTATTGCGGCAAGTCTGAATACAGTCATGACAGAACTTGCAAAAGAATATCAGAAAGATCACCCGGATGTAAAAATCACTTATAATGCTGACAGTTCAGGAACACTTCTGACACAGATTGAAGAAGGGTATGAGTGTGATTTATTCTTCTCAGCAGCACAGAAACAGATGGATCAGCTTGAAGAGGACGGACTGGTTGTAGACGGTACAAGAAAAAATGTAGTAAACAATCAGGTCATTGTTGTAACAAGAAAAGACAGCAAAACAAAAGTAAAAGGTCTGGAAACATTAAAAGACGCTAAAAGTATTGCATTAGCAGGCGGCAGTGTTCCGGTTGGTAAATATACAAGAGCGGCACTGATATCTATTGGTAAGCTGAAAAAAGTGGAAGATCCGGCAACGATTACAACAGAAGAAGTTTCCAAAGCGCTTGGCGGTGTGGAAATCAGTGAACAGGATAATGTCAGTAAAGTCCTTTCCGCAGTAGAAGAAGGATCCTGCGAAGTCGGAACCACTTACTATTCAGATACATATGGATACGAAAAAAATCTGGATATCCTGGAAAAAGTAAGCTATGATCTGACAGGGGATGTTATTTATCCAATCGCAGAAGTGAAAAATGATGAAGCTGACAAAGCACAGAAAGCGGCAGCAGAAGACTTCTTAAAATTTGTAACATCGGATCAGTCAAAGAAAGTATTTGATTCTTATTACTTTGACACAAATGTAAAATAAACATGAAATAGATAGAAAACAGATACAGGCTATGCGGGAAGCATAGTCTGTTTTAGAAATAACGGACATAACAAATGATTATAAAACACAGGAGGAATGAAAAAATGGCAGAAATTATACGAAATCTGGACTGGAGTCCACTTTATATTTCCATGAAAACAGGTATAGCAGCTACGATTTTCTCCTTTTTTCTTGGCATCTATGCGGCGAGAAAAGTGGTAAAGGCAGGACCTAAGATGAAAGCCATTCTGGATGGTTTTCTGACACTGCCGATGGTACTTCCCCCGACAGTAGCAGGATTTTTCCTTTTGTTGATTTTCAGCAGAAGACGACCTTTTGGAATTTTTTTGTTTGAACAGTTCCACATTAAAGTCGTGCAGACATGGCTTGGCTGTATTATAGCAGCAACAGTTATTGCATTTCCTCTTATGTACCGGAATGCAAGAGCGGCGTTTGAACAGATTGATGTTAACCTGATTCATGCCGGACGCACACTTGGAATGAGTGAGATTACTATTTTCTGGAAAGTAGTAGTTCCGGCAGCAGGTCCGGGAATTCTGTCAGGAACAATCCTTACATTTGCCAGGGCTCTGGGAGAATATGGCGCAACATCCATGCTGGCAGGTAACATTCCGGGAAAAACAGGAACGATTTCACAGAGGATTGCCATGGTTATCCAGGATGGAGACTATGCGACGGCAGGTGTCTGGGTTGCAATCGTAATTTTTATTGCATTTCTGATTATTGTGTTGATGAATCTGGTTTCAAACCGGGGAATGCGTCAGGTGAAACGCTGGTAATAATACCTATTTTTCTATAACAGAAGTGGCACGGAAAAAAAAGATGTGTTACAATGAAATATAACGAAAATTTGGAGGTGCGTGTAAATGGCAGTAAAAGTAGAAGTAAAACTGGATGTCCCATCGGTGACAGACTTTACGATACATCATATTTGTTCCGGTAAGATCGGAATATTCCGGAATGTCCTTGGAGTACTGAACGTAGCACTGGCAGTGGCATTTCTTGTAAAACAGCAGATCGCACTGGCAGTTGTATTTGCGTTGTTTGCAGCGTTTGTTCTGGGCGGATTGAAGATGATCATCCGCAACCGTGTAACAAAACAGATGGAACATTCCAATCGTCTGAGTGTGCCGGTGACTTATGAATTTTCAGAGAAAGGAATCCTTACAACAACAGAATCAGACAGCGGAATGGCATCGTGGGATGCATTTAAGCGTGCAGTGACAACGAAGAAAATATTGATCTTATACAGTAATTCCGGGCAGGCAATTATTCTTCCATTAAACCAGATTGAAGCGGAATACAAAGAAATCGCAGACTTGATTTATGAAAATATGCCGGCACCGGCGGTTCGTGTGCAAAGATAACAGAGAGGACAATATCCATGATAATAGAGACAAACAGTGAGAAAGAAACCTATGCGTTCGGTTTAGAACTTGGTAAGAAAGCACATGCCGGACAGGTATATACGCTGGTCGGTGATCTTGGCGTTGGCAAGACTGTTTTTACAAAAGGTCTGGCAAGAGGTCTGGATATACTGGAGCCGGTAAGCAGTCCGACATTTACAATTGTACAGGTATATGAGGAAGGGCGTTTGCCGTTCTATCATTTTGATGTGTACCGGATTGGAGATGTCGAAGAGATGGATGAGATTGGCTATGAAGATTATATATATGGTGACGGGGTGAGCCTGATCGAGTGGGCAAACCTGATCGAAGAGATCTTACCGGAACATTATACAGAGATTAAGATAGAAAAAGATCTGGAAAAAGGATTTGATTATCGGAGGATTAGTATATGCGAATATTAGCACTGGACAGCTCCGGCCTTGTAGCAGGAGTTGCGGTTCTGGAATCAGAAAATGAAAAGAAAGATGCGCAGACGATTGCCGAATATACTGTGAATTATAAGAAGACACATTCTCAGACTCTGCTTCCAATGCTGGATGAGATTGTGAAAATGACAGAATTAGACCTGGATACGATCGATGCAATTGCAATCGCGAGCGGACCTGGCTCATTTACCGGACTTCGTATCGGTTCAGCAACTGCAAAAGGACTGGGACTTGCACTTAAGAAGCCGTTGGTAGAAGTGCCGACACTGGAAGGACTGGCATACAATCTCTGCGGTACAGAAGGACTGATCTGTCCAATCATGGATGCGAGAAGAGGGCAGGTCTATACAGGTATTTATGCATGTGCAGATAATGAACTTAAAGTTATGGAAGAACAGATGGCAGTTCCGATAGAAGAACTGGCAGAAAAATTAAAAAAATACAATCAGAAAGTAACATTTTTGGGAGATGGTGTACCGGCTTTCAGAGAACAGCTGAAAAATGAGCTGCTTGCAGATATGAAGATTCAGTTTGCGCCTGCTCACCTGAACCGACAGCGCGCGGCAGCAGTAGGTGCACTTGGCATGAATTATTATAGAGAAGGCAGAACAGTCACAGCAATGGAACACCGCCCGGATTACCTGCGTGTATCACAGGCAGAACGAGAACGTGCAGAACGCGAGAAAAAGGAAAAATCCGGTCAGTAGATTTTGATTGATGAGGTTTCGCAGATGAAACAGCAAATAGAAGTTCGGATTTTTGATCCGCAGGATGTATTAGAAGCAACAAATCACTCAGTATCAGAGATACTGGCAATTGAAAAATGTACATTTCCGGATCCGTGGAGCTCAGGCAGTATAGAAGAGACACTGAAGGCACCGGGATATCGAAATACAGGGGCATGGATAGAAGGAAAACTGGCAGGATATTTATTTTGCTCTTATGTGCTGGATGAGACGGAGATTGTCAAAATCGCAGTTGCACCAAAGTATCAGAGGCGGGGAATCGCTACAGCACTTATGAATGAATTTACAGAGTGGTGTAAAGCGTCGGGAATCCACAGATGGATGCTGGATGTACGTGCCGGAAATGACTGCGCGGCAGCACTTTATCGGTCTTTTGGGTTTACAGAGGACGGAGTGCGTAAAAATTACTATACAGATCCGGTGGAAGATGCGGTTCTGATGAGCCGGCAGATACCATAATTGTCAGCAGTTTCCACTAGGAATCTGCAAAATGAAAGAATATAATGTAGGCGTAACAAAGAGAAAAAATGTGACCGACACATGCAGGAGGAACGTATGCGCCATTACAGAACACAAAAAATAGAGATAAAAAAATTAGATGAGATTATTTGCAACTGTTGCGGAAAGAAAATTTCGGTAATAAACGAAGTTCCACAGGAAGATATCGTGGAAGTGGAGAAGCACTGGGGGTATTTGTCGAAGAAAGACGGACAGAAAGACGCGTTTGATCTTTGTGAGGACTGCTATGACAGGATCGTATCTGGATTTTCAATACCTGTAACGTGCGACAGTTAAGAAAAAGAGAAGAAACAGAGGTAAAGTAAAAATATGTTAGATGTATGTTTGTTAGGAACAGGAGGAATGATGCCGTTGCCGTACCGGTGGCTTACGTCACTAATGGTGAGATATAATGGCAGCAGCCTGCTGATCGACTGCGGAGAAGGAACGCAAATTGCAATTAAAGAAAAAGGCTGGAGTTTCAAACCGATTGATGTGATCTGTTTTACACATTATCATGGAGATCATATCAGTGGATTACCGGGACTTCTCCTTACAATGGGAAATGCAGACCGGACGGAACCATTGACATTGGTTGGCCCAAAAGGGCTGGAACGGGTTGTCAATGCGCTGCGTGTGATCGCGCCGGAGCTTCCGTTTTCTATCAAATATATAGAAATTAAAGATCAGGAGCAGACACTTGAGATGAATGGATACCGACTGAAGGCATTCCGTGTAAATCACAATGTAACATGCTATGGCTATACGATGGAAATAGATCGTGCCGGCAAATTTGATGTGGAACGCGCCAATGCAAATGCAATTCCAAAGCAGTTCTGGGGAATCCTGCAAAAAGGTGAGACTGTAGAAGATGGAGAGCATGTATATACTCCGGATATGGTATTAGGACCGGCAAGAAAAGGTCTGAAACTGACATATTGTACCGATACAAGACCGGTAGATGCTATCCGCAAGAATGCCATGCATTCGGATCTGTTTATCTGCGAAGGTATGTATGGTGAAAAAGATAAGCAGAAAAAAGCAAAAGAATATAAGCATATGACATTTTATGAGGCGGCAAAGCTGGCAAAAGATGCAGAAGTAGCAGAAATGTGGCTGACGCATTACAGCCCATCACTCAGTAAGCCGGAAGAATATATGGATGAAGTGAGAGAGATTTTCCCGAATGCGATTGCAGCAAAAGACAGGCGTTCGGTGGAACTTGTATTTTCGGATTAGAATGTGAATAACAAACAGAGAAAAGAAAGGTAAAACAATGAGTGAAGAAAAAGATATATTAATACTGGCAATTGAAAGTTCCTGTGATGAGACAGCAGCAGCGGTTGTGAAAAATGGCAGGGAAGTGCTGTCCAATGTGATTTCTTCGCAGATTGCACTTCATACCTTATATGGAGGTGTTGTTCCGGAAATCGCATCCAGAAAACATATTGAGAAGATTAATCAGGTAATAGAAGAAGCATTAAAAGAAGCTGAAGTAACACTGGAAGATATAGATGCAATCGGAGTAACCTACGGTCCCGGATTGGTTGGGGCGCTTCTTGTCGGTGTTGCCGAAGCGAAGGCAATCGCATATGCTGCGAAGAAACCACTGGTCGGAGTGCATCATATTGAAGGACATATTGCAGCAAATTTTATTGAACACAAAGATCTGGAACCGCCGTTTTTCTCCCTTGTTGTGTCCGGAGGACATACCCATCTGGTACGCGTAAAAGATTACGGCAAATTTGACATTATCGGACGTACAAGAGACGATGCGGCAGGAGAGGCTTTTGACAAAGTAGCCAGAGCGATCGGGCTCGGTTATCCGGGAGGACCAAAGATTGACAAGGTATCAAAAGAAGGAAATCCAGAGGCAATTGCATTTCCACGTGCACATGTAGAAGATTCACCATATGATTTCAGCTTTAGTGGAGTGAAATCTGCTGTGTTGAATTATATTAATGGCTGTCAGATGAAGGGAATCGAATACAATCAGGCGGATATTGCAGCATCTTTCCAGAAAGCTGTTACAGATGTACTTGTCGCAAATGCCATGCATGCGGTAGGAGAATATCATGTGGATAAATTTGCAATTGCAGGAGGCGTGGCATCAAACAGTGCACTGCGTGCTGCAATGAAGAAAGCATGTGAAGAAAAAGGTGTACAGTTCTACTATCCGTCGCCAATCTACTGTACGGATAATGCAGCAATGATCGGTGTGGCTGCATATTATGAATATATAAATGGAACAAGGCACGGTTGGGATCTGAATGCAGTCCCGAACTTGAAGTTAGGTGAAAGATAATGGGAATCAGACAGAAGAAACACTGTACGGCAATCGTTCTGTCGGCAGGACGTGGAAAACGTATGCATGCTTCTGTAGAGAAGCAGTATATAGAACTTTATAAAAGACCGGTCATCTATTATACACTGGAGATTTTTCAGTCATCATCTATTATAGATGATATTGTTCTTGTAGTAGGAAAGGGACAGGAAGAAGAAGTTTACGAAAAAATTGTACGAAAATATCATTTTTCAAAAGTAAAGGCGGTTGTAGAAGGCGGCGCAGAGCGTTATGCATCCGTCTGGAATGGTCTGCAGGCAATTGCAGATGGAAGAATCGGCGAAGAGAGCAAGACCGGCTATGTATTTATTCATGATGGAGCAAGACCGTTTGTGACAGAAAATATCTTAAGAAGAGGGTATGATACAGTGTGCAAATGTCGTGCTTGTGTAGCTGGTATGCCAAGCAAAGATACCATTAAAATCGTAGACGATAAGACATATTCGACAGCAACACCGGAACGTAAATATGTCTGGGCAGTCCAGACACCACAGATATTTGAAACAGAATTGATTACAGATGCATATTCTAAACTTATGGAGAAACGCGCTGTACAGGTGACGGATGATGCAATGGTTTTGGAACAGATGCTTAAGATGCCGGTAAAGTTATTTGAAGGTTCCTATGAAAATATAAAAATAACGACACCGGAAGATCTGGACATTGCAAAAATGTTTCTGCTGGAACGTCGCAGACAGGGATGAGATCTGAATTAAAGAGGCTTTGCAGGCGGTGTTTAACTACGGGAAAGTACAGGGATACAAAAAAATAAAAAAATATGAAAAAAGATATTGACGAAGCGGCATGAAGTGTGCTAGAATACAACATGTCGCTGATACAGAAGCGATAAACAAGTGAATATATGGAGAGGTATCGAAGTGGTCATAACGAGGCGGTCTTGAAAACCGTTTGTCCGAGAGGGCGCGTGGGTTCGAATCCCACCCTCTCCGCTTTAAAACTACTAGTCTATGCGACGGTAGTTTTTTATATGTCTTGTGATATGTAAAGCTGTAGATCAGTATTTTGGAGAAATACCCAAGAGGCTGAAGGGGCTCCCCTGGAAAGGGAGTAGGTCGTTAATAGCGGCGCGAGGGTTCAAATCCCTCTTTCTCCGTTTGCTCGAAGTTCTAATGCGGAAGCGATTGAGAATGAGAGCGGATGCATCTGTTAAAAGGATGTAAAAAAGATTTAAAAAAAACGAAAAAAGTTCTTGACAAAATGTACTAAGAAATGCTATTATGAACAAGCTGATTCGTACATGAGCAGCAAGAAAAGATAAGAACCTTGATAATTAAACAATAGACAACAACCCTGAAAATTCTTAAG